>JAJUJY010000016.1 GCA_029265085.1 Chloroflexota bacterium
CCGCAAGGACTGGAAGACGCGATGAGCCGCCAGGCACAGGCAGAACGAGAACGCCAGGCGCGTGTGATCCTCGGCGAATCTGAAAAGCAAATCGCCGATTCGTTTGCCGAAGCCTCAATGGCTTACATCAACAACCCCACCGCCCTGCACCTGCGCGCCATGAACATGCTCTTTGAGGGACTCAAGGAAAAGGGCGCATTGGTGATTGTGCCCTCCAGCGCAGTGGACACCATGAACCTGGGCGGCCTGAGCGGAATGGTTTCATTAGCACAAAATACAGGCGTCAGCACGAAGTCAGAAGAGTAAAATCGATCTTTTTTGTTTCACGTGAAACAATTGCACCCAACAGACTGCAAAAAGGTTTCACGTGAAACATTTACAGGAAAACAGATATGCAAACTATCGTTAAAGTCAATCAATTGACCCATCACTACGGACAGCGGCAAGCGCTCAAAGATTTGAGTTTTGAGGCTTACCCCGGCGAAATCTTCGGCCTGCTCGGTCCAAACGGTGCCGGTAAAACCACTACGATCCGGCTGCTCAACGGGATGTTTCTGCCGACCTCCGGCCAAATTGAAGTGCTTGGACTTAATCCGGCACAACAAGGCAGCCAGGTGCGCCGCCTGACCGGTGTATTAACCGAAACTCCGGCACTCTACGAACGCCTCTCCGCGGTTCAGAACCTGGAATTCTTTGCCACACTTTCTGGAATGAGTAAAGATCAGCAAAAGAAGCGCATCAGCGAATTGCTCGAAATCTTTGAGTTTGGCAAACGCGCCAACGACCGCGTAGGAACCTTCAGTAAAGGCATGAAACAGCGTCTGGCTCTGGCTCGTTCTCTGCTCAATGATCCGGCTTTATTATTCCTGGACGAACCCACCTCCGGACTGGATCCGGAAGCCTCTGCCCAGGTGCGCGACCTGGTGGAACAAATCGGGCGCAAAAACGGCAGCACTGTCTTTCTTTGCACGCATTTACTCAATGAAGCGCAGCGGCTGTGCGACCGGGTGGCCATTTTGAATCAAGGCCAGCTAATTGCACTGGGTACGCTGGACGAGCTGCGGCGCAAGATTGCTCCCGGTATCTGGGTGGATGTCGAATTATGGGATGCCCCTACTGCAGATTGGATGGCGAAATTATCCGGAATCAATGGCGTGACGCAGGTCAAGATTAAAGATCACCAGTACCGCGTCCAGGTAGCCGAAAAGGCTGTGATTCCGCAATTGGCTGAAACGATTATCCATAATCATGGAAAGATTGTCAGTCTCCAGCCGCAGGAAATATCGCTGGAAGAAATTTACTTTACGATGCAAAACGGTGTACAGGAAGGTCAGTCATGAAGCTCACCAACATTCTGGCAATTGCCAAAAAAGATCTCTTAGAAGTACGGCAAAACCAGGCCGCCTGGGTGCCTATGCTGATTGTGCCATTAATTTTTGTGGTTGTTTTGCCCTTGATCATTATCCTGGCGCCGCGCAACCCTGCCTTCGCAAACCAGATGATGGCGGACCCTGACCTGGCAAAGTTCATCGAAAAGATTCCTTTCACGATGGGACAATACCTGGTTGGGTTGAATTTAAACCAGAAAATGCTGATGGTGTTTCTGGGATTCTTCTTTGCGCCCTTCTTTTTGATCATGCCGCTGATGTTTTCATCCATTATTGCCGCCGAATCATTCGCGGGCGAACGAGAACGCAAAACACTGGAAGCCTTGCTGTATTCCGCCGCCACCGACTCTGAACTCTTTATAGGCAAAATGTTGGCAGCTTTTGCGCCTTCCATCACCATCACCTGGGGCAGTTTTGGCCTATACACCCTGGTGATGAACGTGGCTGGAAATCCCATCATGGGACGGGTCTGGTTCCCCATTCCCACCTGGTGGCCGTTGATCTTATGGGTCACGCCAGCCGTCAGCGCACTTGCCATCGGCGCCACCGTGCTGATCTCCGCGCGCACCAAATCATTCATGGGTGCCTATCAAATGAGCGGCTCGCTGGTGCTGGTTGTGCTGGCCTTGATCGCCGGACAGGCCACTGGCGTACTGTACCTGAGCGTTGGCGTGGGGATGCTGGTGGGCTTATTCTTCTGGATTATTGCTGCTGTTTTGATCCGCTTGAGTGTGCGTTCATTCAACCGCACAACCTTGATGTTGAATCAATAAACGGTCATTTGACCACAAAAATAACCGCGTTCCGAGCCGGACCGCGGTTATTTTTTATAATAAGCACAGGAAATTTGCTAAAAAAATCTTGCTGTAAGCCTTTCTGTTAAATTTAACTTTTCATTTTTGTGTAAAAATTAACTGTTTGATTCTCCAGAAGGGCGTAGAAAAGCGTGCAACAACGGCTCTTTGGGTTATTAGACCCGGTGCATCAAGGATGGATCTGTCTCGAAAACTGACAGATTGTGTTCAAAATTTATAGAACATTATTTCTATAAATTATTCTCTGATTTTTTCAAGAAAGCCACCGCTTCACTTTTCTCGTCACTCATGACAATTTGTAAGCAGTGCTCCGCGCGGAAATCGGATACACGGATCAGCCGCAGGCTGCTGCAGATTTCATCAGAAATCGTGATCCACTCTTGCAGACGATTCGGTGTTTCGTAGAAAAATTCACGAGAGAAGATATTTTGTTCGTCGTCCAAATAAATTGCCAACGGATAGATCTGCGACTCGAGCAGGTCCTGGAAGAAATGCGTGCCCAGCGAAGGCTCCGGCGGCAGGCCGATGTTTTGCCCGGCCAGTTCCACCAAAGAGCGGGCGTGGTAGATATCGCCATAATCAATCGGCACACCCAGATCAGAATTGGAACTGCCCCAACGCCCCGGCCCCACACAGATGAATTTTTCTTTTTCCAGCGCGGCATTCAACCGTCCAATAGCACGCGCCAGGTCGGTGCGGTGAATTAATGTCGGCAGCCGGTAATACTCCTCCGGTGGAACAAATACCACATAATCCACCCGTTCGATATTTCCTTCCGGCACCACAAAGCGGGTGGCAAAGACAATATCTTTTTGAGAAAGGGCACTGGGTAAAGAAGCGGCGGCGGTTGCCTGCAGCTGACTTTGCGGGCGGCATTGCAGCAGCGTAATGCACAGCTCTGGTTTGCCGTTGGCATCTTCCCGAATCCGCAGCGTAAATTCCAGGTCCACCGGTGCTTTATAATTCTTTTCCAAAATTTGCAAAATATTGCGCATGCGCTCGGTAAACGGAGTACGGCGCAGCAATTCTTCATACGTGATGACCAGATTGCGAGCTCCATCCCCCAGCAAGCGGGTGCGCAGTGAGGTCAGGTACCCATCCTCTTCAATCTGGACAATATAGCGCAAAGGCCCGTAATCCGCATTGAGCAAATCGCTTGCATCCAGGGTGCGGAATTCGTTGGCCTCCAGATCAATCACGTCCACGTACTGCTGTGAATAGCGCCGGATGGAACGCGGATCTGTGGAAGGGCGCAGCAGCGGGTGGCTGAGGGCAATCAGGCGCGGATAATCATTCCCAACCCGGTCCACAGCCCGCGTGCCCAATCCCCACACAAGGCGCACAAATCCAGCCTCGCGCTGAATTTGGGGAGCCCAACGATACAGGTTGCGGCTAAAAGCCACCCCTGCGCCGTGCGGAAGGTAATACCGGCCAAAGCGCTCCCCCTCCACCGTTTGAATCAAGACGGCCATACGTTCATCATAGTCTTGCAATCCGCGGCTGCGCCGGTAGAGCAGCGCGTTGGGGTTGAGCGTGGTGGCATAAATTCGCGCAATGGCGCGGGTCAGGTCGTGCAGATTTTGCTGGCTGGTACCCTGGTTAGGCAAGAAGATACTTTCATATTTTCCGGCAAAGGCGGTGCCAAAATTATCTTCCAGGAGGCTGGAGGAGCGCACAATCATCGGTACCCGCCCAACGGTGCCCAGCATGGCCTCCAGCTTGCCGATGATATCCGGGCGAAATTCACCCTGTTCGTAGTCGCTGAGAATTTTGGGATAATCGGCGCGCATTTCAGTTTCTGTCTTGTACTTCTGGTCATTCCAATGATACAGGTTATTAATCGACATGAAGGTATACATCACGTCCGCGCCGACATAATAGGAATCCGGGGTGGATAAGCAGGTATCCTGAGACAGTTCTGCTGACTCTTTTAAGATACGGTAGGCCAGCAGCATACCGGCGGCTTTACCGCCAATCCGGCCTGGCCCAATCTTGCGCTGCCGGATGGTCATCAAGTCTGGGATGGTAAACCACTGCTTGGCTACGTTAATATACCGCAGTTGATCGCTGATCAGGTTGCGGATGAGTACCACTTTGGTTTCTTGCAGGCGCGCCATGTATTGAGCGCGCTCCTCTTCCGGAAGGCGTTCAATAGTCATGGCCTGTTCAAAGACAAGGTCTAACGGCGCCAGTTCCGGATTCAACGAAAGCATCAGTCCAACCATATCGATGCCTCGTTCGCTGAGCACATCCTTAATAATTTCTTCCAATACCTCTAAGGTCAGATGTTGGCTAAACTTCAAGTCGGTTAATTGATCGCGCACCCGCGAAAGGCGCACCTCCCACACTTCCACCGGTTCTTCGCCATAAGGATCACGCAGCCCTTCGCGCTCCTGGCTGAGAATGGACAGCTTGCGGACTTCGTTTTCAAATTGAGCGGGCGAAACTAATCCGCGGGAGAACAGCTCACGGCGCATTTGCGAGCGAATCCGTCCACTCAAAATGGGGTACTGCCCCACGGCCAGATAAACGGACACCAACCGGTCAACATGGGTTGCGGAAAAAGCCATAATATCCCTCAAAAAATCGACTATAACCGGACTGAAATTTCTCGATAATCTGCCTTAAAATTCAGGCTGTTTCAATGGGGGTTTCTATGTAATTGCGGTATTGTGGGCTGTGCTTGATTGATTCTACCATTCCAGAGAGCAGATGTCCAAATCATAAGGCATAAAAAATATCCCGCCCAGAACAGTGGACGGGATATCATCTTCTTCGATCAAGCGGGTTACCCCAGGTGCATGGGCATAATCACATGCGTGTAATTGTCGTCACCAATCGGCTTGATGGTTGCTGGCGTATTATTTGCATTGGTTTCCAGGGCAATGCTGGGAGTCTTAATCACATCCAGCACCTCGCGCAGGAAGCGCACATTGAAAGCAATTAACAGGCCGGGGCCGTCCACATTGGCATCCACTTTAATATCACTGGTACCGGTTTCCTCCGATTGGGCGGAAATCTCCACCACCCCCGGCTGGTCACCCTGTGCCAATATATTGAGCCTCACCACATTATTCCCCTCGCGGGCAATAATTTCCGCCTGCTTGCAGGCTTTTAAGAACCCGGCGGTGGATAAGATAGTATGCGTCTTAGACGAGCGCGGAATAATTACTTTGTAATCCGGGAAGTTTCCATCAATGAGCTGAGAAACCAGTTCAGCATCTTTGACGTGGAAAATCACCTGCCCGCGTCCGGGCGGAACATTCATGGTTAAGGTCTGCTCACCATCCGTAGCAATCCGAGCCAATTCACTCAACGCGCGCCCGGGGATGATCACCGAAATGGCCTGGCGAACCGGGTTGGAAAGCAAGGCTTTGCGCACCGAGATCCGGAAGCCATCCGTGGCTGCCAGGGTGACCTCATTATTATTGATGGTCATTAAAACACCTTGCAGTACCGGACGAGCTTCATCTGCGGAGGCCGAGAAAACAACCTGCTGAATCATTTCCTTGAAATCGGAAACATTCAGGCTGACACCCTCCATCAGGTCAGGCACAGGCATGGGTGGAAACTCTTGCGCGTCAATGCCTTTAATATCGGTGATGTTGGTGCCGCAGCGAACATTCATCGTCTGAGTGCGCGTGTTCAACGAAAGCTGAACCTGATCGCTTGGCAGCGCATTAATCAGATCGGCAAACGTGCGTGCAGGAACCGTGACCGAACCTTCTTCGCTAATTTGAGCCGGAATCCAGCAGGTGATGCCCAGTTCCAGGTTGGTTGCGGAAAGTCGCAGCCGGCCTTCGTCGGTTGCGACGAGAACATTTGCAAGGACCGGCAGAGTGCTGCGGGGAGAAACAGCCCTTGAAACCATTCCCAGGCCGTGTGCCAGATGCTGTTGAAGGACCGTTGCTTTCATAAATGCCGCCCTTTCTAAAAACAAATTTTTGTTTATTATACACACAAACCGCCTGCGCTGGAGAGATTTTTGATGCAGGTTTCCAGGTCAACCTTGCACAACCGCTGGATGGTAACTTATTCGGCGGTATAATCATTTTGCTTATGATCACTCTGAAACAACACACGTCCTTCCCTGAATCACTGCGCACCGAATGGAACGTTCTGCTTGCGCAAAGCACAAATGATGTTCCCTTTTTGCGATACGAATACCTGGAAGCCTGGTGGCAGACCCGCGGCGGCGGAGAGTGGCTGCAGGCCAGCCTGTCAATCATCACAGCCCACGAAGACGGAAATTTAATTGGGGTGGCTCCGTTTTTTCATACAATCAACCACGCCGGGCAGCCTGCGTTTTTGCTTTTGGGCAGTATTGAAATCTCAGACTACCTGGATTTAATCGTCCGCCCGCAAGATTTAGCCCGCTTTGTGGATGCTCTGCTGCCCTATCTGCTGCAAGAAGATCAGCCGCAGTGGGCTGCCCTGGATTTTTATAATCTGTTGGATCATTCCCCCACCCTGGCCGCCTTGCAGGACGCAGCACAGCGGCATGGATTGGACTACCGGCAAGAAAATTTGCAGCATTCGCCGTTTATTCCACTCCCTGGTGACTGGGAAGCATATCTTTCCGGCATTGATAAAAAGCAGCGCCACGAAATTCGCCGCAAAATCCGCCGCGCCGAAGAAAGTGAGCTGCCGGTCCAGTGGTACATTGTTGAAGACGCAGACAGCCTGGAAGCAGAAGCCGAGGCCTTTCTGGAGTTAATGGCTCAAGACCCGGAAAAAGCGGTTTTCCTGACCCCGCAAATGCGCCAGACAATGAAATCAACCATTCAGGTTGCCTTTACGGCAGGATCACTACAGCTGGTTTTCCTGACGGTTAACGGTGCAAAGGCTGCCGCCTACCTAAATTTTGATTACGGCAACCGCATCTGGGTATATAATTCCGGTCTAAACCGTCAATATATGGAATATTCGCCCGGTTGGGTGTTATTGGGATATCTATTACAGTGGTCAAACCACCAGCAGCGGACTGAGTTTGATTTCATGCGCGGGAACGAGGATTACAAGTACCGCTTTGGCGCAATCGACCGTTTTGTCGTTCGCGCAACGCTCAGCCGTCCCGCCTGATTCGATCCCGCTTAATCTATTTATTCTCCCCTAAGACGCAACTTTGCACATCCATTGATTCCATCACAGGAGGCCGTTCATTGAAGATCTTCGTCACGGGCGGAACTGGCTTTATTGGCAGTCATCTGGTTCCATACCTGATCCAACAGGGTCATTCTGTAACCTGCCTGGTGCGCAAAACCAGCCGCACCGCGGCATTAACCGCGGCTGGAGCAGCCCTGGTGTATGGAGATGTTAATGATTGTGAAGCCATCCTGTCCGGCATGCAGGGCAGCGACTGGCTCTTTCACCTGGCCAATTTGTATTCAATGTGGCTGCCCGACCCAGGCGAATTTACCAGGGTCAATATAGACGGTACGCGCAATGTGTTGGAAGCCGCACTGCAGGCCGGTATTCAAAAAGTGATCTATGTCAGCACGGTAGCCGTTTTTGGCAAGCCAGCCGAGATTCCATTTAATGAAGCTTGCATCCCTGGCGCAAAACTGTTCAGCGAATATGCGCGCACCAAAGCAGCCGCAGATCAAATTGCCTGGCAGCTTTTTCAAGAAAAAGGACTGCCCCTTGTCGCTTTATATCCGGGAATTGTCTTAGGCGCAGGGGACGATAAACCCAGCGGCGTATATATCCGTGATATTGTGTACGGACGGGTACCCAGTGTCATTTTTAAAAACTCGATAGAAACCTACGTGTATGTAAAGGATGTTTGCACTGCGATATTGCGTGCCGCCGAAAAACCAGACAACCTGGGTGAAAAGTACCTGATCGGAAATGAGGCTTATAACGGGCTGGATTATGTCCGTTTATTATGCGAGGCGGGCAATATGCGTATGCCGCCGTTCCGTTTGCCAGACTGGATGGTTATGAGCGCAGCCTACCTGCTAACCGGCCTGTCATCCGTTACCAAACAGCCGCCCTGGTGGGGACTTTCCGTTGAGGCAGGCCGCACCCTGCAAGCCGGTTTTTACTACAGCGGAGAAAAGGCGTGCCGCGAATTAGGGCTTACCTACACCCCCATCCGGGTTGCCCTAAAAGAATCGGTGGACTGGTACCGGCAGCGGCGGGTGAAAGCCTGAAAAAGATTTGTTATACTAAACAAGTGCTGGCCGTCCGGAAGATATCAGGATGAACCTCTTTCACCGGCAGGCCAATAATTTAAATCTTTCCGCTGTACCAGCAGCATCCACCAATGGAGTGTGCGCATGATTACCGAGCAAGAAATCCGCGAAGCCCTGAAAAAAGTGATCGACCCGGAAATAGGCCGGAATATCGTTGATCTGGGTATGGCCCGCGAAATTCAGATCAGCGATTCGGGAGCAGTGCGTTTCACCCTCGCACTGACCGTGCCCACCTGCCCCATGCGCGATCAGATGGCCTATAACGCTCAGGCAGTCTTGAAAGCCCTGCCCGATATCAGCAGCGTCCAGGTAGATTTTGGGGTAATGACCGAAGAAGAACGCAAAGCGGTCATTGCACAGGCTCAGCCTATTCTGCCCAAACTCAATATACTCAACAAAGTGGATCAGGTGGTTGCTGTTATGAGCGGTAAAGGCGGGGTAGGCAAATCCTCCGTCACCGCCATGCTGGCCGTAGCGCTGGCGCGCTCGGGGCAAAAGGTGGGTATTCTGGACGCGGACATTACCGGGCCAAGCATTCCCAAATTATTTGGCCTGCCTGCGGGTGGTCTGCGCGGCAGCGAACAGGGAATTTTGCCGGCAATTACGCCGCTCGGTATTCGCATCATTTCCACCAATTTAATGGTGCCGGAAGAAGATACCGCCGTAATCTGGCGCGGGCCGATGATTTCCACCACAATCCAACAATTTTGGAATAACGTCTTATGGGGACGGCTGAACACCCTGTTGGTAGATTTGCCGCCCGGTACCGCGGATGCCGCCATCACGGTGATCAAAAATCTGCCCTTGAGTGGAGCTGTCTTAATCACCTCTCCGCAGCAGCTGGCCGCCCTGGTGGTACGCAAAGCGGTGCATATGTTAAAAAACCTGGATATCCCCATCCTGGGAATTATTGAAAACTTCAGCTATTATCCCTGCCCGGATACCGGCAAACGGCATGAAATATTTGGCCCCAGCCATGCCGCTGAAATAGCAGAGGTCGCCCAAACTGAAGTGCTGGCAAGACTGCCCATTAACCCTGAAATTGCGCTGAAGATGGACGCCGGCCTGGCCGAGCAAGTTCAATCTCCGGACCTTGAGGCAGTGGCGGCGCGCCTGGGCATTCCTGCGGTTAGAAAATAAGTGCCAAAAAGATTCGATTACAAAGAAAACCATCGCGGGGCTTATTAAACCAATCCGGATGAGCTATATCGCATTACGGTATGACATTTTAACCCCAAAATGATGACAATATTCAAGTATTCCGAAAGATCAGATTATGCTATCCTTCTTGCAGGTAAAAGAATTATTTCACAAAGGAAAGGATAGCTGACATGGCTTACGTTATTACGAGCGATTGCATCATGTGCGGTGCTTGCGAGGCTGAATGCCCCGAAGGTGCGATCTCTGAGGTTAATGGTATTTATGTCATCGATGCAGCAAAGTGCCAGGACTGCGGTGCCTGCGCTGATGTTTGCCCCGTGGGCGCTCCCCAAAAAGCTTAATTAGAAATTGTTGGTTTGATAACCGGCTGTTCTCTCAAGGACAGCCGGTTTTGTTTAAAGCCATCTCCGCAAAAACCCTTTGCTTTGAAGCGAATCCCCGCAGATTGGGGCATGTTATAATGACAACATGAGCGAAAATTCCCCTATCACCTCGATAAATCCACAAAAGCCAGCCGGAACCATTCAAATTTCCTGGCTGCTGGCAGTCGTATTGGGCATTGTCTTGATTGGTGCAGGTCTTGGCGCAGGATATGGAATTTGGGGTACCCAGGTCAGTGTGCTGGAAGCCCGCATTCAGGAGGCCGAATCTACTGCGGCAGCCCAACAACCCGAGACACAACCCGAAACACAACCCGAGGCACAGCCCGCTGCGGATGAACCGCGCCAGGTCACACGCTACACAGTGGACATCGACGATGATCCCATTTTGGGGCCGGAAGATGCGCCCATCACCATCATCGAATTCAGCGATTTTCAATGCCCGTACTGCCAGCGCTGGCACGACCAGGTGTGGAAGCAGCTAAAACAGGCTTACCCGGATCAAATTCGCCTGGTGTACCGTGATTTTCCGCTCTACAGCATCCATCCCGAGGCTGAGCCTGCGGCGGTGTCTGCAAACTGCGCCCATGAACAAGGAAAATATTGGGATTTTCACAATCTTTTATTCAGCGGCTCCAAAGAATTAAGCGCATCCACCTACCAGGCTTTTGCCGCAGAGATTGGCCTGGATATGGATCAATTTAATCAGTGCGTGTCCAGCAATAAATACCAGGAAGAAGTAAAAGCTGATTTTGATTATGCCAGCCAGTTGGGTGTACAATCCACTCCAACCTTTTTTATCAATGGAATTGCATTAATTGGTGCGCAGCCGTATGAAGTATTCCAGCAAGTGATTGATTTAGAGTTGGCTGGCAAATTATCCAAATAATCTGCACGAGGTTTCTGCTATGAAAAAATTCATCGCTGTCGCCGGGAACATCGGCGTAGGGAAATCTACGCTTGTCCGTTTGTTATGTGAAAGGCTGGGTTGGGAGCCATTTTTTGAGCCAGTTACAGAAAATCCCTACCTGGCAGACTTTTACCAGGACATGCGCACCTGGGGTTTTCACTCACAAATCTTTTTCCTCTCCCACCGGCTGCGTATTCACCAACAACTGGTCCGGTATGCCGGCCCTGTGATTCAAGACCGCAGCATTTATGAAGACGCAGAGGTTTTCGCCCAAAATCTGCACCTGCAAGGGTATCTCAGCGACCGCGATTACCACACCTATCGCACGCTCTACCTGGCAATGGCGGATACCCTGCCCCCGCCGGACCTGGTAATTTATTTACGCGCTTCTTCTAACACGCTCTTAAAGCGCATCACCCAGCGCAACCGGGACTACGAACGATCCATCACCGCCGATTACCTGGACCAGTTAAACCGGCTGTATGAAGAATGGATCAATAATTTTACCTACTGCCCGGTGTTAACTGTGCCCGCTGATGATTTGGATTACGTTGCTCATTCCAAACATCTTGATCTGGTGCTGCGCAAAGTGCAGGACAAATTAACCGGCAAAGAAGAGGTGGTCTTTTCTGCCGAAGAAGTGAATATGGCTACGGATTAAGGAATCAAATCCGTGCCAGACTATTTCACTGGCAAGCACAGATTGAATCACAACAAGCCCGGGTGTTTATACCTGGGCTTATTTATTTAACCGATAATCAGCGTGGTTCGACAGTCAACTTGATGGCGGTTCTTATCTTGCCATCAATATCTACGTCAACGAATTCAGGAATGCATACCACAGGGATACCATCTTCAGCTAAGTAACCCTTAGCCAAAACCAGGGCTTTAATCGCTTGATTAACAGCACCCGCGCCAATTGCTTGAACTTCAGCGCGTTTATGTTCACGGATCACCCCTGCAATCGCCCCAGCTACCGCAGCTGTTCGGGAGTTCGCTTTGACTTTGATGACGTCCATCTTTCTGTCTCCCTTCTAAATGAAATGGACAACGACCTGCTTGCGCCCTTCAGGGATAAAAAACATACACCATTCTTGTCAAAATTGTACAAGAATTATGGTGGATATACAAGCGATAATTTAACCTTTTTATATTTTGTAAGAAAATGGATTCGTAGATTCAGTAGGGCCTGTGGATATGTGGATAAACCCTTTTGGATGCCGATTCTTCCCCATTTCTGGGGTGATTCACTCAAGCCACCCCCACAAATAGGGTGAATCTGCCCAAAAGTTTTACAAGACGGGCTGTGGATAACTTTTGAGAAGTTTGGATGAATTATCCACAGTTTCCACAGCAAAAAAAACATCTGGGTTGAGATCAAAAACACCCCCCATATATGGGGGGTGAAGAGGATATTGTAAGGGGGATAATTATCCCCAAAAAGGGGGAGTTTTCCACAGTTTATACCGTTTATCCACAGTTTTTTGGCATTTATCCACAGTTTTTGTGGAAAACCTCGGTTTGAAATTGGTAAATCTTACCCCCCACATATAGGCTATACGCCATGCTTTTGCGAATACTCATCCAGCGTCTCTTCAACCGTATCCAGATAACCGTCCAATCCATTAAGGCGCTCTTCAAAATGTTCCATATCCAGCATGAAAAGCTGGCAGGCTTGCAGCCAGGCGTTTTGATGATCTGGCGAATCGCCTAAAATAGCAATGGAACGCGTCCAGGTACGCAATAGCAGCCAGGCTGCTGCGCTGGGTTGGTCCGCTGAAAGTGTCTCAATGGCTTTGCCGTAATAATGCAGCCGCGCAGGGTGAATTTTGGGTTCCTCGGTGCTGGCGGCGCAGGCAGCCAGGAATGCCGCCTGCCAGCTGGGCAGCAGCGCAGTGCTTTTTTCCTGGTTAATCTCGTCACCGGAAATTAAATCACCCAAACCAGCCGCAAGCCCTGGCCGGTTGATGGCAGCAGCGCAGCGGGGATATTCCAGCAGAAAACGGCGTTCGGTCAGGGGCGGCCCGGAAAGCACAGCGATGGCATTGGCAGCCTGCTCCATCACTTTCAGGTAACGCATTATCTGCTGAGAAATTCCGGGCACCTGGCTGGTTTGCAAATCCATCCAGCCCTGGCGGGCACTTTCGCTGAATTTTCGGGCGCGCAGAATGGTGTTTTCCGGCTGGTCGAACTGCGCACCTGCAGAAGCCTGGGTAAACTCAAACCAGTGCTGCATATCGTGCAGCACAATAGGGTTATAGGTTAAATAGGAACCGAGCCAGGGTTCGTGGCGCAGTTTGCGCGCGGGTTGAAAATCTGAAATGGAGTAATGGGCAATATCCAGATGCACTTCATCATTGATTTGGATAATTTCTCGCGGGATGATGGGTTGGGCTGAATGTACATACACCAGGTCGATATCTGTTGAACCACCTAATAAGGGTGTTTCGGTCAGCAGCGATCCGGTTAAGTAAATACAAACCAGACCGCGGTCTCGCCTGCCCTGCCGTTCTGCAGTTTCACGAGCTATTTTTAAGAGAGTTTCTCGTGTGATGCGCATGCCGCTCCCCTTTCATTACAAAATAAAGATTCAGCCGGCCTTATCCTGGATCGGTAATTCCGGTTGGAATGGGGCCAGGTGAAGTGCCTGGCGAATTTTATTTTCAATCAAGTTTAAGTCTTCCACGTTGCGCACAAAATCCAGATCATTGGAATCGATGGTTAAGACAGGCACAGAACGGGATTTGTTGAGGTAAAAATCATCATACGCCTGGTTTAACTCATGGATATAAGCGCGCTCCATGTTTCTCTCATAAGGACGATCCCGCAGGGCAATTCGTTCCATCAACCGGTCGGTACTGGCGCGTAAATATACGACCATTGCGGGCGGGGTAATTTTTTCAGCCAGCGCCTCATGAACGCGGTAGTACATTTCCAATTCGTCGCCTTGCAGATTGATACTGGCAAAAAGAGCATCTTTTTCAAAGGTGTAGTCGCTGATCAAATTCTCGTTTTTGGTGAGCATTTCCGGCACACCGCGCCGCTGTTGGTGATAACGGCTGAGTAAGAAAAAGATCTGAGTCTGAAAGGCATATCTGGCCCGGTCAGAATAAAAGTTGCTTAAGAAGGGGTTTTCTTCAAAGACTTCCATCAGTAAATTGGCTTCAAAGCGAGATTGCAGAAGCCTGCTCAGCGTGGTTTTTCCTACGCCAATGACGCCTTCAATCGCAAAATACATGGCTGCTCCAGTGGTATCCCAGAGAGATGAATTCTTGGGAGAATGTTATGAATTAATATACCACAGATTGACTTCCCGGACCTTTGATCACCTCCGTGAAGAACACGGCTTTCGCAATGCAAAGCACTCCGGGGTTTTATCCCTATCGAAACTTGCTACGCGTGCCTGGAAAGGCTATAAACCCCGTTCGATGCACTGGTATAATAAATTACCATGAGTGCAAAGATGCCAGTGCCCCAAAAGATGATTATCGGCGTGCATCCATATATGGAGGATGCGCCTGCCGAGGCGCAGGTTATTGCCCGCTTCTTACAGGAACAGGGTGTTCCGCAAGTGAGTTGGGGGCTTTTGCCGGATGAAAGCTTACGGCAGCAGCTGCGCCAGGGTGAGTGCGATTTGTTAATTGTCCTGGGTGGAGACGGCACCATGCTGCGTGCCGGTCACTTGTGCGCCCCGCTTGGCATTCCGGTTCTGGGGATTAACCTGGGGCGTTTTGGTTTCTTGATGGAAATCAAGCGCGACCAGTGGCGAGAAAAATTACCGATCCTGTTGGAAGGAAAATACCGCCTGGAACAGCGCATGATGTTAAATGCAGCCTTATGCCGCCAGGGGCAGATCCTTGGAAGTTGGGCTGTATTGAATGAGGTGGTTGTTTGCCGGGGACAATATGTGCGCCCCATCCGTTTGCAGGCCAGTGTGGATGGGTATTTGCTTTCTCAATATATCGCGGATGGCCTGATTGTCTCCACACCCACTGGCTCAACTGCTTATGCTTTGGCTGCCAATGGGCCTATCATGCCGCCGGAACTACGGAATATTTTAATTGTGGCCGTAGCGCCGCATCTCTCGGTGGACCGGGCAATTATCCTCTCAGAGGGATCTGTGGTTACGGTCAAGGTGAATACCACGCACCAGGCTGTGCTGAGTGTGGATGGCCAACCGCCCGTTACGATGGAAGACGGTGACGAAGTAATCGTCCAGGCAAACCATGACACGGTTCAATTTGTTCGTTTTGAGGACCGGGGTTACTTTTATCGAAATTTGACAACGTATATGGAACAAAATCCTGCTGCAGGTGGAACATCATGATTGAAACACCCCCAACAACTTCTTTATACTGCGTGAATCACCCGCAAACTGAAACGATGTTGCGCTGCAATCGCTGTGAGCGGCCAATCTGCTCCAAGTGTGCCATTTTGACCCCCACAGGCTACCGTTGTAAAGATTGTGTGCGCGGACAGCAAAAAGCGTTTGACACCGCCCTCTGGTATGATTACTTGCTGGCGGTTTTTATTGGCGGACTCTTAAGCCTGATTGGTAGTTATATCGCCACCTTCCTGGGCTTTTTTACCCTGTTTATTGCCCCCATTGCCGGGGTGATCATCGCGGAGACGGTTCGTTGGGCGACCCAAAAACGCCGTTCGCGCTGGTTGTACCGCGCTGCGGCGGGAGCTGCGGCTGTTGGCGGCGTAATCCTACCCCTGGTTGGACTGGTGGGCCTGCTGGTCGGTTTTGGCGGCTCTTTGTGGGGATTAATTTGGGGCGGGGTGTATGCCACGCTGGTAACCAGCACGGTTTTTTATCGTTTGAGTGGTATTCAAATCCGCTAAAGCGGGATGGACTGCCGGTATGCTAACAGAACTGCACATTGAGAATTTCGCCATCATCGATCAACTGAACCTGGCTTTTAAACCCGGCCTGACCACCTTTACCGGTGAAACCGGCGCGGGCAAATCGATCATTCTGGATGCGATTGTTGCTTTGTTGGGCGGGCGTGCGGACCCTACGCTGATCCGCAGCGGGGCGGATAAGGCGGTGGTGGAAGCGATTTTCGCTATTCCGGAAGCCAACCGGCAGGCTGTGCAGGAACTTTTGGAACGAGAAGATTTATGGGAAGATGACCAGACGGTGCAGGTCTTCCGTGAAGTCCGGCTGGCCGGACGCAATGCGGCCAGGATTAATGGGCGCAGTGTCAATCTGGGCCTGCTGCGCGAGCTGGGTGAATACCTGGTCGATATTCACGGACAGTCAGAACATCTTTCCTTGTTGAATGTGCGCCAGCACCTCTCCTTGTTGGACCAGTTTGCGTTGAGTGAGGAACTGTTATCCGCTTACCGTGAAACCTACCGTGAATGGAAACAGGTGCAGGCGGAATTGTTGAATTTGCGCCGCCAGGAGCAAGATGCTGCCCGCAAAATGGATTTGTTGAATTACCAGATTCAAGAAATCGATGGGGCGCGGCTGGTGATCGGCGAAGAGGAAGAACTGCGCCGGGAGCGCAACCGCCTGGCCAATGCAGAAAATCTGGCCGGGTATGCTCAACAGTCGATTACCTTGCTGGATGAAGGGGATGCTGAAACCCCGGCTGTGAGTGACTTGTTTGGGCAGGTTGTTGAAGCGCTCGCCTCGTTAAGCCGGATCGACCCTCAACAGGCGGCGATGAGTGAACTGGCGGAATCGTTGGCGGAATCGATGAGCGATCTTTCACGGGATTTGCGCGATTACCTGGAAGGTATTGAATATAATCCGCGCCGCCTGGAGCAGGTGGAAGAGCGGCTGGACTTAATTCAACGCTTGAAGCGAAAATATGGGGCAACGATTGATGCTGTTTTGGAATACGGCAAACAAATCCGTGCTGAACTGGATACCATTGCCAATTCCGCCGAACGAATTGAAGAACTGGAAGCCAAAACGAGCCTTTTGTTGGTGAAATTAGCCGATCATGGCAGCCGCTTATCTGTGCACCGCCGGAAAGCCGCAGAGGTTTTGGGCAAAGCAGTGGAAACCGAACTGGCCGACTTAAAAATGGCCGGTGCGCGTTTTTCGGTCAGCATGGAATACCGCCCAGACCCGGCTGGTGTGAAACTGCCGGACGGGCAAAAGGTCTCTTTTGATGAACGCGGATTGGACCAGGTGGAATTTTTGATCGCACCAAACCCTGGCGAAGGGTTGAAACCGCTGGTGAAGATTGCCTCCGGAGGCGAAACATCGCGCCTGATGCTGGCTTTGAAAAAAGTATTAACCGAAGCAGACTCAATTCCCACCCTGATTTTTGATGAAATTGATACCGGCATCAGCGGGCCGGTGGGAACCATGGTGGGTGAAAAGCTTTGGCACCTGGCGCGGAAACATCAGGTGCTGTGTGTGACGCATTTGCCGCAGCTGGCCGCATTTGGCGATCAGCATTATCGGGTGCGTAAGCAAGTGGCGGATGGAAGAACGTCAACGCAGGTTGATTTGATGGGTGATGAAGACCGGGCGCAGGAATTGGCTTTGATGTTGGGCGGAATCAGCCAGGCCAATTTAACAGCTGCTCAAGAAGCCATTGGGACGGCCAGGTTAAAAACCCAGGTTGTGTTGGAAAAAAACAGAGTTGACAGCAGCGGATAATTCGGTTATTTTAATGATGGGAATGAATAATTCTTTGTATTATTAGGGGGTAATATGCAGGCAAAGGTACCAAAACTCCGGATACTGGTTCTAGGGACACCGGGAATATTTGAAGAAAATCAACCATATCGAATTGAACGCCGGCTTTTGCGGGCGTTACTTTTCTATTTGGCCTGCCAGGATGAACCAGTCAGCCGGGCAGACTTAATGCTCATGTTCTGGCCGGATCAAACAGAAGAAGAGGCGCGCACCCGGCTGCGCGAAGCTCTTTCCAGGCTGCGCAGAGAATTGCCGGAATCGACCATGCTGGGAACCGACAACGACCTGGTGTGGCTGGATCGTGAACATGTTTACGTCGATTTTCAGGAATATTCTATTCTGGTTAATCAGATTCGCCCTTACACACAGCGCAGGGCAACTCATCCGCTGCCCGAATCGGTGTACCAACAGGCACTTAAAGCGGTGAATTTGTGGCGTTCTCCTCGTTTTCTGTCCGGGGCGAATGTACCTTCCACCCAAAATTTTGATGATTGGATCATCTACATGGATGGAGTTTTGGCGACGGAACGCCAAAACCTGATTGAACTGCTTGCTGATCACTGTGGATTGTCGGGTGACCTGGAGACGGGTGTCTATTGGGTGCGCAAAGCGATTGAAGCCGATGAATATAACCTGGATCTGTATTATCGGGCAATCTCCTGGCTGCGCGAGTTAGGCCGGCGCAGCGAAGCCCTGGCCTATTGCCAGAAAGCGCGCGCAATCATCCATGACCAACCCTTAGGTGCCGTTCCGCCTGCTCTGATAGCGCTGTGCGAACAAATTCAGCGGGATATGACCATGCCGGTTCCTCCCCCGCCCTCACCCTGGTACCGCTCGATTGGTTTGCAGGTACCGTTTGTTGGGCGAGAGGAATTGTTAAAGAATTTAAAAATTGCCTTACAACTTGGCGGCACCCAATTGATTTTTGGTGAGGCCGGCTCCGGGAAAAGCCGCCTGGTGTATGAACTGTACCAGTCCTTAGCCCCTGCCCCGCGCATTTTAATGGCAGGCGGGCATTTCCATGACCAGAATGTGCCCTATGCGCCATTAATTGATTTGCTGCGCCATTCGGTGCTGCCGGAAGAATGGCAAAAATTAGATACCGTTTGGGTGAACCAACTGGCCGTATTGCTGCCTGAATTAGAGCATATTCGTCCCGGCACAACCCCCTCGTATGAATATATGGGCGAGGAATTGCGCCACCTTTACGGTGAAGCAGTATTCAACCTGTTTTCCCAAATGGCAAATCATCAGCGTATCTTGTTTTTCCTGGATGATGCGCAGTGGTGCGATGCTGATACATTTGATGTGCTGGCGTATTTGTTGGACCATAAGTTTTTTGAAATGCACGGCCTGTTGGTGATTGCAGCCCGTCCGGAAGAATCCAATCCAGCCCTGGAGCATTTCCTTTCCAGCAGCCAGGGAGTCTGGATGGTTCACCAGATTCCTCTGTCTCTATTGGATCGAGAGGAAGTTGGGGAACTGACCCGTTATGTGTTGGGAGCCAACGTTCAGGATGCGTTTGTGGATCGAATCGCTCGTGATACAGGAGGTAATCCATTTTTCTTGTTGGAAACGCTGCGGTCTTTATTGGATCAATCATTTGATCCTGAAAATTACCAGAATCTGGATAAGCTTCCCCTGTCCAGTAATATTCATTCACTGGTCCGAGACCGGCTGCGGTTGGTTTCTGCAAATAGCCAGAATGTGTTGGTGACCGCGGGTGTAGTTGGAAATTCGTTTACCGCGGATTTACTCCAGGCTGCCACACAATTGGATTTATCTCAGGTTGTTTCAGCTTTAGAAGAAATGGAAAGGGTGCGGATTATCCGCCCGAATGGGCGTGTCAATGCACCCGGTGAGTATGAATTTATCCATGATAAAGTTCGCGAAGTGATGATCCTGGAACTAAGCCAGGCGCGCAGCCAGTTGATTCATCTCAAGGTCGCCAAAGCCCTGGAAGAACGCGCCGGGAATTTACAGCAGCAGTCCTCGGTGATTGCCCGCCATTACGAACAGGCTGGAGAATTCGTGTCTGCCTTCCAGCATTGGGTGAAGGCTGGGCAGTATGCCCGGCAGATTTTTGCTATTTCAGAGGCTGCCGCGGCATTTAAACAGGCGGAAGCGTTATTACCGAAGACCAATCACTTATTGGATGATCTATCGATTTATCAGTTGTATACAGAGTGGGCTTATATGGCCTATGACCAGTTTGATGCAGCTCAGGCGGAGAGAATTTATGCAGCCTTGCAGCGGATTGGCGAGCAGCGTTATTCATCCTTGTTAATGGGCAGCGCAATGAGTGGTCTGGCCAGAGTCGCGGGGATGCGTTCTCAGGCAGAGCAGGGCTTACGTTATCTGGAGAATGCAATTGCTTATTTGGAAAAAGCGGGCCATACCTTTGAGATGATGGAGGCCTATAACCGGCGAGGTGTGTTTTATAGCATATTAAACCGGTTTGAAGAAGCGATTCAAGACCATCAAAAAGTAGTGGCGTTAGGCGCACAATTCACAGAAACGAATATCCAAAAAGCCCTTGCGTATGCCTATTATCAATTGGCGGTGGTCAATTTGTTGAAGGGCTGGCCAGAAAGAGCCTTGCCCTTTGCGGAGCAGTCTTTGCTGCTTAGCCGCTTACTGTACCAATCGGGTTATAAGGCAAGGGCATTATTGGTCATTGGTAATTGCCATTTTTATATGGGACGTTACACAGAAGCGGAAAAATATTTCGATGAAGCCATCCAATTGGGTGATGAAATTCAAAGCTGGCGGCTTTCCGGGCATAGCCATGTTCAGCGCGGGCATCTTAAGGTTGGCCGGGGTGAACTGGACGCTGCCTATCAGGATTTTGAAATTGCACGTCTGAAGGCAGAACAGCACGCGAACGCACCATTAATGACAGAGGCCTTTACGCTCCTGGGGGATATTTATCGCATCATAGAGGATTTTCAATCCAGTTTGCAGGCTTACCAGATGGGGGCGAATACAAAGAGTGACGCGATAAATCCGCGGCTCCTGAATGAAACCCGGCTGGCTTATATGCTTGGCCGGAATGGACAGGTGCAAGAGGGACTGATGCTGAATCAGAAGGTGATTGACCATTCTTTGCCGGTCGATTTGGGATTGGTTCACATTACGGCACAAATGATCCAGGCTGTGCTGCTACACATGAATCACCAGGATGATGAGGCGCTGCACCTGGCGGATCAATTAGAGCAGGAGAGTAAAGCACGCAAATTTAGCACAATCATGCTGCGCCCCTTGTGGCTGCGCGGCTCGATTGCGCTGCGCCGTGGGGAGTTATCTCGGGCAATCCAGTTTGGCTCTGAAATCATTCGTATTGGCGAGCAAGGTGAAAATCCCTGGGTCGTTTTGTGCGGCCTGCGCATGGTCTTAACTGCTCAACAGCAGCTTGGCCAGGTTGACTCAAAATTAACACAAGGGTTAGCGAAAATCCTTCACCAGATAACTGTGCAGCATCCGGCTCTGCGGAATTCTTTTGACCATTTTAAAACGAATTTTGACCAATTTGTCGGAAATTGAGGATTTGTCCACGTTTTGGCAACGGTCGTAATGTATAAATAAACCGTAATGAAATATACATTGCAGATCGGGTGAGGGAACTAGGGAGCCCTCGCAGGAAGGTCGGTAGTGACTGGGGAAATCACTGGCGACCTTTTTTATTTAACCCGGCACAAGTCAGTCCGTGTCTAAATGAGCAACGGTCACGCCCTCGCCGCCCTCTTTTTCCTGGCCTGTTTCATGGCGGGAAACAAATTCAGAGCGTGAGAGTGCCTCGCGGATTACCTGGCGCAGCCTCCCGGTGCCTTTGCCGTGAATGATGCGCACGAACGGCATCCCTGCCAGGTACGCTGACTCGAGGTAGCGATCCAGCACATCCAGCGCGTCTTCGGCTCGCTGGCCGCGCAGGTCCAACTCCATGCCTGGAGAAGCGGCAAAAACCGTTGAGCGCGAGCTTCCAGCGGCGGAACCGCTGCTTTGACTGGAGGATGCGCTTTGTTTTTTTGCGGGAACTTCTTCCACAATGGGTTCAGATTTCCCTGGCCGGGTAATATCGTTTAACCGGGCGCGGATGCGCAGGTTGCCCATTTGCACTTCCACTTCGCTTTCGCTGATGGCAGCCACGACCCCATCCATTTTGAGCGATTGAACGTGTACTTTATCGCCAAGTTTGAGCGCGCGCGGTGCGGCGGCAGGAGTGGATTGCCGTTCCACGGGTGCTTGCAGTTTTTCTTGCAAGTTTTCCACTTTTTCCTGCATTGGTTTAAGCGCATCCAGCGGTTGGTGCGCGCGTGCCAGTGCTTTGCGCAGATCGTCCAGTTCAGCTCGCAGTTCATCCACTTCCTGTGCCTGTTCAGTGCGAGCTTTCTCTAAGATGGATTGGCGCTCGTCCTCAATTTTTTCCAGTTTTGCGGCCAGTTCAGCGCGGAGTTTTTCCGCCTGGTAATTGGCGCGGTCGGCTGCACCGCGTGCTTTGCGAGCCAGGTCGCGCTGGCGGTGAATTTCGTCCAGCAAATCTTCAGCGCGCAGGTCGGTGGGGTCAAGCATACCGCGGGCGGCCTCGATGATCGTTTTATCCAACCCCAGGCGGTTCACAATTGCCAGCGCATTGGACCGCCCTGGCAGGCCAATCGTCAGGTGATAGGTTGGGCGCAGGGTGCGCAGATCAAACTCCATACTGGCGTTGACGACCCCTGGCGTGGCATGTGCAAAGGCTTTTAATTCGGGGTAATGGGTAGCGATCAGGCTGGTGATGCGTTTTTCCACCAGGTGGGACAGAATCGCCCGGGCCAGTGCGGAGCCTTCTTGCGGATCGGTGCCTGCGCCCAGCTCGTCAAACAAGACCAGGCAGTGTGCATCTGCGCGGCGTAAAATGCGCACGATATTGGTAATATGCCCGGAGAAGGTGGACAACGATTGTTCAATCGATTGTTCATCGCCGATATCGGCGTAAATGTCTTTAAAAATGCTCAATGCTGATCCCGATTGTGCGGGTATATGCAGCCCGGATTGGGCCATTAATGCCAGCAGCCCAACCGTTTTGAGCGTGACGGTTTTTCCGCCTGTGTTGGGGCCGGTAATGACCAGCGCGTAGGTCTGCTCATCCAGGTTAACATCGATCGCCACAACGGTTTCCGGGTCGAGCAGCGGGTGGCGGGCATGGTACAACTGAATGGTGCTGCCAGGGTGCTTCTGGTCTTTGGCCACTTTCTTAAAAGGCAGGAGAACCGGCTCGTTGGCGCGTAAATCATCGGCGTATTTGGCGCACATCAATGCCAGGTCAATCTCGGCCAGGCCTTCCACCAGTGTTTTAATCAGCGGACTGTAATTGCCCACCTGGTTTGAAATTTCACTTAAAATCCGGCGTTCTTCATCTCGTTCGGCAAGCTGCAGCTCCTGGTACTGGTTGTTCAGTTCAACCGCGATGAGCGGTTCAATGAACAGCGTTGCCCCCGAAGAAGATTGGTCGTGCACAATCGCGCGGATGCGCCCTTTTGACTCGGCGCGCAGTGGTATGACATAACGCCCATTGCGCTGGGTGATCAGGGATTCCTGCAGGTGCGGCTGATTCTTTGGATCGTTCAGCAGTTTGGTCAGTTTGGAAAGCAGCCGCTCATGGGCAATTTTGATTTCAGAGCGAATGGACCCGAGTTTTGGAGAAGCCGAATCTAAAACCTCACCCCGTTCGGAAATCGCCCGCGAGATGGTTTCAATTACCCCTGGCGGCGGCGGCAGTTTTTGTGCCGTGATAAACAGGTGCGGGTATTCCGCCTCTTTCTTTTCAAAGGTGCGGTACAGCTCGCGAGAAGCGATCAGAGTGTTTTTGATTTCCTGCAGCTCACTGCCGGTCAACACCCCGCCGCGCCCAGCCCGGTCCGCCAGATCGCGCACATCGCGCGCACCGCCAATCCCCACCTCAGACTTGACACTGAGCAGACGGCGCGCTTCGGTGGTAGCAGCCAGCCGGTTCAAAGCTTCTGTGAGATCGGTGGTTGGGCGCACTTGCAGCGCCAGTTCGGCTGAAGCACGAAAATCTGCATAGCTTGCCAGCCGTTCCAGTATTTTGGGGTATTCGAGCGTGGTTAATGATTTATGGTCCATACCGTAAAAAAGTTTACCATAAGTTAATTAGTATGGGGGTAAGTAATTTTCAGGAGAAGTGATTGATAATGCTGTTTTTTTATCCTATCGAAATGAAAAAGTGGTTATGTTAATTTGCATTACAATAATATACAACAACCTTGATTCCAACGCGTACTAAAATGTATGGATTGCAATAAAATGGGCTTATTGGCCGAAATTTGAAATAATCTTTTTGTGTGCCTGTGCTAAACAGCAAGGAATGTTTTATGTCCATGCCATACCATGACAAGGTAGATCCCTGGTCAAGCCATTCGATGATTTATCAATGGGTACAGGGGAAACCTGCCGGAACAAAAATATTAGATGTGGGTACGGCATCTGGCACTCTTGGCAGATTATGTAAACATAAAGATTTTTATTTGGTTGGGATTGAGCCAAATTCAGATTGGGCAGCACTTGCAGCTCCTTATTATTCATTAATGATCCAGTCTGCTTTGGATCAAGTGGATAACAGCCAATTAAGCGATTTTGATCTGGTCATTTTGGCTGATGTACTAGAGCACATGGTTGATCCACAAGCTGCCCTTACCCGAATGGTGAATCTGCTTCCAGATGCTGCGGAATTTATATTATCGGTTCCTAATATTGCTAATTTATGGATACGGCTTAATTTATTATTGGGCCGATTTGAATATACGGATCGAGGTATTCTTGACCGAACGCACTTACGCTTTTTTACATTAGCAGCATTGAAGAGAATGATTAACCTTTCTGGTTTGCAAGTATGTGAAATCAAATCTACCCCTATTCCGCTAAACTTGCTTAATCCCTGGTTTGAAAATACTTTCTTTGGAAAATGGGTGTTTAAGTTATTTTCGAAATTTTCTCAAGGTATCCCGACATTAATGGGATATCAATTTGTCATCCTGGCAAGAAAACGAGGTAACAAGGGTAAATGGGACTAACCAACGCGAAGATATACATTGTTCTTCCTGCATATAATGCTGAAAAGACCCTCAAATCTACCCTGGATGAAATTCCAGAAAATTTTCGAGAGAATATTATTTTGGTTGATGATGCATCCAAAGATAATACAGTTGAGCTTGCTCAAAGTCTGGGTTTGAACGTGTTTGCCCATCCTGTTAATAAAGGTTATGGTGCAAATCAAAAAACATGCTACAAAAATGCATTGCAGATGGGCGCGGATATTGTTGTTATGCTGCATCCTGATCATCAGTATGATGCCCGGATTATCCCGGATATGGTTTACCCTATTATTCGCGGTGAGGCAGATGCGGTTTTTGGTTCACGTATGCTGGGAGGGTATCCATTAGAAGGGGGTATGCCGTATTATAAATATTTTTCAAACATCGTTTTAACTGCATTCGCCAATATCATTTTTCGGCGTTATTTAACGGAAATTCATTCTGGTTTTCGTGCCTACTCGCGCAAATATTTAGAAACGGTCCGTTTTGAAGAAAACAGCGATGATTTTGTGTTTGATACAGAAATTATTGCACAGGGCATGGCGTGCGGATTGTTTTTTAGAGAAGTTCCCATCGTTACGCGATATTTTCCGGAGGCGTCTTCGATTAATTTCCCTCGTAGTGTGAAATACGGTTTTGGTGTTTTAGGAACATTGATTCGGTACAATCTACACCGTGTTGGAATTGTGAAATCAAAATTATTTACACCCAAAGAAAAATCAAGATAACTTGAAATAATAGTATGAAAAAATTTTTCGCTTATCTTGAATTAAAACCAGTCACCCAAAAAGCCTTATTAATATTGGTAGGGGTCTTTTTATTGGTCTTGTTTACTTTTCTTCTGCCCCCGGCAGTTGACTGGTACACATTGTACCGCCCGGCGGCTTTGGCATTGGCTTCTGGTCAATCACCTTTTACGGTAGATCGATTTTCCAATGCTCCCTGGGTGCTGATTCCTATGCTCCCTTTACTTCTGGTTTCTGAAGCATTCGGGCGGGCAATATTGGCTTTGGCTGCATTGGTCTCCTTCCTGTATATCGGCCTTAAGTTTGGGGCAAAACCGCCTGGCATCATCTTCTTTCTCATCTCTCCTCAAGTGATCCAATCCATGCTGGATGGAAATGTTGATTGGCTGGCCGCACTTGGTTTTATTCTTCCGCCGCAAATTGGGCTCTTTTTCCTGGCTATAAAACCGCAAATTGGGGCTGCCGTGGCGGTGTTCTGGTTGGTAGAAGCATGGCGCAAAAACGGATGGATAGCAGTATTGAAAGTGTTTGCCCCCGTGACGATTGCTTTGGGGGTTACCTTTTTATTGTACGGTTTTTGGCCGTTAAATTATTTAGAAGCCTTTGATTGGGGAGGCAACACCAGTCTTTGGCCAATGTCCTTACCCGTTGGGTTGGCGTTGTTCATCACCGCCATTCGCAAGCAGGATATCCGTTATGCCATAGCGGCATCCCCGTGTTTTGCGCCTTACCTTTTGCTGCACTCCTGGATTGGCCCGCTCATTGCAATCATATCGGCTACACCGGAAATGATTGCCGCAGTCATTGGTTTGTGGGCGTTTATTGGCATCCGATCTACACAAAATTAATTCCGTACAAAACGTATGAATCAACCAGACAACAACATGCTTCACCCAAAGTTTATCCGATTGGATTACTCTGCCTCGATGGAAAAAGCCAGCCTGTACAGTTTTCTTCTGGCAGGGCCAATACTTATTGTATTACTGGCAGCCTATCTGTTCATTTGGGGTGTTGAACAACCGCTCGAAGATATTTTGGCCTTATTGGATCAGCCGGCGATGCTGTTTCGGGCGAATGTACTGCTCCTGGGTATATTGATGATTGGAACCGTAATCCATGAATTGATCCACGGAATAACCTGGTGTTTGGTTGGGCAAAAGCCCTGGTCCGTGATTCATTTCGGTTTTCAAGTGAAGACCCTGACCCCCTACGCTCACTGCCGTGAGCCGCTCCCGCTGCGAACCTACCGGATAGGTACCTGGATGCCCGGTTTTATTACAGGCGTTTTACCCGCTTTGATTGGCATTGCCATTGGCAATATCTGGTTTTTGTTAACCGGCAGTTTGTTTGTGCTTGCCGCTGGCGGAGATGCCTTTATTTTGTGGCTGCTGCGAAAAGTGGATTCAACGGCGCTGGTGGAAGATCATCCCACGCGGGCTGGGTGTTATGTATTAAAAGAAGAAACGGAATAAGACGTGGATTTTTCTGATCAAGGCTATACTTTTCTTATGATTCCCTTGTGGACCAATATTCTGCATCGCTGAATAAATTAAGAAAAACGGAACCAATCTATGACCAATACCATAAAGTCTTTGAAACAATCCAAATGGTGGCCAATCCTTGGATGGGCTGTTTTATTTGTTTTTTTATATTGCGTTGGTCTTTTTATCCCTGCCGGGTTTGATTGGGCAGATTCTTTTGCCAAAGGGCATGTTCCGCAGTTATGGACTCCCTGGACAAAGGTTGTAATCCGGTTTTTAAATTGGCCGTTGGTCGTAGCAATCACATTGTTCAGTGTGATTTTTCGTGCCTATCGCTATAACCGGTCACCAATTCCTGCTGCCTTGGCTGTGCTGTCGCTTCCCACAATCTGGGTATTATTTTTAGGAAATCTCGATGGATTGGTGCTTTTGGGTTTGATATTTATGCCCTGGGGCGTGCCTTTAGCCGCGATGAAGCCGCAGCTGGCAGCTTTTGCACTGCTGGCTAACAAAAAATCCATTCTGGCAGGCATAATTTGGGGAGGAATCACGCTGTTGATTTGGGGTTTATGGCCAATGAACTTCCTGATGGTTCAAAACCCCGGCTGGAAAGTCGAGTGGGTGCAAGATATTGCACTGTTTCCGTGGGGGGCAATCATTGCGCTGCCGCTCTTATGGTTCTCGCGCGGCGACGAGGATTTGTTGATGGCCGCAGGTAGTTTTGTGACCCCGCACCTGTTTCCATATCATTTCATCTTGCTTATGCCGGCTCTTGGACGAATGAAACCATTTTGGATGGTGCTAACGTGGTTTATTTCCTGGACTCCGCTGATTGCCAACTGGGTTGGTCCCATTGGTTGGCACATGGGAAATGTGCTTGCGGCTTGTGTGTGGCTGGGGATTTATTTTAGTAAAAGGCCAAAACATTTAAAACAGGCAACAAGTTGAAATTTATTTTTTCCATATTAGATTATCCATTATCCAATTTAGGCAGTTATTAGCTAATGTTGAATTGCATAGTAATATGCATTGAAACCAACATAGTTAGAATTTGCATAGGCATAATTTTGCCTTACTTTTTTCTCAATAAGTATAAAATCCTTTGAGTATCGGGTATTGGAATTCGGTCGATTATCTCGAATTTATTTGAGAAAACACTTTCAAAATTTTCTTGGGTATAGTCAATAAAAATATCTTCACGGAAGGATAATAACCGCTGAACTTGGTGATCTGTTTTTGGAACAAATTCAATAATTAACCAATTTCCCAGACTAGAAAAATATTCCATGACTTTGATCATAGGGATATTATTGGCAATGACCAAATGATGGAGAATTGCCAGGGCAAGAATCATATCTACTGGCCCACGATCATTCAACCCTTGTCTTTCGTTACCTGCCCATCCAAATCCAGTAGTTGGATTGGTTAAATCCATTAATAGAGGTAATTGGTTTTTCTTGTGGTTTGTCTTTATATTTCGATAATTTGTTTCGACTGCAAAGGGGTCGATATCAAAAGCAATCGTTGGAATCCCTTTTTCTGAAGCTAATTGACTAAAAACACCTTCATTAGCCCCTAAATCCCAAAGACTAGTAGGTTTTACCTTTTCAATAAATTCCTCAACTATTTTTTTCTTGATGTCAAAAGCCTGTTCTGAATAATTGTTGTTCCGATAATAATCCCCCCAGGCTGTTTCAGTGGATTTCCATTTTATGTTATTGATTGTAGATTCTAAATTGTCCAATAATCCCAACATGGCGATCTTGTTAAATTTACCTGAGTATTGAGTTGGAGATACCTTTTGATTGCCTTGATATTTTTGTTGAAATTTTGAATGAAAATGTATATGAGATAATATTCCAGAATTTAAGAAGGTCTTTTTTGGTAATAACATACTGGCTAAATCAAGTGGAATACCATCAATATTGGTGCGCAATAATTGATTTAAACGAATGTCCACATAATTCATTAATGCCAAAGGGGCTAAAAAATGCCTGCAGAATTGACCATATGCTGTCCACGGCTTACCTTCTTTATATTTTTCGAAAGATAACGTATCAATGAATACTGCTTTGTCATCAATAAATTGGATATTGTATCCACTGGCATCTTTTAATGTCATCCCGTACTCTAATGCAATTTTTTCAATTTCTAATGTTGTTAACGCTGCATCTTTTAATTGACTAAAACTCCACTCAAAAGGATATGAAATCCACCGAATCAGCTTTGGCTTTATGATCTTATAGGAATTGTTTTTTTCAATTATGGATTCTGGTACTTCATCATGTTGGATTAATAAGTCTGAGGATATAAGTTTTGTGTATAAACCCGAATCGATTAATTGTTCATAATTTTCACGATAACATGGATTTACTCTGCGGTAAATTTCATTATTAAGAAGAAAAATCGAACCACTGGGATCGCGAAAGGAAGATGGATGATCATTCACTCTTTCCATGAATTTTCCTTTTATTTTGCGTTTCTTTTAAAAAGATTGCTTATAAACGCAATAATGCGTTTCCAAAATACCTTAATTGCAAACCCTAATCCAAATAGCAATGCTAAAACAATTTGTAATATATAACTTCCTGTGCCTGGATCGAGATACCAGGTTTGTTTGTAAGCAAGGTTGAAAAGTAAATGTTGGATATCCATATAAAGTCTCCTTTTTAATTAACGCTTTAAATCGTTCGTAACATCAATAAATTGCAGAGGGGTTTCTATCGAACAATAATAGCTATTATCGCTTAATACAGGGTATGATCCGCCAAAAAATTGATTAAAAATTACTCGAAAGGAATTCACAGGGGATATTGTTGGGTATAGTTTTTCGTAGTTTCCATCAGGGAAATAATAAGCGTTTAAAATCGAAAATCGCTCTTCAATGTAATCACCTTTTTGATAGGAGATTTGATTAAAATACGCACCGGGACCATGATCGGATTGGATAATGATTATTGCTTCTTTATTAGAATCAATCATTATTTGATTGATCATGTCTTTTAATTTATTTGTAATATAAATCGTCTGGCTACGATATCCCTTGATGTACTCTTCTTGATTAGCTAATTCGACAAATTTACTAGAATCCCTGATTGTGAATGGGTAATTTGGGTATAAAAATTCACCATTTTGCCCAAATACAAAAGGTGGATGAGGTGAAAAAATATGCGCAAACACGATCTTAGGTTGATTGTTGTTTATATTGCTAACTTTATCAAAATTTTCTAACGCATTTAGGATGTAATTCCTATGTGAATCATATTGGCTTTTTCTTGCAAAATAATATAACGGTGTATTATTTACAAGATAATTATTGAAATGATTACTCTTTTTATCAGGCTCATAGCGTATATCCGGGTCTTGAATATAGGTACAATTAAATCCGCTATCAAAAACAACAATTTGATACCCTAGATTTCGCAAGTTGCTAAATACTTGATTGTCAGATATGTTTTCACAAATATCCAACAAAGTATAATTTGGGTCTTCAATGTATTCATAATTCAAAGATGCATATAATGAATATCCAGTTTGGCTGTAATTTGAAAATGTAGAATCAGCAATATAAAAATTATTCTCTTTTAGAAAATTTATAAAATCACTATTATCTAGCTTATATAATTCTTGTAATATGTCTTGCGATCCGTATCCATCAAGAACGATATAGTATATATCGGGTGAATCGTTAAACATTTCCAAACTTTCATTGTTTCCGCTTTTGTTTAGCGTAGGTTGATCGGATTGTTGGAAAGGCTTATTTTCAAAAAATTGGAAACCATTATTTATTAATACACCTGCTGCCAGAACAATGGGTAAAAAGTTTAAGAACAATGTTATATATTTAAAATTCATTTTTGCACGAATAACAAGAAAAATAAAAATTACTAACAACAAACCCCAAAAAATAAAAAAGTAAATCGATGTACTGGCGTTTTTCTCAAACCATAATTGGGGATTGTCTAGTTGTACTCCAAGTTTTGAGGCAACCCTATATAAATAAAAATATAAAATTATATTTAATGGAATAAAGTATAAAAATAAAAAGGAAGATACCGTAACAATTAACGCGGATTTGTAGATATTCTTTAATGCAAAAGTCAAAATAGCCCATAATGTTATTACAATACCGATAATTACCAACAAAGATCCGATGGTCTCTACCAAACGAACCTGCTCCTGATTTACCAAATATAAGGTTAACACAGGTAAAATTGCGAACAGTATTGGATAAAATACCTTAACTTTGTTATTATTCATGCCCCCATCCTTAGTACCTTTTTGCAGAATTTTACAAGTAATTATAGCTTAACGTTCATTCGCGTAAAGTTTAAGCTGGAAGAGACCTTTACTTATAGACAATTATTAACTGTACATCTTTGTGCTATGATGAAAGTAGCTCAGGTAGTTTGAGCCAGGATGGAAAGGAGCGCCATGATCCCGGAGCTCCAAAAAGTGATCAGCCGCGAACCAGTGGTGATCCTTCTGCTAGTTTTGGTTTTCCCGGTCACCGCACTGTGGTTTGGTTTAACTCGCTTTCGGGCTGGTTTTAACCGGAGAATGGCCGCCATTTTACTGATTTTGTATGCGCTATTCTTGGTTATTTTTCTGTATTGGTGCATATTTTCCGTTTATTTGCAAGTGCTGCCGGTTTTATTGCTCGCAGCTGCGCTGTATTTTGGTCTGCGCCGTCCGTTGATACAGCAGCCTGTGATGGACCCAAAACAGGTCAATGTACGGCGGCAATGGATTGGTCTTGGATTGGTCGTATTCGCGTTAATGGATCTCTCTGTTTTGTCCGGTTTGCTGCCGGCAGCAAATTCGCTGGAACTTGAATTTCCCTTGGGCGAGGGTTGGTATAGTGTAACCCAGGGCGGCAATTCGGTCTGGCTGAATTATCATATTCCCTACCAGGCAGAGCTCCGCTATGCAATGGATATTGTTCAATTGGATGCCTGGGGGCGGCGCGCAAAAGGTATTTTGCCAGAAAGCCTGCCAGATTACTTTATTTACGGCGATCCTGTGTTAAGCCCTTGCGATGGGGTAATTCTTGCGGTGCAAGATGGCGTACCCGCCTCCAGTTTGTTTGGTGCCAATGCCTTTAAACCAAACGGGAATTATGTGATAATCGCCTGTGATGGGGCGGCAGTAACTTTAGAACATCTCTTGGCCGGTTCCATTCCGCTTCAGGCAGGTCAGGTTGTTGGCCGCGGAGAATGGATTGGCCGGGTTGGAAATTCCGGCACCAGTTCGGAGCCGCACTTGCATATTCATGCACAGGTGTACCAGAACGGGAAATTGGGCGGCGGAATGGCAATTACCTTCCAGGGGCGTACCCTGGTGCGAAATTCGATCTTCCGGGTTAAGGTGCAAAAAATTTTCTCATCGATGTTTTTTTCAGTACAATTAACGAACCTACATTGATTTTCTGGGAGGAACCTGCCATGGAAAATACCATTGCCTGGGTGCGCAGTGTGTTGAGTACCACGCCCACGCGCTGGATGAATTTGTCTGCGCTGCTTCCGTTGGAGCTGCTCAATCGCAAACCTGCGCCGGCTGAATGGTCAGCAATGGAATGTCTTCAGCATATGATTGACACCGAGCGCTTGTTTCATTCTCGTTTGCAGGCGTTTTTATCCGGGCAGAACTTTTTGCCAGCTTTCAATCCGGATGAGCAAGGCACCCCCGTAGATGCAAACCTTTCCCCATCCGACATCGTTGCCGAGTTTGCCAGGCTGCGCGCCCACGGCCTGGCGGCCTTAAATGCTGTTCAACTTGCTGATCTTTCACGGCAGTCGCGCCACCAGGAACTAGGTGTTGTGACCCTGGGGGAAATGCTCAATGAGTGGGCCGGGCATGATCTGAATCACACCATCCAGGCAGAACGAGCGCTGATGCAGCCGTTTATCCAGGGCTGCGGTGCCTGGCAGATCTATTTCTCTGATCATGTGATCAACGCCTGAGTTTTTGCGCTTTCTGGCAGGGCAATACTTGCAAACCTGCTCTTTTGGATAGGGAAACCCTATTCGACTGAGGCGGGAAATTTCGGTTTTAAATTGCTATACTGGACGGGCTGGCATTTAGTATTTATCCATTCCTGCCTGCTTTCTATTTGATTGTTCACAGGGAGATATCCAATGGTTCGGTAATTTTGATATAAGGCCTGTCTTTCCCAAAATATTTTTATTTGGTGTTCAACATCCATTCTTTTATTGATTCGAGGATATCTTCTTATGTGTGATTTGAAACCCGCAATCTCTTTGTTGGACCAACTTATTTGCCAAAAAACGGCTGCTTCAGGTACGCCTGCCCTGGTGTATGCGTTGACCGATTGCGATCATACGCTGCATGCGGCCGGGTATGCCCAAGGCGTGCAGCAGGCGGAAAGCGAACAACTCCTTTATGAAATTGGCTCAGCAGGCAAAACGTTTACCGCCATCGCTGTTTTGCAGGCCGCCGAAGCTGGCTTGTTAAATCTGCATGACCCGGTGAAGGCATATTTACCCTGGTTCCAGGTCAATTCAAAATACACCGCAATTACGCTCCATCATCTGCTCACCCATACCTCAGGGCTGGTGCGTGGAACAGAATTTTCACCCGACCCGCGCAGCGCGGTTTGGGCATTGCGTGAGACCGAAACCGGTTTTGCTCCCGGCGAGCTTTGCAGTTATTCGGATGCCGGTTTCAAAATCCTGGGTCTGGTGTTGGAAGCGGTTTACCAATTACCGTATGCTGAAATCATCCGCAAAAATATTTTTGAGCCGTTGGGGATGAACAACTCATATAGTGTAATCACCCATGAACTTCGCCTTCAGCTGGCGCAAGGATTGAAGCCGCTGTATGATGACCGCCCGCGCCATTCCAGCTATCCGCTGGTACCGGCTCCCTGGCTGGAAACCAATTCGGGGGACGGCTGCATGGTCTCTACAGTGGAAGATATGGCCCGGTTTGTGCGCATGCTGCTTAATCGCGGACGCGGCCCGCTGGGTGCCCTTCTTTCCGAATCCAGTTTTGAGCTGATGTCCACCGCCTGGATCGAAGGTGATTGGAATATTTGGGGCAGCGCAGGGTATGGTGTGTATGTTTTGACAGAAAACGACCACAAGCATATTGCGCATGGCGGTGATATGCCCGGTTTCGAAGCGTATTTCAGCGCTGATTTAGATTCGGGAATGGGGATTGTGCTGCTTTCTGCGCAGCCCTACCCTGCCGGAACCATTTGGAAGGTCATCCGCACCCTGGAAGCAGCGTATTTGCAAAACCCGCTTCCTGAGATGGAGGTTGTCCCTGCGCCTGCGTTTGTGGAAGATCCGGCCCAATTTGCCGGCATCTATGAAGCGGGTGAACGCTCGGTTTGCTTCCGCGCAGGTGAGAATCAGATCTTCCTGGACTGGCAAAATCAAGCCATTTTGTTGGAGAAACACGGCCGCTATCGTTTTGTTGCGGCGCATCCGGAATTTAACCGCTATCTTTTCCAGTTTGAATTATCCGAAGGCAAAGTTGTCGCAGTGACGCACGGAGCCTACCGTTACCGCAGATCCGGCGTTCCCACCCCTGCGCTTCCGGCTGTTCCAGGGGAATGGCAAGGGTTTGTGGGGCATTATCGTTCGTACAGCCCCTGGGAAAGTAATTTCCGGGTAGTGCTGCGTGAAGGGGAATTGCTGCTGATCTGGCCTTCTGGGGACGAGGAACTGCTCACCCCCCTTGGTGAAGCCTGTTTCCGGATTGGTGAAGATGAGACTTCGCCGGAGCGGTTATGTTTTGACCAGGTTGCGCAAGGCCAGACGCTGCGCGTTCTTCATTCTGGCAGTCCTTTCTACCGGTTCTTCACTCCTTAAAAAACCTGGATAAAAATAGAGCGCGGTTGGGTATTTCCCCAGCCGCGCTTTTTTGCCTGGAAAATAGAGCTTTTGCTGGCCAGTTTACTTCCAGTTCTTTATCATGGCCTGGACCGAACGGCTCATCTCAATCGAAAAATCGGCGATGAACTTTCGGAAATAGTTTGCCTGGCCGGGGTTCAACGCGCCCAGGTTGGCATCGGAGGGCGTGACAGCCTGGCCGCCGAAAACATCAAACATGTGCTCCAGTTCTTCCGCAGAAAAACGCCGGTAGGTGTTTTGGTGAACAATATACCTGGGCTCAAATCGTTTGCGCAGGCGGGGTGTGTAATTTTCGGGCGGATATCCAAAGCAAAGCATGGTCACCGGCAGGGTGTATTGGGGCAGGCCGAGCAATTCCTGGTGAATTTCGTAGTTTTCCAGGATATCGCCAATATAGCACGAGCCAATCCCTAACGACTCAGCAGCGATCACAGCGGTTTGGGCTGCAATCAGCGCATCGCAGCAGGCCAAGATCAGGTCGCCTTCTTGCGGGGTGCGAAAAGTTTTTCCTAATTCCTGGCAGCGATCTTCCACCTGGCTGTGCAGGTAGTAATCAAACCAGCGTTGGTAATCGGCCAGGAAAACCAGCACATACGGTGCTTTGGCGATGAAGGGCTGGTTGTCGCAGGTGATAGCCAGCCGTTCTTTCAGCGCCTGGTCCTCTATTTCGAGGATGCTGTACAGCATCATTCCTCCTGCGGTTGGGGCGCGGAAGGCAGCCTGGAGGATGGCGTCTTTGTCCTCGACACCCAGAGGGCGGTCGGCATAAATCCGCAAAGAACTGCGGTTATGAATTAACTCAAGGGTAGGGTTCATAGTTTTATATAATTCTTAGAGATGGAATAGATTGTGCAGGTTTGTCAAATAATTATCAACGATTAGTTACATTTTACCATTGTTGCGAACTAATAAAATTTGTACATTTTTGCTGCTTGATTCAACACCGTATATAAAACGATGCATTTTGGCTCTATGAGAACTCCCGTGGTGGGGAGGTCATCTACCATCTGTAACGGCAACTCCCAATGAACCGGTATTTTTTGTGGAGCCTGTTTTCGCGGTACAATAAATCGTCTTATTTCCAGGAAATCTCTCTTGCAGGTAGGTCTATGCGATTAAAAATTGCACGCGCTGCCAGTCAAATCTTTTTTGGAGTGAGCGGCCTGATATTTCTGGCCTCAGCGATTTTTGCTGTTGAGCTTGGATTGGATAATGACCCTGGTTGGGGAAAGGGCCGTTATCTTTTTGCGGCAGCAGGCATAGTTTGCTGGCTGATTATGCTGATGATCCGGTTTGACCGCCATACAGAGAAGCTGGTGCGTGGATTATTAAAACCGGTAGAGCGGTTAAATTCTCATCTTCAGGCTTCGCGTTTGATAAGCATTTTGCGCAGTTTTCGACAGCGCCTGCTCTCCTGGGCGCCAGTGGTTTATTTCCGGCGCTCACCTCAACGCAGTGCATTATTGTTCGCGACTCTTGGCGCAGTCCTTTCGGTTGTAATTTATCTTTGGTTCATCACCAGTGGCACATTCACGGTCTGGACACCTTACTCCACCTATTTTGATAAGCTTGGAAATGCCTTTCGTGCCGGTCAGGTTGCGCTGTTGGAAGAACCATCGGCTGAATTAATGGCGTTGGAAAATCCTTACGATTGGACGAAACGGGAAGGTGTGCCCCTTCTTTGGGATGCTTCTTTTTATAACGGCAAATATTATTTGTATTGGGGTCCGGTTCCCGGTATCCTGGCCGCCCTGGTGAAAAGTTTTACCGCTACTCCGGTCGAGGATCAATACCTGTTGTTCTTTTTCTGTTGTGGAACCGTGATCCTGTTTGCCGGTTTGTTGGCATACCTGTACCTGAAAATATTTAAAAATCGCCCGGCCTGGACGCTGTTTTTGCTGACGATGCTCGCAGGATTGAGTGTGCCGGTTCTTTGGCTGATCAACCGCCCGGATGTGTATGAAACGGCAATTGCAGGCGGTCAGTTTTTCTTGATGTTGGGGCTTTTCCTGGCTGTGCGAACAGTGCTTGAAGAGCCACTCAACACGGGGAGGCTGGCCGGAATTGGGTTGGCCTGGGGTGCTGCTGTTGGCTGCCGTTTGACTCTGGCCGCCGCGGTCATTGTTCTTTCTGCTATCCTTGCCTGGATTATTTTTCGCAGACACTCAAATTGGCGAAAGACTATCTGCGCGCTGCTCTGGCTGGGACTGCCGCTGCTGTTGTGGGCCGGTGGTTTGGCCTGGTATAACGATGCCCGTTTTGGTAACATTTTTGAAACCGGTCATCGTTACCAGCTGACTGGCCCGGCATTGCCGGAGGATTATACCCACGTGACTTCCCTTGGGTATGTACTTCCCAGTCTGTATAGTTATCTGGTTCGACCGCTATCGTTTTCTGCCCATGAATTTCCTTTTGTATATGCTCAATTCATCAAGGAAGCCATGTGGCCGAAATGGATCTACCTGCCAAAATATTATTATTATCCTGAACCGACCGCCGGTATTTTTATGGCTGTTCCCGGTGTTTGGCTGGCTTTGCTGCCGCTCATAGGTCTGTTACGCGGAGGGTGGGGCTGGTTAAAAGAAGAAAAAGAATCCTTGCGAGTCTTTTCCGGTTCCTCAGAGAGCATGCTTTGGCTGTTGGCAGGAGCGCTGTTTATCTTTACATTCTCACCATTATTGGTCTTTATCACCACATCCATGCGCTATCTGGCAGACTTTACCTGGGTCGCAGGGTTGTTAGCATCCTTGGGTTTGTGGTGGGGACAAAGTTTTTTGAAATCCAGACCCGGTTGGCGCAGGTTGCTTGCCTTGTCAGCCATTGTACTGGTTTTGACGACCGTTATTTTTGGTGTCATGGTTAATCTGGGAAATGTTGAACACCGTTTTGAGGCCAACAACCCGGCTTTGTATGGCTCAATCCGGGAATTTTTCTTGCGGGGTAATTAATTTCGGCTCTTTGGAAACCGGCGTGGCGATGTATTAGATGTGGTGATTCCTGTTGAACCTAAATTTTCCTTATCCCGCAAACGTAAAACTTGGTAATCCAATCACCTCGGTATGCAAGCGGAAAAGACTGCCTGAATCAGGGTACTGCTGGCGCTGTGCTTCTGTCAGGTCCTCGGCTGCGCTGCTGATATACAGATCACTGCGCTGCGGCCCGCCAAACACGCAGGAGGCCGGGCGCAGTGCGGGGATATCTATTTTTTCAATGCACTTTCCATTACTCGGGTCCCAGCGTGTGACGCAGGCACCGTCCCATTGTGCCAGCCAGATGTTGCCGTCGCTGCTGGTGGTCATGCCGTCGCACACGGAGCCGTCTTCCGGAATGGTAAAGCACACCTGCGGATTTGCAATGGTTCCGTGTTCAAGGTCATAATCGTAAGCGGTCACATCACGCGAACCTGAATCTGCAAAATAAAAAGTGCGATAATCCGGGCTCCAGGCCAGTCCATTCGAAATCAACAGACCGCCCTCAATCAAGGTCGTGATGGTATGGTCTGGATGCAGGCAGTATAGTGATCCAACTGCTTTGCGGCTGGCACGGGTATCCATAGTGCCTGCCAAAAAGCGGCCGGCCGGATCACATTTGCCGTCATTGAAGCGGTTGTAGGGTAAATCGGTTTCCACTTCACCTAAAACCGTAACGGCTTCAGATTCTAGATCCAATACAGCAAATTTGCGGTCCATGCCTAAAATCAGTCCGCCTTTTTCACGCGGCGCAACACACCCCACTGTCTGGCAAATCCCTCTTGTTTTCAGGTCGATCGTGCGCTGCTGGTTATTGGCAGGGTTAAAGATAAAAATACGAGCGGTAAGAATATCGACCCAATACAACACCTGGGCCTGTTCATCCCAACTGGGCGATTCACCAACCAGTGCAAATTCTTTAACGACACGTTCAATTTTGCCGGGCATAATTACCTCATCGGACAATAATTTTGGGGTGGATATCCCAATCATACTCTTTTTTGGCATTTCAGGCCGGAATTTCTTGCAATCTTGCGTTTTAGTTAATAACGAGCGTGCCTATTTGCTGTACAATGGAAATCGAGATCAATTGCTCACCAGGACCAGACCAAAAGGGAGGAGGTTGTATGCGTCCCATCTGGAGATCGGGTTTTCTTTTGTTCCTCTTAGCCCTTACCGGCTGTTCAGTGATTGCTCAATTTCAATCTACCCCCACGCCCGCGCCAACCGAGACACCGACCCTTACGCCAACTTCTGCGTTCACTGCCACCCCCAGCCCAGAACCGACCGCAACCTTAACCCCTACGGCTACCCCTTTTGTGCCTTTCCAGGCATCAGTCTGGGCGGATAATGTCAATGTGCGTCAGAATCCTGGGTATTTGTTCAAGGTGCTGGGTGTAGTTCCAAAGGATACGGCCTTCACGGTTTTAGGCAAATCACCGGGAGGCGAATGGATTCAAGTTCGCACGCAAAACGACACCCTTGGTTGGGTCTTTGCTAAATTAATGCAGGCTGACCTGGATTTACAACTGGCTCCGGTGGTAGAACCGAAAGATGTGCTTACGATCACCGGCAAAGTGCAGGATCAACAGGGTGAACCCGTGAGTGGAATTGGATTTGCCATCGTCCAGGGGGTTGGGGATAATGCGCCTCGCACGGATGCAGCGACCAATGAGTTTGGTATGTTCTATGCTTTTTTGCCGTCTGCTAGCAGCGGGTCCTGGTATGTTTCATATACCTCAATTGCCTGCACCAGTAATAAGATGGATGCGGATTGTAATTGCATCGGTGGTGTTTGCGGTTCGCCAGAACCGCTTACCAAACTGGTAACCTTGCCCCAAGATGAGATGTTGGTATATTTATGGAAATAAATTTTAAGGTAAAATCTGGCTTGAAGTTTGCACCCATCGAAAAAGCAGGATTTTAGACTTAAGTACAAGATTTGCTGATTATCGGTTACTTTAGCTGGTTTCTCTTGCAAGATACGGAGGATATTGTGAAACATCCAGTGATCAAAACAGCCCTGATTATTCTCCTTGGTGCCATTGCCGCCATGATCGGAGAATTTATTATCCATATTGCATTATGGTCTGATATTTCTCGCGTTCTATGGATGCTGTTCGGGTTATTCCCCCTGGTTTCTTTGATGATGGGATTGGCATTTCACCAGGCAATCAACCAGGTTTGGGTTGCTTTTACGGCACCGCTGGCGGTCTTTATTCCCGCAATTATCCTTGACTTAAATCCGGACAATCTGATTTATGTTCCACTCTATATGGTGGTCTGCGGATTGGGTTACTTTTTGCCAAAGTGGTTGGTTAAGAAATCAAACGCGGCCTAAAGTCCCGTTTTCATTCCGATAAAGTTTAACAGGCTGCACACCAATCAGCCTGCCTTGTGTTTAGAGTAGAACAAGATGCATTTTGGTTTATCTTGCCGAAATTTCGCCGGGAGCGGCCGCATGCCGCTTTGAGCATTTGGACATTCAAAATAATTCTGCAATCTTCTGGTGAATTATGCTGGAGTAAGGGGAGAATGGAAAGATAAATTTCAATAAGCATCTGTGTGCAAAGATGATGATTTGCATTGAGGTTATAATTCCACCGCTGTAATTAATTGAATATTTTATGGATTAATATCGATGAATCAGTCCAAACAACTATTTCCAGATAAATCAAGAATTATTAATTTTTCAGTCGCTGCTTTTTTAGCTTTTAGCGGGATATTTGTGCTAATAAATATTTTTCAAGGAAAATCAGAATCTGGTTCTGCATTATTCTTGGGATATTCATTATTGCGATGGGCAACAATATTTATTTCTTCTATTGGAATTGCTTTATTTGGCTATTTTGCAGTTAGCATCTATTTTCAAAAACCGGTGATTGGTCGTCTGGCTCAAAGAGCCAATACAATTGCAGCATCTCCGATCCAACGATCTGTATTTATTTTTGCATTGTTTGTCATTTTCGCTGTCGTTGTTTCACTACTGATTCTATGCGTTTCTCCGGCCGCAAATGAAGTTCCATTCCTATCGGTGCTATTCAATCGATTGGGAGGATTATTGATCTGGATGGAGTTCGTTATCCTGGGGCTTGGATTGATTATCGGAGTAAATATCCGGAAAGAAGTATTGCGCGCGGTTTTTTCACCCTGGTTCCTGGCTTGTTTATTTGCAACCGCTGTGATGGTTTACTATGTGTCTGTAAAATTTTACGTAACAGTAACTTTCTCGCTGTTTATGCGCGGTACAGAGCAATACTTATTTGTCTTGCCGGTATTTTTTCTGCTATGGGGCGTATTGCATCAGTTTTTTCGGGAAAGCTCCTGGTATCCAAAGGTTAATCAAATCTTATTGGCGGTTGGGGTATTTCTTTTTGCCTACGTTGTGTATCGCCAGACAACGCAGTGGATTGATAACCGGTTTACACCCAATAAAGCTTACTTCCACCTGTTGGCAGATTCTTTTCTAAATGGCCGTCTTTATTTGCCGAACCCACCTTATACGCATGATTTAACCAATTTTGAAGGGCAATGGTATGTTCCTAATCCCCCATTGCCGGGGATTGTGCTTGTGCCTTTGGTTGCATTGGTTGGTGTTGAGAATGTTAATATGGTGCATTTCAGTGTTTTCTGGGGTGCTATTAATGTATTGCTCGTATTCCTTATTTTGGCAAAAGGTTCCGAAAAAGGATTATTACCGGCCGGGCTTAATGCAAATCTCTGGCTGACATTTCTCTTTGCTCTGGGCACATGCCATTGGTGGATGTCGTTAATTGGCAATATGGCATATATAAGCCAATTGCTCACATTAACTTTTGCGGCTTTATCGGTCTATTTTGCGATTAGTGGATATTCACCTTGGCTGATTGGATTAAGCCTGGGGCTATCTATCGCGGCTCGCCCGAATGTGTTTACTTTATGGCCTTTTTTGTTGGGTATTTACCTTTTTCTGGGAAACCAGACCCAGAGCATCCAATGGAAAAAAGTTATTGTATGGTCTGTTAAATCAGCGATTCCTGTTTGTGCCGCGGTAGCCGCTTTGCTTTATTACAATTACGCCCGGTTTGGAGATTTTTTTGATTTTGGTTATGTGACCATTCATGGATCCCCCAATGTGGTAAAGGCCGTACAGGAATACGGTATGTTTAATATCCATTTCTTATTTACCAACCTGAAAGCAATGTTTATTACCTCTCCGCTCAAGTTGTTGGATGGCAGGTTAACTTTTGCTCCAGGCTGGGATGGATACAGTGCCATTATCATGACACCGGCATTGCTTTATGTTTTCCGAGCTGCGAAATTAAATTGGTGGAAAATTGGCGCATGGATTTCTATTGTATTGTCTGCCGGATTGATTTTGCTTTACCATAATAACGGTGCTGCACAGTTGGGTTTTCGTTATCTGATGGACTTTATCTTGCCTGTGCTTTGTTTAATGGCGGCAGGAATGGGAAAACACGCCTCAAGGTTATTTAAAGGTTTAACGATCTTTAGTATCATCCAGGTTGCAGCGGGAATCTGGTGGTGGTGGAGCCAATAATATTTACCCTCAGATTCTTTCGTATATAAATTTTGGTCTAGTATGTGCAAATTGTTTACAAATGGGGATAATTTTTCTAAAATAATGAAAACAATTCAACACTGGATCAGGGATGGAGATTCTACTTTTTTCAGGATTGCTGCTCGCGCTGCTGGCTGAGCCTGTTTATCGGCGTTTTCATAAATGGGCTGAGCGTTTATTTGGGCTCTTTCCTCTTGTAATCATTTTATACTTGTTAACCCTGCTGCCTGCTTTGCAAACTGATGCGGGCATTCGTCGTTCGTTGCCCTGGATTCCATCCCTGGAAATTAATTTTGATTTTTATCTTGATGGATTAAGTTGGGTCTTTGCGCTGCTGATTAGCGGTATTGGCTTGCTGGTTGTGATTTATGCTTCCGATTATTTACACGGCCACCCGAAAATCGGCCGTTTTTATACGTATTTGCTTTTGTTTATGGTTTCTATGCTGGGGTTGGTATGGAGTGACAACCTTTACCTATTGTTTATTTTTTGGGAGATGACCAGCATTTCCTCTTTCCTGTTGATTGGTTTTGAGCACGACCAGGAAAAATCGCGAAAGGCCGCGCTGCAGGCATTATTGGTCACCGGCGGGGGTGGGTTGGCGCTCCTGGCTGGCCTGGTTTTGTTAAACCAGGTAGGCGGTGCTGTTCAAATTCAGCAGTTGATCCCTGCGGCACAAACAATCCGGTCAAGCCAACTGTATATGCCGGTTTTAATCTTGATCTTGATCGGTGCATTTACCAAGTCGGCGCAATTTCCCTTCCATTTTTGGCTGCCCGGCGCAATGGCAGCGCCTACACCGGTCAGCGCCTATTTGCATTCAGCCACAATGGTCAAAGCCGGAGTTTATTTATTGGCTCGCTTGCTGCCTGTTTTGGGCGGTACGCCGGCATGGCAGACCATTATCCAGGTGACAGGATTGGTCACCTTGTTTGCCGGTGCGTTGATAGGCCTGGCTCAAACCGACTTAAAAAAAATCCTGGCGTATACAACCGTTGCGGCACTGGGTACGTTGACATTTTTGTTCGGGGTAGGCTCACCGTTGGCAGTGAAAACAGGGATTGCCTTCTTGTTAGCGCACGGCATGTATAAGGGCAGTTTATTTTTTGTGGCTGGCGGCATTGATGATGCAGCCGGAACGCGCGATGTTCACTTATTAAGCGGTCTGCGCACAAAGATGCCGCGCACAGCTTTGGCTGCTGTATTTGCGGGGATTTCCATGATCGGCTTACCCCCGACCATTGGCTTTATTACCAAAGAATTGGTTTATGAAACGTCTTTAGGTCTGGCCTCTTATGCCTCGTTGATCACGGGGATCATTTTCCTTGCTTTTGCGGCGATAACCGCAGCCGCTTTGTGGGTATTTTTACGCCCCTGGATTGGCAAATTGAGTCCGGCCGCGGATCATGCACACGAGAATTCGATTAAGTTGTGGGGACCGCCGGTGTTTCTTGGTGTTTTTGGAATCTTAAGTGCAATCTTCCCGGCCGTGGTTGGCAAATATCTGGTAGAACCCGCGGTTGGCGCTGTGCTAGCCAAATCTTATGCGGTAAAGTTAGCCTTATGGTATGGTTTTACACCGATGCTCTGGCTCAGTTTCTTCACTATTTTGTTGGGCGGGCTGATCTTTGCGCTCAGCGGGCGCTTCCAACCCGTTTTGATACGATGGTTGGGGAAGCTTTCCCCGGTTGGCCCGGAAAACCTGTACCAGCTTGGCCTGGTGGGCTTAAAGAGGTTTGCCGCCTGGCAGACCAGGGTCATTCAGAACGGCTATTTACGGATCTATTTATTAGTGGTCATTCTTTCCACGGTTGGGCTTATCAGTGCGATGTTTGTCCGCGAAACTACCGCGATTCCCTGGCCGGAGTTAGGGCTGCTGCGCATTTACGATATCGTTCTGGTGCTGGTGATTTTGGCCGCAGTGATAGCAGTTGTGCGTGCCAGTTCCAGGTTAGCCACGATTGCAATTTTGGGGTTGATCGGTTACAGCATTGCATTAATTTATTTACTGTATGGTGCGCCGGACCTGGCGATGGTTCAATTTGCGATTGAAACATTAACCGTCATTCTGTTTGTGCTGGTAATTTACCGGCTGCCGAAGTTCACGCGGATTACCAGCCGGCCTTCGCGCATGCAGGATGTATTGGTTGCGCTGATCACCGGTGCATTGATGTCCGTTTTGGTGCTGGTTGTTGCTGCTCAAACATCAATGAATCAGGTGACGCAGTATTATGTGGAGAATAGTTTGCCGTTGGGACGCGGCCGGAATATTGTTAATGTGATCTTGGTAGATTTCCGCGGTCTGGATACCCTGGGGGAAATTTCGGTTTTGGCTTTGGCGGCGATTGGGGTTTATGCCCTGGTAAAGTTCCGCAAGCCGCGCGAAAAACAAATCCTGACAGAAGGAGAGGATGAATGAAAGGACGTTCGCTGCTGCTTTACCAGGCTGCCCGTTATCTGATGCCCTTACTGCTGATCTTTTCCGTCTTTTTGCTGCTGCGAGGACACAATGAGGTGGGCGGCGGTTTTGTTGGCGGGCTGGTAGCGGCCGCTTCCTTTATGCTTTACGCCATTGCGCGCTCGCCGGAATCGGTGCGCAGTTTGCTGCCGGTTCCGCCCCTAAGCCTGATCGCGGTTGGCTTGTTGGTGGCCTTGTCCAGCGGCTTGATTGGATTGCTGCTTGGCGGTTCGTTTATGACTCCGGTTTGGACGCAAAATCCC
>JAJUJY010000296.1 GCA_029265085.1 Chloroflexota bacterium
GGAATTTTTAAAGCGCGGCTGCGCTGTCATGATTAGCGGACGCACGCAAAGCAGTTTGGATCAAGCGCTAACCGTTTTGGCACAACAATTTCCAGCCGGGCGGATTGCCGGGCAGGTCTGCGATGCTGTCAGTTACACCCAGGTACAGGCACTTTGGGATGCTGCAATTAACCGTTTTGGCCGGGTCGATATTTGGGTTAATAACGCCGGGGTAGGAGGTGAGAGAACCGCCTTCCAGGACCAGGACCCTCAGGACTATGCCCAGGTCGTTGCAACAAACCTGACGGGTTTAATGAATGGAACCCAGGTTGCTTTACGCGGGATGCTTGTCCAGGGAAACGGTCAGATTTACAACATGGAAGGTTTTGGGTCAAATGACTTGATGGCTCCAGGACAGTTGGTCTATGGCGCCACCAAACGGGCTGTGACCTATTTCACCACTTCACTGGCCAAAGACTTAAAAGGTCAGAATGTTCAGGTATGCCATCTCAGCCCCGGTATGGTACTGACTGACCTGCTGCTCCGGCCTGCCCAAACCCAGACTGGAAAAGACAATACCGCTGTATTTAATATTCTGGGAGACCGCGTTGATACGGTTACGCCGTACCTGGTGGAAAAAATGCTGTCTAACACCAAAAACGGCGCGCGGATAGCCTGGTTAACTACCAGAAAATCGCTGTGGAGATTTTTAACCGCCCCGATCACAAAACGGAAAGTGATCGATGAAATCCCAAAATAGTTGGATTATTGGTAAAATCAAATTTCCAATCATTAAATAAAGGATGGTTTTCGATGGTTCTTTCCAATGGTCAATTCCGTGTCATGTTGTTTCCCGTTGATTTTGCAGCGTCCGATTCATTCTATCGCAACGGGCTAGGTTTACCCGTTGATCATGAATGGGATTTTGGCGCGGATAAAGGCGTTGTCTTTTGGGCTGGCGGCGGGATGGTTGAACTCCTCGCCCGAGACCCCGGCGTGAGCTATCCACAGCCGCAGGGATTCTCGTTACTCATGCAGGTAGATTCCACCGACCGCTGGTTCGAATTAGCCCGCGAGCGCGGATTAACCATCATCCAGGAACCCAAAGATTTCCCCTGGGGGCACCGTATTATGCGTCTTACCGACCCAGATGGAATTGTCGTTTCCCTCTTTAATCCGATCCAAGGGTAATTCATCCACCATTACCGCGTTCATCGAGGTTGAACTATGTCTCTAAAATTGAAGTCCTGGCTGACACACCGCTGCCTGATCATCCGATTTTTGTCATTGTATGGATTGATTACGGCTCTCTTTCTCATCGCCTGGACGGTTTCATACTTTTTTCTGCCCGAAGGCATGATCCGCGGGCGGACTGGCGCAGCCATCCTGGCCGGCAATGAAGCTGCCTCTACCTGGCTGGTGGAATTTTTGCGCATCTTCGGATTAAACCTGGCGATCTCCATTGTGGCAGTTGGGGCTGCCAGCCTGTTAAAAAACAACGGAATCACCTTTGGTTATTATGGGCCGGTGTTATGGGGCATTTTGTACGGTGTGCTGCTCGGCACAAATTCTTTCTCCATCCCCCTGCCGGAGCGGTTGCTGCCAACCTTAGCAGTATTGACCCGATCCGGTCCTTATGAGATCGGCGCGTATGCGCTCCTGGCTGCATCATTATTCAAACTGCCGCTTGCGGAATTAGTGGGTAAATGGCCAAGACAAACTTTGGAAAAGATCGGCAAAGATCAACGGCCCAAATTTGCAGTTGAAGATTGGATCGGAATCTTCACCGCCTTCTTCTTGCTGGCCCTGGCCTGCGCCTGGGAAGCATACCAGATTGTCAGTTTGGGGTAAATCAATTAACCTTTAGTCACCTAACAGTTTTAAATTTTGGAACGCAACCACCACACCAACTTCCCCTCCCCGCATATTTGTGTTCAATGGAATAACCACATTATTGCAGGGAGGGAGCTTTTTTATCAGAATTCTTAATAGGAAACCTGGTGGTAGATTTATCCGATGAGGTTTTCAATACCCTCATCGGAACTTTACGTGAATAATTCATCTCGATGTAGTAATCAGAAAAACCGGTAATTACTCCAAAACCGGTCCTTTGCCAACGACAAATTTTCCTTTGAAATACTTTAAGCGAATAAGAGAGGCTTCTTTGGCCCATTCTTCTACCCCAATGCGTTGAATTCGGCAAAGGTTATATAATTTCAGATTGTGAGGATATTTATCCGCTCCATCCAGTGCAGGCTCCAACATACTGCAAGGAAATTCGGGGCATTGATAACAAAATTCTACCCTTTTTGTTTTAACACAATCCAAAAGATCGCAAGACTGATAATGCAGACGGCAGCCATTCATCGTCCGACAACCCTGGCAAGCTACCTCATCAGGCGATTTTTTTAGTAAAGCCGCATAAGTATTCTTCAACTGCTCAGTGATGTTACCTTCCAACATCTGGCAATTGAAACAATCGATCCCACAAGGCGCAGTCAAATTTTGGTGATCCATCGTACTCCTCATATCTATTTGTAAAATATTATCTAACGTTCGTTAGATTGTCTCGATAAAAAATTTTCACTCGTTCGTGGGGGCATAGTTTTGGGCAAAATCAAATAACATTTCCAACTCCGCTCGGATTTCCGCATCAGGAATGTCGTTGTTCATCAATATAATTTTCTCTAAGAGGTTTTCCAATGTTCGGATAAAAATCCTGCTAAACACAGGGGCAATTTCCGGATTTTTGCAGTATTTGGCCAGGATGCGAGTATTATTTACTGACCTGAATGCTTCCCACTCCTGCAAACGTTGGCGCACAGATTCTTGCCCCTCAAATCC
>JAJUJY010000303.1 GCA_029265085.1 Chloroflexota bacterium
CCCGTTCTTGATCGCCCTATAGAGAATACTGGCCTCTAAATACGGCTGGATCACACCGGGGAGCAAAGTGAATACATCAAAACGCATGCTCCGATTTTAGCTTGAAGGGCGGTAACTGGCAAGCTAAACGGTTTATGAATTGACTGAGGGTTAAAACAAGTTTAGAGTGGCTTTCCTCGTCTTGACGGCCTTTTCCATATAATGATAAGATCAAATTATGTACTTACGTGGTAGTAAACTCAACATGAACCGGCGCAGACGCCGTTCAAACCCTTTGGTAATTATTGTGCTTGGATTATTGGTTTCCGGAATGATCTATGTAAACGAGGTGATTGTTCCACAAACTCCTCCGTTGTTCCTGCCAACACCAACGCCTACCCGCGCCCCGGAATCCTATATCACCGAGGCAGAACAGTTAGCCAGCCAGGGCAAGCTTTCTCAAGCCATCTCGGCTTATAAACAATCGATCCAGGCGGATCCCAATAATCCTTCTAACTATGTGGCGTTATCACGCTTACAAATCTACCTGGGTTTGTACCAGGATGCGATTGATAATGCCGGGAACGCTCTATTACAAAACCCAAACAATGCGCAGGCAATTGCGCTGCGCGGATATGCCTTGGGCTTACAGGGTCAATATCTGGATGCGGAAACAGCCCTGGATGAAGCTATTCGGATCGACCCCAATAATCCTATCCCCTATGCATATAAGGCGGAAATTCTGGCAAATAAATCAACCACCAATCAAGGTGATTTAAATACCCAGGATGAGGCAATTGCTCTTTCCCGCAAGGCTGTCCAGATGGGTGGAAACCTGTTGGAGGTACATCGCGCTCGCGGAATTGTTTTAGAGATCACCAGTAATTACGAGGAAGCGGTTCAGGAGTTAGAAGCAGCCGTTTCGCTGAACCCAAATATCGCAGATTTGCATATTATTCTGGGACGCAATTACCGCTTTTTAGGCCGGGTAAATGATGCGATTCGCGAGTTTAATAATGCAATCCCTTTGAATCCAACTGATCCAACGCCGTATATCTATCTGTCTCGCACGCATGCTCAAGAAGGTGAATATCCCAAGGCGATTCAGTATGGTGAACAAGCCATTTCTTTAGATCCAACCAATACATTTTTGTATGGAAATATTGGGGTAATGTATTACCGGTTTCGGGATTACCCGCGAGCAATTGAATATCTCCGCATTGCGGTTCGCGGTGGTACAACCGCCGATGGGACTACGTTGGAGGGAATCCCTCTGGATTACTACCCCGTTTCCGAATATTATTACACCTATGGTTTAGCTCTGTCTCGCCAGGGTGTTTGTGGTGAAGCGTTGGAAATTTCACAATTGCTCCTGAATGGTGTCAGCAACGAAGAGGTTTCTGTCTATAATGCCCAGGAGATCATCACAATTTGTCAACAGGTGGCATCTGGCGGCACACCAACCCCAGAAGGGCCAACCCCTACGCCTTAATTGATAAAAACAAAAGAAAATGATTGAGGTAAATTCAAAACGGAATATCTTTCGCGGTAACCGGCCGAAATCCAACCCAGCCCGGTTATTCGTGCTGCTTGTTTTGTTAATGGTCAGCTTATTTGTCTTGCGTGGTGTGGAGAGTCAAGAGATTAAGTCTCCCTTTTTGCCAACCCCAACACCGACACGCATTGCCAGTTCTTTTGGACAGGAAGGCGAAGTGCAGTTTTATGCTGGAAATATTCCTGCGGCAATCGCCGCCTACCAGCGCGCAGTGCAGCAAAATCCGCAGGATGCACAATTACTGGCCGAGTTAGCCCGAATTCAAACCTACTCTTACAACTTGCTGACCACAGATCCTGAGAAGAAAGCCCGGCTGCAAGAGGCATTAGATAGCATTAACCAGGCTGTCAAAATTGCCCCGGATGATAGTAATGTGCATGCAATCCGTGCCTTTGTGCTGGATTGGAATGCGGCTTTGGCTTCGGGTGAAGAATCTACCCGTTTTTTGAATGAAGCGGAACAGGAAGCCACCCGTGCTATCCAATTAGACCCGACGAACCCGCTTGCTTTGGCATATTATGCTGAAATTCTTATCGACCAACAAAAATGGGACCAGGCGGATCAAAATATGCGTCTTGCGCTGCAGCGGGGAAATGATTTGATGGATATCCACCGGATTAATGGGTATTACCAGGAATCCATC
>JAJUJY010000189.1 GCA_029265085.1 Chloroflexota bacterium
AATTCCCATCACCCTCCGTTGGAAGGGGCTGGCGGTTTCCGCAGCCGGAACGCGGCTCTGCAGGTTCAGACCTCCGCCGCTGCCCGGCGGCCCCTCCCTCCGGAATGGACAATCACATACTACCTGGAGCAAACGCATGTTCACAAAAATCATTATCCACCAACACGAAAAAGGCCTGTATTTCCGTAATGGTCTCTATAAACGCCTGTTAGATCCTGGAGCCCATTATTTTCTTTGGGGTTCAGGTTTCCGCATTCAACGGGTGGATATGCGCCTGCAAAATATGACCATCCTTGGGCAAGAAGTCCTGACGCAGGATAACCTGCCGGTTAAACTCAGCCTGGTGCTTTTTTACCGGATTGTTGATCCAGTGAAAGCCGTTCTTACCGTTGCGCACCATGAAGCCCATATGCATTTGAAGGCACAGATCGCTATTCGGGAGGTCATTGCCGGCTGTACATTAGAGGACATTCTGCAAAAACGGGGGGATTTAAATGCCCAGATCGCCGAAAAGATCAAAGCTGAGGCAGATGAAATTGGCTTGCAGGTGGATCAAATCACTTTCCGCGATATTATGCTGCCGGCGGAACTGCGCCAGGCCTATCTGCAAGTGGTGAAAGCCCAAAAAGAAGGGCTTGCTGCGCTGGAAAAAGCCCGCGGGGAGAGTGCTGCTTTGCGTAACCTGGCAAATGCGGCTCATCTCTTTAAAGAAAACCCGGACCTGCTTCAATTACGCTTTTTGCACACGTTGGAACATTCCAGCGGCCACAACCTGATTATTGACGGGCGCGGAATGTTCTTGCAGGAAAAATAATATCGAAGGCGCGGCTGATCAAAGCCGCGCCTTTTTGCTTAAGGTTGTTTAAACCATCAGGCAGTTTCATGGATTAATGGCGTTGATTGGCCTTCTTCACCCCGCCGCGAGACATCTTCGACCGCCCATGTTTCTTACCGGATTGCGCTTCAGAGCCAATCCAAATCCCAAACCGCGGCAAGATCGTCCGGTGAACCAACAGAATCAACGCGGCAACCACAAAAGCTGCACCAAAAATCAGCAATGAATCGCCCAGATCATTCATCAGGCTGGGGTTAATTAACATCACCACTGCCAGTGTCAGCATCAGTGTGCCGCCAACCAGCTTGAGAATACGGCCTTGTTTCTCTTCCAGGCGGCTGGCTTTGAGGGTAAATACCACTGTCATAAAAATCGCCAGTTCATCAATCTGGTAAATAACCAGGTAGAGCAGCAGCAGCAGCCCAAAGGTGGCCGGAGCCACATTTTGAGCGGTAAGAATATTGGTCCACAAAACCGGAAAGCCCGCTGTGCAGGAAAATTCCACCAGCGAAACACCCGCCGCCAGCGCAATCGTTGCGCCAGCCAACGCCCAGATGTTCTCGGTGGAATTCATCACCTTGCGCATGCGTTGGAAAATACCTGGCTTATCTTTTTCAGAAATCGTGAAAGAGACACCTTCTTTATACCAGAAATAATCCTTGATATTGACCAATCCAAAAAAGAGCGAAACGGCTGCCACCAGTGCTTGTATCCAGCCCAGGAAGCTGACCATCGTCAGCACGCTGAACAACCCGGCAATAAACAGCGCGTACACGCCCGCCGTAACGGTCAGGAAAATCATCCCAATCAAGAAAATCTTTTTGCGTGACCCCGTATGGATAACCAGTGCCATCAGCATGGAAAGCACCCACAAAGAACAGGGATTAAACCCATCCACAAAGGCGATCAGTGCGGTACTGATCCACAACGACTGCGCATCCAGGTCCACTTTCCCAATCAACGGAACCGTTAAAACATGTTCTTTATCGGTTGCAGGATCAAAGGTTGGGGTAGGCACAGGCCGGGGAGCCTTGTCTGAAATTTCAGGAATGCCCAGTTTATTGGTAGGGATCACCCCCGCAGCCGCATCTTTACAACCACCGGCAAGGCAGCGGCTGATTTCTTGCTCTAGTTCCTGCTCAATCTGTTCGTTCCAGCCAACCCATACTTTGTCACCCAGGAAAATGGTTGGCACACCCTGCGGCTTTTGCCCAATCGAAGCGGCCATATCATTGAAAAACTGCTGATTTTCATCCACGTACCAGACTTCGTACAGATACAGCTCAGTCCCTGGATACTTTTCAATCAGTTCACGCATAACCGGCTTGGCATCAGCACAATGCGGGCAGCCGTCACCCCAAAAGAAATAAATGCGGGGGGGATTATCTTGTGCCCGGACCGGCATAACCGCCGCCCCAAAAGCGATGAGGAGAAGGAGAACCCCTGCGATCGTTTTCCAGTGACGCTGCATGAAAACCTCCGGCAATCAAATAGAAATGATAGAGATGAATGATACCCCATATATCCTAATGCAGCCGGTCAATCCGGTCAATGATTTTTTTAAAAATCCCTCATTTATCATCAAGTTTTAATAAAAAAGGAAAAATTATTCAACCGCCAAACCGGACCTGACCTCAAGGCACAGGCGTAATATCCCCCGCTTCTATGGCGTCTGTCACCTATCCCCTGATTCCAGTCCCCTCTTCCGCAGCACCAGCGACTGAAAATCACGGGAGCCTTCTGTCTCAAAGTGAATCGTGCGGAAGTAAAGAATCTCGAAATCTTTTTCAACAGTTTGTTTTAAATGCTCATCAGTGAAAAAGGAGAAAAAGCGTTTCGGCTCGTAAGCATCCTTTTCCCAAATCCCTTCCTGGTCCACCCCACCGTAAATCCCCAGGTAAAACAGGCCGTCCGGTTTTAAGAGTTGATTCAGGTGTAATAAAGCATCAGAAAATTCCATCTTGGTCAGGTGCAGCAAGCTGTTCATAGCGTAGATCGCATCAAATGAATCCGCTGGAAAATCCAATTCCGTGACGTCCATCACATACGCATCCAGCCCTTTTTGTTTGCATAATTCAATCATCGCCGGGGATAAATCGATGCAGGTAACCTTTAAGCCCTGCTCCTGGAAAAATTTTCCATCCTTGCCGGTTCCCGCTCCAATTTCTAAGAGTGAAATTCTGCCCTCTTGCTGCAAATGAGCGAGAAATTTGCTGCGCTCCTCAATTTTCCAATCCTGCAGTTTGCTGGAATCACGCTCTTGAGCATATTTATTATAGGCTACACGAAGAGCTTCACGTTGTTTTTCTTTTTCATTTTCTGTCATCTATGCTGCTCCATCTTCCTATTTTAATTTTCGGTATCCTCCGGGCATCTCACCGCCGGCAGAATTTTTTTATGTCTGCATAATCAATTTTAAATCAAAACCCCGCCTGGAGAGACGGGGTTTTAGATTTCCGTAATATTTTAGTAGCGGTTATTTGAGCCGCGGCGGTTGTTTTGGCCGCCGTAGCCACGCCCGCCGCCAGTGCGTTCTTCACGCGGTTTGGCAGGATTGACATTCAACTGGCGTCCGCCAAATTCTTTTCCGTTGAACATGGTGATCGCTTTTGAAGCGTCAGCCTGACTGCTCATCGTAATAAAGGCGAAACCTTTTGAGGAACCGGTGTCACGATCTTTAATCACATCGACTGTTACTACGGGACCAGCCTCAGTAAACAGCGTGCGCAGTTGTTCTTCGGTTGTGTCATAAGACATATTTCCAACATAAAGCTTTACTTCCAAGATAATCCTCTTCTTTCACTAGTGCAGACCGGACTTAAACAAAAATGCGGCCATCTTTATAATTAGGATGGCCGCAAACTTTGAACGCAGATCTGATTATAAGACCCAATCAGTATAACACAGAACAGGGTTTATTGCAAACTCATATTGATCCGAATTATTCATCTCAACAACAAAAGCCATTTCTCCAAATGATCACCCTAAAATTGGAAAAATGAGATTTTCGCATTTTATGTCGCTATAATAATATATATAACCCTTATCAGGGTGTTCAGCCGCTTTTTTATAGAACCAAGCAATTCCACCCCCAAAACAATTCCTTTTCATCTCGCACTCCTACCAGGGCAACTCACCCTGAATGCTTTCCCTTTGAGCAGGTTTCAGCCCTTTGATCGACTGAAACCCGGGAGGTAGAGATGAATCCAAAGATAACCCTTAGTGTAATTAAAGCCGATGTAGGGGGATATATTGGGCATTCAGCCATGTATCCTGGATTGATCCAGGAAGCGCAGCGCATGCTCACCAATGCTCGTTCACGCGATTTGGTGATCGATTTCCATGTGACCTCTTGCGGAGACGACCTGGAACTCATTATGACCCACCAATTGGGCGTGGATAATCTGGATATCCACCACCTTGCCTGGGATATCTTTGTCAATTGCACCGGCATCGCCAAAGCCAACAAGCTTTACGGCGCAGGGCAAGACTTGCTGGCCGATTCGTTTTCCGGAAACGTGCGCGGAATGGGTCCAGGCGTGGCAGAAATGGAGTTTGTCGAACGGACTGCCGAGCCTGTGTTGATCTTCATGGCCGACAAAACCTCCGCTGGAGCCTGGAATTTACCTTTGTTCAAAATGTTTGCCGACCCATTTAACACGGCCGGCCTGACGATTTCACCTACGATGCATGCTGGGTTCCAGTTCGAAGTGCATGACGTCTTAAACCACAAGCGGATTTTCTTTGATACCCCAGAGGAGATGTATGATTTGCTGGTCTTTATCGGCGCAACCGGCCGATATATGGTCAAATCAATATACACGCGCAGCGGGGAAATTGGATCGGTGTCCTCTACCCAGCGGCTGGCCTTAATTGCTGGAAAATACGTTGGCAAGGATGATCCTGTTTGCATGGTCCGGGCACAAGGGCAGTTCCCGGCAGTGGGTGAAATATTGGAACCATTCACCATGCCGCATATTGTGCAGGGCTGGATGCGCGGATCGCATTACGGACCGCTCATGCCGGTTTCAGTCCAGCATGCCACACCCAGCCGTTTTGACGGACCACCGCGGGTGATTAGCCTGGGTTTCCAGGTTGCGAACGGCCGGTTAATTGGTCCGCGGGATATGTTTGATGATCCTGGCTTTGACGAGTCACGCCACCAATGCAACCTGTTAGCAGACCAGATGCGCCGCCACGGCCCATTTGAGCCGCACCGCCTGCCAATGGACGAAATGGAATATACAACCCTTCCGGATGTCATGAAAAAATTGGCTGGCCGTTGGGAAGATATACCGGAAGACCAACCAACGCACCCTGAATTGACCTCATTACCAACCGCATCATGATCCGGCCTGCCAGGTCCAATAGACAATGCGCTTTCCCTCGTGAAAGCTGATCATGGAATATAACGTATAAGCAGGCAGGTTGTCTTTAAATACATCCAGCCGGGCAGTATCCACGCCCAAAAGAAAAGACAGCCGCCCCAACCCCTGCCATTCGCCTATTAATCTTGGCTATACGAAAGAAGCCCCCCTGCCGCATTTCCTCCAGCTGCCCCGCGCCGCTCGATGCACTGCTCAAACCAATCGAAAAATTTCTCATACGGCAGCGAATCCAATGAGGTTAATTCTGCCGGTTGGTTCGCTTCACGGATTCCACAATTGCGAAGGCCATCGGTGTTCAACCCAAAATTTTTGCGAAAAAACCTCAATTGGTATGGTTTCTCCTGGGTGTGCTGTTCGCTCAGTTCAAAAAACCATTCGAAACAGGTTTCTCCATTACGGGGAGAATTTCAAAATGGGTGGTTGGTGCAGCATGGTCAACTTAGCGTGGTAAAGACATGAACCCTTTACAGCGCGGATCTTCTTCCGGGGTGGGGTAAAGGCAGACCAGCCCCCAGCCGTTATCAAACCGCGCAATCATTAACGAGAGCGTGGATTCCGTCCCGTATGGATACCCAATGCCATATTTTTGCAGGTCCTGGCGGGTCCACTGCAGCTGGTATTTGGGTGTGGCATATCCCAAAAAATCACCAACATCTTTGTGGAGCAGTGGTTTCGGCAGCAAATCCGCAGACCCGGCATTAATCCCGGATTGCAACAGCACGTCCATCCGGCGTACAACGGTCCGCCCGCCAGCCGGAATTAACGAGGTAGCTCCCAACCCAATCGCGGCAATTGCAAATAAAAGCGGCAGCCAAATCCGGCTGGGATGGAAGAAATTTAACTGTCCGCGGAAGCTCAATTGTTTTTCAATCGCCCAACGGAACAATCCCATCGGAATCAATAGTGCGCCGGCAAAGGGAAAAAACAGAAATACCGCCACAATCCCTTGCGCTGCAAACACATTGCCCGCCTGCCCTACTGCGACCACCGAACTGCCAATCACAAAAGATACGATCAAAGCCAGCACAGCGCCCACCGAAGCAGAAATCAGCGCCCCAATTACCCCTCCGCGCGGCAGGGCATTGATCCAGCCAAGCAGCGCACCGACCAAAGCGCATAACACCATGTTCAAAAAAGGGCCAAGCGGCGGCTGGTAGAAAGGATATCCAGGCAGGAACACACGGTTAATATAGGAAGACACCACCCCAAACAAAAATCCGATGACGGCTCCAAACAACAAACCAAAAACACGGCGATACGTTTGATCAGACATAACAGCCCCCGCGGCTAAAAAAATAAAAAGGAAAATGATCGTGATGATCAATCCCATTTTACCCGACTCACTGGAAAAATCCCCCATTCTATCGGGTAGGATTGGATTGGATAGTTTGGGAGGAATTGATAATCACCGGAGGTCAAATAGATACGAAGAAAGAAGGCACCCTTGGCCAAAAAACAACTGGCGTCCAGGCAGGCCATGAACGCCAGTTGTCTCAATTTAATGAATCAAAATGTTAAAATCCGGCACCAGAATCTCAGGGCATTAAACCAGCCACTTCCAGCGCCAGTGAGCCGTCACCCGGGCCGCCGATCATATAGATCATCCCATCCTTGACCCAGACCAGCATGGATTGAATGCTCCCATTTCCGGTATCATTCCAGCGGATCAGTTTACCCTCTACGCCGTCCACCCCAACGGCATCATAGGTTGCATCCTCAACCGTGACATGATTCACCAGTGTGGTCGTCCAATCCTCAGAATTTGCATATTCGCGCTCCTCATCCGCGTTCATGCCCATAAATTGCAGAGCACTTTCTGCCAGGGGCAGTAAATCGACCGGTTTTGAGGTAGAAATTTCCGGGCTGGGTGCCTGGATGAAGATCAAGCAATCGGAACGGCTGCTCTGCCGTTGACCTTCGAGCGGAGGACATACATCCAGGCTGGCCGCGGCGCTGTTCCCCATCTGAACCGTGATCTCAGTCCCATCGATGTCTTCCGGTAAGACCAGTTCGCTTCCAGCGGCTTCCACCACCGCCTGAGCTTGCTCACGATTTACCACTATCTGGAAGGCAAACCCCGGCTGGACGGTAAGATCGTCCACGCTGACCTGCGGCAGCCGCACGGTATAACCGGCGGTATCGTTTAGTTCGGCAGGCCAGACAGTCTTAACTTCGTCTGCTGG
>JAJUJY010000224.1 GCA_029265085.1 Chloroflexota bacterium
AGGTTATCACCTGGTCCCTGATGTTATAATGGGCAAGAGTTGTGTTCTAATACTGTAAAGTGTAGTTTGTGATTTTTGAAGGACGTTTGCATTATGTTCATTGATGAAGCCAAAATTTTTGTTCGTTCAGGTAAAGGTGGGGATGGTTTTGTGCATTTTCACCGTGAGAAATATGTCAACCGGGGCGGCCCGGATGGCGGTGATGGTGGGCGCGGCGGAGATGTGATCCTGAAGGTGGTCCCGACCCTGAATACTTTGGTGGCATTCCGTTACCAACAAAAGTTTGTGGCGAAAGACGGCATCAAGGGCGGCGTGAGTAATATGACCGGCCGTTCCGCAAACAATCTAATTATTCCGGTTCCACCAGGAACGATTGTGTATGACGATCTGACGGGTGAATTGCTGGGTGATCTGGTCGAGCGTGATCAGGAACTGGTGGTCTGCAAGGGGGGGCGCGGCGGCCGAGGTAACACGCATTTCGCAAATTCTCGGAATCAGGCTCCTCGCACGGGTGAAAAAGGCGAGCCTGCAGAAGAAAAAAATTTGCGCCTGGAATTGAAATTAATTGCGGATGTTGGCATTGTGGGTGTGCCCAATGCGGGAAAATCCAGCTTTTTGGCTGCGGTGACCAATGCACGGCCAAAAATCGCCAATTATCCGTTTACAACATTGGAACCGAACTTAGGTGTTTCAGAACTGGATATGGAAAATACGCTTATCCTGGCGGATATTCCAGGGTTAATTGAGGGTGCCCACCAGGGTGTTGGTTTGGGCGATTCGTTTTTGCGCCATATTCAACGCACACGCGTGTTGATCCATTTGCTGGACGGTTTGTCCAACGATCCGATTGCTGATTACAGTCAAATTAATTCAGAACTGGCTTTATTTGACCCACAATTGGCCAAAAAACCAATGATTGTGGCATTAAATAAAATTGATTTGCCGGAAGTGCAAGAGCGCTGGCCTGAGATCAAAACTGCCTTAAAAGAAAAAGGGGTTGAGGTGGTGGCAATTTCGGCAGCTGCTCGCACCGATCTAAAACCGATCCTGTGGAAGTGTGTTGAGTTGTTAAAAATTGCTCCCGAACCGGAACCGGTTCAGGATATTCCAGTGTACCGGCCTGCAGATGATCCGCGTGCCTTTGAAATTTCCCGCCTGCCCGATGGTTCTTACAAGGTGACTGGTGCAGCCATCGAACGGGCTGCCAAGATGACCTATTGGGAATTTGAGGGATCGGTGCGGCGTTTCCAGAAGTTAATTGAAACGTTGGGTATTGAAGATGCCTTACGGAAATCCGGAATTGAAAACGGGGATACTGTTTTCATTGGGGATGATTTTGAACTGGAATGGCAAGATTGAGTTAGATATTTCTCGGGAGACCAACCATGCGCCTGGGCGTTTTCGGCGGTACCTTTGATCCTCCTCATTTAGGCCACCTGATATTGGCGGCTGAATGTCTGGATCAATTGGGCTTAGACCGCTTGTTATGGGTGCTTACCCCCGACCCGCCGCATAAGCAGGGACAATCAATTACCCCCTTATCTCTGCGGCTGGAGATGATTCAGGCTGCCTTGGGGGATAATCCTGCTTTTGAGCTTTCTACAGTGGAGATCGATCGTCCAGGCCCGCACTTTGCTGTGGATACTGTGCAGATCTTGAAGAATCAGTTCCCGGGCTGGGAAGTGGATTATTTAATTGGTGGTGATTCTCTGCATGATTTACCCACCTGGCGTAACCCGATGGGATTAATTGCTCAGGTTACAGCTTTGGGGGTCATGCGCAGGCCTGGGGATGCAGTGGATTTATCAACCCTGGAATTGATTTTGCCGGGTGTGACGAGAAAAGTGCGTTTCGTGGAAGCCCCCCTGTTGGAGATTTCTTCCAGCCAGATTCGCCAACGCATTCAAGATGGGCGGGTGTACCGTTATTATTTACCCAAAGCAGTGTACGAAATTATCCAGAAGCATCATCTTTATCTGGCAGGTCCGGCAGCGGCCTAATGCCAGATGACAAATTGCAGCCAGAGTGTGCTGATAACCAGGGAAATGAGGGTGATCAGTGCACCGGCTTTGGTATATTCCCAAAATCCCAGGGTGACTTTTTGTTTCGAGGCAACCTCGGCCACAATCAGATTTGCTACGGATCCTAACAACGTCAGGTTGCCAGCCAGCGTGGAGGCAGCAGCCAGAGTTAACCATCCCGCTGTAGGGTCAGGCAGGGCTGCAACCAGTGGGCGGAGCAGCAATACGGCCGGCACATTAGAAACCAGGTTGCTGAGTACCACGGTGATTGCGCTTAAATTGAGTGCGTTGATTTGTCCAACCTGAGTAATTTGTGCCAAAGCCGCTGTAATGCCATTGACTTCTAATGAACCGGTCACGATAAATAAGGCACTAAAAAACACCAAAAGTCCCCAATCAAATTCAGCAAATACCGTTTCCGGTTTTACCCGCCGGGTGAATAATAATGCACAGGCAGCCAGGAATGCTGCCATAGCGATTGGGGCACCGGCCAGGAAAGCAATTAATAAACCAGCAATGATGATCACTGATTTTAATAGCAGCCAGGGATAGTAAGGTGCTTCGGTGGTTGGCTGGATCATAAACCGATTTTTAGGATGAAATTCCTGGGGATAAAACCTGACCAACACAACCCAGATTCCAGCCAGGCTGACGATTGCAATGGGCAGCAAGGCGGCCGAAAATTCGGTGAACGGGATTCCGGAAGCAACGCCAATAATCATGTTTTGCGGGTTCCCGGTCAGGGTGGCCGCAGAACCAATATTCGATGCGGTTGCCAGTGCGATTAAGTAAGGAATGGGATTGCGTTTAATCGAAAGGGTTAAATCCAAAACCAGGGGGGTGAACATCAAACAAATCGTGTCATTTAAAAATAAGGCACTGAGCAGACCGGCAACCAATATTTCCAATGCCAGGAAAATCCGTGGATTACGAGTCAGGCGCAGCAAGGCATTGCCAGCCAATCCAAAGAAACCCGCCAGCCGTAAGTTGGCATTAATAATCATCATGCTGAATAACAGGATCAATGTATCCAGATCCAGAAAACGGCCGATTTCTTCAAATTTCACTTGATCCGTTACGATCAGCAAACCTGCACCCATCAAGGCGATGGTGGTGCGGTTGGCGCGTAATTTTGGCCAACGCCCAGCGGCCACCCCGATATAGGTGATGGCCACAAGAATGATGGTGATCCAGAAATTTGGGTTGTTTTGCATCGTTTATCCATTATTTATTAATATCGAACTAGAACGATGCGAATATAGACCCAACCGGCATTTTTTGCAAGGGCATAAAAAACACTCCCTCTGGAACCAGGGGAGTGTTTTTGGTTTGGTCGTGTTTAGCGGCTAATTAATTCCAGGTTGCCCAGACCCATACTGATTTGTATTTCAATCTTTGGGCCGCTGCCGCCCTTTTCATAGACATTGTTGGAGATGTTCCAGGTTCCGCTTGGGGAGATATTGTTCAGCCCGCCGCTAATTTCAACCCGGCAAGGTACATTTTCCGGTATGATGATCTCAACACTGGAAACACCAGAAGTAATGCTGACAGAGATATCTCTTTGGATCGAGCCGGTAAAGTCTAATGTGTAAGCACCGGTTGCACCTTCAAAAACAATATCATCTGTATTGGCATTCCCCAGGTTGAGCAGACTCACCTGAGAGGCACCTGTTTTGTAGCGCAAACGCTCCATAAAGACGGGGTTCAGTTCATCAAACCGTACTTCTGCCTGGCTGGCACCGTCCGCAATTTGCAGGCTGGTGAGTGGAATCCCGGTGAAGTCCAGCGTGCCCTTGTAGGCACCCGCAGTGATTTTTAAGTCCATCTGGCGGTTGCCGAGGGTTAAATCCCAGGTGTTAATCACGTCATCGGTCGGGAATTTCAGGTCAAGTTCGCGTCCCTGAGAAATGGTTACATTTTTTCCGTCCCGTTCAACTTCCGGTGTCCATTCGGGCACATTGTATCGGATAGTGCCGTCCACCAAACCGGCATCCCCGCGGCTCAGGTTTAATTCACCGGCTCCCATTTCCAGGGTCACACGGGCAGGAATAGCTCCTTCCGGCATTGGTTCTTGAATCGTGATGGTTTCCGTTTCACCAATGGTCACTTTGGGCACATTGACGGTAATTGAGCAGGCTAAAGAAGAAGCGATCAGCGTTAAGGCGATCAAAATTGGCATCCAACGTTTCATGAGTTTCCCTCCATGATTGTCCACCGGAGGGGTGGAGCCCCACCCCTCCGGGAATTTTTATCTTCAAGATTTTGGTTCCGAATCCTCTGTCCCTGCAGCACTTTCTCCGGTTGTCCCAGGAGTAGGCTCCGTGATGACAGGTGATACTCGGGCGGGCGTTGTATTCACAGTCCGTTCGGGGGCCGCCGCCGGAGTGTATGTCTGCGTGCCAAAGCGGCTGAGGATGACTCCACCAAGACCCAGGCAGCTGATCACAATTGAAACCACACCGCCCAGGCAGAACACAAATCCAAGCAGGTAGATCCCCAAACCCAGGACGAGCGTGCCTAAACCGGCAGAAACTGCGTCAGCCCATTCGGTTTTGAACAGGACAGCCATGCGGCGGCCAATTTCAAAACCGGCGGCAATCCACCCTAACAAAAGCGCTGCACCAATTGCAATCAGACTGATGATGGTGGCCGGAATTAGAATAATAGTAATGGTTAAGATCACCAACACCAGTGGAGCAACGAATAGTGTCAGGATACCCAGCCCTCCGGCCAGCATGGGCTGTTGAGTCATGGATTGCGCAACCCGATCGAGCGGTTTTGGCATAATTAAGGCGAGCACCAGTGCCAGGACGGCCACAGCAAAAATCTGCAGCATACGCGAGAAGAAGCCCGTAATCAGGTTGAAGAAACCAGATCCGTTGGGGCGAGCGTCCACCCGGCCAAAATCCAGGTCGTCAAAGTTGAACTGGAATGCTCTGGGAGACATGGTTTCAGTTGAACCATACACTTTTACCCGGCTCATATTGGATGTGGTCGCACCGGCGCTAAGGAAATCGCCGCGAATTACAGCTCCATCTAGAAAGTTGACGATTGCGCCAGCGGCAGTGACATTCCCGCTAACTTCACCGCCCAGGTTCAGTGAACCGCCTAAAAGGGCAATATCACCGTTGATTTTTGCGCCCTGTTCAATTTGGGCGCTTCCACCAATAATTGCCAGGTTTCCGTTTAAGGTCTGGCCTTCGCGCAAAATGTAGCTGTTGCCGATTACAACCTGGTCGCCGTTAAAAGTGTCTGGCGGGTTTGTTTGAGCCAGAGCAGTACTGGGCATGGCCAGCACAACAAAGGCTAAAACCAAGAATAGAAATCGTTTGGTAAAATTGTTCAGTTTGTTCATTTTTCAGTTACTCCTTGATGGTTGAGTTTCACAAGGGTCATAATCCAGGTAGCAAACAAAAGGCATACCCAACCGGATAAGACAATTCCAATCCCCACCAAAAGTGTTGGAGGAATTTTTCCCAACCAAAACGTGACAATATAGCTCAGGTTCTGAAGCTGCAGAGGGGCCTGTGCCAAAACCTGAAGACCGTTGGTAAATAAAGCAATCGGGCTATAAACCGATAAAACCTGTACAGAAAACAGCACCAGGAAGAGTAAGAAAGCTCCGCCAAGCCCAATGAATAATCGTTTCACCTGGCGGCGCTGTTCCTGGATTCGCCGTTCTGCAAGGCTGTTCTTCCAGCGCATTGCGAAACCGGCATAAGGAGCTACCGGTTGAGCTTTCGTGATCATATTTTGAACGCCTTGCCAGGCAGCCTGGGTTTGCCGGCAGGTAGGGCAAGTTTCCAGGTGTTGGGTTAATTGCTCTGCCTGATCCATTGATAAATTTGAAGGTTCAAAGAGCCATGTTTCAAAATGCTGGTGACTCATCATGTATCCTTTCCTGGTTAGCCGGATCGATATTTTCGGACTGATATATTAATGCCAGCTTCTGACG
>JAJUJY010000107.1 GCA_029265085.1 Chloroflexota bacterium
CTCCTAATTGGGCGGACCGCATCATAACACTGACCGCATCCATAGAGACAGTTGCACCAGCAACACCTACAATTTTCCCGTTACTTTCAACAGGGGCAGCAACCACGACAACCACATTGTTTGTGGCTTTGGAGATCAACGGCTGCGACATGACTACTTGCCCGGAAAGAGCCTGTTTAAAATATTCGCGCTCTTTCAGATCTAGTTCAGTACCAACCTTTGCAATACCAGTAGAATCAACATTGATCACATTCAATGTTTTTCCATCGGGCTTCACCACAAAGATCGTCTCGTATCCCTTCCAGTTTGAACCGTACAATTCCAGGGCAGATTGCACCCGGCTTGCATCCATCGATTTCACCCGGTCTGCCCCAGCCACCACGCGGATATCCCGCAAACGGCTGTCAATCCAATCCTCAATAATTTGGTGGTTGGATTCGGTAATTTGAGTCAAGCCGGCCTCAATTTGAGTTTTAAGTGCGGATTGACTTTGAAGATACGCGATAGTTGAAAGAATTGCCAGTGGCACCAAAGCAATTGCCAAAAACAATACCAACAACCTGGTCTGAATTGATCCTGACAGCCCCCTGCCATTTTTTCCATTCGCGGAAAAACCTTGATTACCCATTTTTACACCTCACTTCTAAAAGTAACGATTCTGCCCTAACTTGCTCATTAATCTATCTCGTTGTTCAGGGGCTTCCCAATTTTGTCTCCGTCTATTTGAACCACCGCAGTATCTTTTTTTGTGCACCTCCAGTGTGCCAACAAGATCAACGATTTCTTTATGCAGCATCCATAACCAGGACGCTGGCCAGTTGTTCTCGAATTCTGGACAATTGATGGTCAGACAATTGCAAAATTGCCAATGTATCCGGATGAATCTGGTCACAAAACAGACCCGTTTGAATTTCTTTGCGGCTGGCAATGGCATTCGCCAAATTAACGATTGCCGGCAGCTGTTGATTTTTGCGCGCCTGTGATGGGTAATGGTGAAAACTGATTGCATCCACCAAAACGGGTGGAAACTGCCAGCGCTCACCAATCAAGCCGCCCACCCGGGCATGATCCAGTCCGATCAATTTTTCTTCCACCTGCCATAAAGGCATGCGGTATTTTTGAATGAAATCAACGATCTGGCTGTAATCGGTTAATACAAACTGGTCCAGGAGCAGTTTACCAATATCATGGAGCAGCCCGGAAACGTATGCCTCTTCCGGGTCCGGATAGCGCACCTGGCGAGCCAGCCATTCGGAAGCAACCGCGGTTGCCAGGGCATGATTCCACAGCTCACCCGCGCCCAGACGGTATCCGCGCAGGCTTTGCCCCATTGAATCCACCGCAGAAGAAGCCAATAAAATGGATTTCAAGCGTTTTAAACCAATGCGCATGACAGCTTCATGCAAAGATGTGCAGGTCCGGCCATATCCCATTGCGGTCGAATTGGACAACTGCAATACCAGCGCTGCCAATGCCTGGTCCAGGCCAATATATTCAGAGATCATGCCTACCGTGATGTTAGGTGACTCTATTTCTTTAAGAATGCGAGTCACATTAGAAGGCATGGGACGCAGGTGCTTGATGGAATATAAGATGGCGTCAATTCGTTGAGGTAACATAATCTCTTTCCTACCGGCTCATAAATTAATGAACCAGGTTCGGTAAACTGGTGAATAAATTAGAGGTAAATACCAGGAGCTGCTGCAGCATCCAGGAACCCAAAATTAACAAAACCAAAATAATGCCAATCATCTTGGGGATGAACGTCAAGGTTGCTTCATTGATCTGTGTGGCGGCTTGCACCATACTCACCAGGCTGCCAACCAATAAGCTGATCAATAAAATCGGTCCAGCCAGAATTAAGGAGATCATCACGGTATTTTGCGCTAATGTCAAAACGTATGCTTCTGTCATACAACACCTCAGGAACCACCCATGAAACTGACTGCCAGACTGCGAACCAGCAAATACCAACCATCGACCATCACAAAGAGCAGTAGTTTGAACGGCAAAGATATTAACGAAGGCGGCAGCATCATCATACCCATCGAGAGCAGCACACTGGAAACAACCAGGTCAATCACCAGGAAGGGGATGTAAATCACAAAACCCATCGTAAAGGCAGTCCGCAATTCACTGATCACAAACGCGGGAAAGAGCGTGACGGTCTCGATATCTTCCAGGGTTTCCGGCTGGGGTTGATTGCTCAACTCCAGGAACAAGGCCAGGTCTTTTTCACGGGTCTGCTTGAACATAAACTCGCGCACCGGCTTGACAGCCTCTTTTAATGCGGTTTCCTGGCTAATCTCTTCTCGCAAATACGGCTGGATTGCCTGGGCATCAATCTGTTTATACACAGGCGCCATAATGAAAAAGGTCAGCAGCAAGGATAAGCCAATCACCACCTGGTTGGGAGGAATGGTCGGTGTGCCAATGGCGCTGCGCAGCATAGAGATCACAATTACAATCCGGGTGAATGAGGTAGCCAGGATTAAGATGGCCGGGGCCATAGACAGCACCGTCAACAATACCAGGAGCTGAACGCCCGATGTAACCTGTTTTGGTTCACCTTGCGGATCAACCGAGAGGGTTACCCCAGGAGCCGTCAGATTCGGGTCAGCCGAACATCCGGCCAGCAGCAAACCGACCAGCAGAACCAATAAAATGACCCAGCGAAAATTCTTCCGGGATGATCCGGCTGATTCCGGCGCCTTCACCGTGGATTGTGCTTTGTTTTGCAAAATTATGGCTGCCATATCCAAACTATTCCTTCCCGAAATCCTGCACACCCAATGAAGGGCTGGATTGGTCGCGGCTGGCCGAGTGCAGCAGCGCCTCAAAACTCAGGCTCAACGGGCTGGGTTCCGATGCAGCATCCTCACCCGTCTCAATATCCACAGCTGAAATCAATGAAATGGACTGGTCGGTCGCGCCAATCAAAAGGTGCTGGTCGCCCACCCGCACCAGGTGTAAAGCCTGTTTGGGATTGAGACGAACGGTTTCCACCAGGTTTAATTGGCGGGTTGTGCCCGTACCGCGCACTTTTTGCCAGCGGCGTAAGACCACCGCACCGCCCACAATCAACAATAAAACACCCAATAATTTGACAAATACGCCCAGATAATACAGTGGAGAAGAACCAATATCCGCAGCGGTGCCGCCATCTGCGCCGGTCGTCATAAACAAGACAGACGTTGCCACAACCGAAAGCGCAAATAAACCAGCCATCCAGCGCTTTTTCTGATCGGCTGCTGCCCACCACTGTTTAATCGTCTGGAACGTTTTATCCGTCATGCCACTGAACTCCGCTCACCTACCGGTGAAACCAATTCGGTAATTCGCACGCCAAATTTATCGTCCACAACCACAACCTCGCCGTGGGCAATTAAGCGGTCATTGATATAAACATCAACCGGGTCACCAGCCAGGCGGTCCAGTTCAATCACTGAGCCGTGCTGCAACTCCAACACCTGGCGGAGCTGCATGCGGGTACGCCCTAACTCAACCGTCACACGCAGCGAGACATCCATAAGCAAATCAATGTTTGCGGCTGAGTTTGCAGACGGACGTGCTGCTGAAGCACCGCCAAAACCACCACCAATCATTGCTTCTTCTTGTTTTAAATCATCCATTTCACTCATCGGCTCATCCCTCATTCCAGATCGGGGGTTGCTTCGGCATCGCGAATCACACCGGTAATTTTTACACCCAGGTGATTTCCAGACCGGCCAACCCGTCCCTTGAATTGTTTTTTATTTGCTACTTTCACCACCAATGCATCCGAAATGGAGGCATCAGTTTGGATCACATCACCCACTTGCAGTTGTAAAATATCTCTCAATTTCAGTTCCGCATGACCCATTAAGACCACCACAGGAACTTCAATCCGGCGCAAGTTCTCCAACGCCGTCTGGCGTGCCACCGGGTCTTGTTGGTGCTCTTTTCGGCCAGCAATCCAGATATGCGGATTCAATATATTGGCGATCGGTTTGAGCGTATTGAACGGGATAAACATACTCATCAACCCGGTGATATTTTGGATATTGATTTCAAAGGTCAAGAGCATGACCCGTTCATTTCCCATCATCATCTGCACCCAATGCTGATTGGTCGTGCTGTCTTCCAGGGTAGGTTCAATGGTCGTCACTTTAGCCCAGGCCGCTTTAATATCACCCAACATGTGCTCTACCAGGCCGCGCAGCAAAGACTGATCAATATCGGTCAGGATGCGTTCCTGTAAACGACCTTCAATCTTCCCGCCCAGGCGCTGCTCCAAGATCATATAACTGACATTCGGGCTGAGCGTAAACACCATTTGTGACGGAAGCGGCGCTAAATTGATCAAGTGAAAGAGCGAATTTGGTGGAAAATCCTTAATGAAATCATGAAAGCGTCCCTGCTCCGTATGCACAAGGCGCGGCCGGACGTTGGTGCGCAAGAAGGTTGGTAGCGTGGTTGTCAACCGCTCGGTCAAATCTTCATGAACCAATTCAACAGCCCGCATTTGCTCTTTGGAAAAACGATCCGGCGACCAAAAATTGTAGGCTTGAATGCTTCCAGAATGCGCACGTTCTGTTTTTTGGCGTTCACCGGGCTGGGTTAAGTAGTCAGCCAGGTTGACCGGGCTTTCTGCGCCTGTTTGATTCAGTTCAATTGCACCTGCAAGAAGCGCATCGATTTCAGACTGCGATAACATGGCTACTGCACCACAAACTCAGTGAAATAAACGGATAAGATTTGATACTCTGTTACGCGAGAGGCAATTGCCTGCATAATTTCCTGGCGGAGTTGTTCTTTGCCGTCCGCCGTATACAACTGCTCGTAGGTTTTGGTAGAGAGCAGCGTGATGACTGTATCATCCATCATAGGCATCAGGCCCATAATTTTCTCTTCAAAACCAGTCAGGTAAGCAGACTTTTCTTCTTCGGGCATCTTTTCATATTCCAGATCGTCTGGAGCAAATTCCAACACCATCGTCAGGCGGATGTATTTCCGGCCTGAGGGGTCCGCCAGATTGATAATTTTGGTGGACATATTGAACATAACCCCATCACCCGGTTTCAATTGGTGGACTTCTTCTGTCGGTTCAACCACTGGAACATTTTCTCCAACAGGTGCGGGCATAGGGGCCACATTGGTGTAGTCATAGACCAGGCGGAAAGGCTTTGGCAAATTATCTGGGGCAAACACAATATAAGCCGTTGCCAGCGAGACCATTGCAACCACTGTGGTCACGAAGAAATTCATTCCTTTGGCAACATATCCGAGTATTTTGAAGATTTTATTATTCATCAGCTCACCTGCTACAGTTTTTTCAGTTGGGATTAAGGAGCTACGTCAATTCCGTCGAAGCCCAAAACGTTATTTTCCATTTCATAAATGATGATGATATCCACTCGCCCATTCAAAGCGCGGTGTTCCGGAGTGTCGTTGGGAAAAACGGGAGAATATTCTCCCCGACCAGCAACCATCAACCGGTCAGCCGAGACACCTGCATTCACCAAATAGTTCGCTACCGCCATCGCGCGAGCCATAGAAAGCTCCCAATTGGTCGGGTAACGCGGATCTACTGGTGGTGTATTGTCGGTATGGCCAACCAATCGAATCGTATTATCGATCGGGCGAACCATTCCAGCAATCGTATCCAAAACCGGCAATACTTCCGGTGGCAGTTCTGAAGACCCAGGTTGGAAAACTAATTTTTCACTTAAGGAGATGAGCACCCCTTCTATATTGGTCTGGACACTGACCTCATTGCCCAAATTTTGCGAGGAAAGCATCTGGGTCAATTGCCCGGCCACTTCTTCCGATTTCGGCGGCTGCTGCGGAATCCCCGGGACCACAATGGGTTTCGATTGACCATCTTTCATATTGCCGCCGTTTTGGTTAATCTGTGCATCCACCACCTTTAATGGACCGCCCAAAGTAAATGCGGTGCGCATACTTTCAGCTAACTGCCGGTACTTTTCAACATCCACCTGCCCCATCGAATACAGCACCACAAACAGCACCATTAATAAAGTAATAAAGTCCGAATAGCTGACTAACCAGCGTTCACCGCCGCCTTCACCGTCACCGCCGCCACCGTGTGCCATAATTTATGCCCCCGCTTTCTCAGGGCTGGGTGCCTTTTCGGGCTTTGCGCCTTTCTTGGCAGGTTTTTCAGCCCCGTCACCATCCTGCTTCACCATCGCAGGCGGCAGGAAAGCATTCAGTTTTTCGCGCACAATACGCGGGTTCTCCCCAGCCTGAATTGCCAGAATACCCTCTAATTGAATGTAACGAACGTGCGCTTCTTCTTCGCTCTTTGATTTTAATTTGCCGCCTAATGGTAAGAAAATCAGGTTGGAACTTAACAAGCCCCACAGGGTAGCCAAAAACGCAGCAGCAATAGATTTACCTAACGCGTTCGGGTCATCCAACTGTTTCAACACACTAATCAACCCCATAACCGTACCGATAATACCGAAGGTCGGGGCAAAACCGCCCGCCGAGTTAAAGAAGCTGTAGCCGATTCTATGGCGGCCTTGCATCTGGTGAATGGTAGTTTCTAAGATGGCACGAACCTGAGACGGATCGACACCATCGACGACCATCATGATCCCTTTCTGCATAAACGGATCTTCAATTTTCTTGGCTTCTTCTTCCAACGCCAGCAAACCATCCCGCCGGGCGCGGTCGGCCATCTTTACCAGCAATTCAATGGAGCCGTTGATATCAAAATGATGCTCTTTAATTGCCTGGCCAATAATCTTGGGTAAACTTGTGACTGTTTTCAGCGAGGTTGTAATTGTGGTTGCAGCCAGTGAACCACCGAAAATCAGAATGATCGAAGAAGGGTGAGAAAATAATTCCGCTGGTGAGCCGCCATCCATAATCAAAACAACCACAAGAACAATTACCCCAACCACCAGACCTATAATTGTTGCCAGATCCATACGATCTCCTTGTTCCTTATTTCTCTATATTCTGTCTTTCAAACTGCTTTACGATTGATCCACACCCTTACCTTCGGGAACGTCCAGGCCCTTCGGCCTATGAATACTTCTCTGATATTCAATAAACCGTTGGGTCAATTCTTCTGGACTTTCTTTGACCACCATTTTCTTATCATCAACCAGAGTGATCACTGTGTCCGGGGTTTGTTCCACCATACGGATCAATTCCGGGTTGAGATATACCTTGGTGCCATTTAATCGGGTTACTAAAATCATTTTTCCTCGAAGTCGTAAAACAATGATTTATGCCTGTTTGCTTCAAATCCATCCATGCTCAAATCTAGCATATCGGAATGGCAATTCGTATAAATTCACTGTAAAAGCAAAGTAAAGTACAGCTAAAAATTTAACTACGAAATGCCTTTTTGTTTTTGGCTATACGATCCAAACACAGGTAAGCGTAATTGTGATAATATATATGAAGGTTTTTAGGCCAACTTGGTCAATAAAAATGGTTTTGTTTACTTGTACATAATCCCATGACCGATAAAAAGTACCAGGTTCTAATCTTTGATGATGACCGGGCACTGAGCGAGGTGATGCGCGATTTCCTCGTCTCTACCTGCAACAGTCAGGTAATGCTGGTTCATTTTGAAGAGGATTTCTGGCGGGTTGTTAAAAACACTCCGTACGATATCCTCTTTTTGGATTACCGCCTGCACGATACCACCGGATTGGAAATCCTTGCAGCAATGAGCAATCAAGGAATTTCTATTCCCACGGTGATGATGACCGGTGAGGGAAATGAAAAAATTGCCACCCAGGCTATCCAATCCGGTGCTTTTGACTACCTGGTCAAAGGAGATTACCCATTTTCCGTTTTACCGCAGTTGGTCAGTAAAGCGGTGCAAATCCGGGAATTTCAGAAAGCAATCGATCGATCTCTGGAGCAAATTCGCTACCAGGCCATGCTGCTCAACAACGTACAAGATGCAGTCATCGTCTGGGAAAAAGACGGGAAAATCACCTACTGGAATAAAGCTGCCGAAAACCTGTATGGAAAAACAGCCGAGACGATGCTGGGGCAATCGGTTTACAGCGCATTTGGACAGGCATTAACACCCCCCATTGTTCAACCCGATCCAAATGCAGCAACGATTCAGCAGGTAGAACGAAAATTGACCCAGGTTGACGGGCAAGTCGTATGGGTCAGCTCGCATATCAATATCTTATATGGCGGAAAGACTGGCGAAGATTTTTTGGGCTATATGGATGTCAGCCGGGATATCACCCGCAGCAAGGCAGAGCAAGAAGCCCTCAGCCAAAGCCGTTACCTGATCCAGCGCATTTTGGATGCCAGTCCAAATATCATTTACACGCTCAAACTGCAAAGCTTCCAGATAAATTACATCAGCCCTCAGGCAGAAGATGTGCTTGGCGTTGCGGTTGAACAATTGATTCAATCTACTTCCAACACATTTCAGGCTTTTGCGCATCCGGAAGATTGGGGCAAAATCGAAAAACATTACCAGAACGCAGTATCGATGGTTGATGGCGAATACCGCGAATTTGAATTTCGCTTCCGCCACCCGGCTTTTGGCTGGCGCTGGCTAAAAATTCGCGAAATGGTATTTTCCCGTTCGGCTGATGGAAAAGTCGCTGAACTGATTGGTGTAGGTGAAGACATCACCCGACACAAACTATCAGACGAACGATTGATTTCTCTGCTCAAATCTGAAAAATTAATTTCAACCATCTCCAGTGAATTTATCAGCAGCACCCAACCCGGCAATGACTTTAATGAAGCATTAAAAACGATCTCCATATTCATTGACGCTGATTTTGCTGCTGTTCACCTGCCCAAAGAAGATTACCTGATCCAGCCATACCAGTACAGCGGACCTGGACTTTATGGCATTCGCCGTGCGACCCGCCCACTCAAACTATCCCGCGCATTGTTTAACCCACTCTTCGACCTGAATACCGCACTGATTGAGCCAGAAGTGTATTGGCAGGCGGACCATCCCAACAACCAGAATTCTACATACCGGATGCTGTTAACCGATGGTATCCAATCTGCAATCATTTTCCCCCTGGTGTATAACAATGCAGTTCGCGGCCTGCTGGTTTTTGGCTCGAAAAAATCTGATCTGCAGTGGACCCAGGGGCAAAACTATTTATTGCGCACTTTCGTTTCGGTTTTGTTGAAAGCTCTCATTCAAAAAGAGGTAGATCAAGCGCTTCTGCAAAGCGAGGCCCGCTACCGTGCCATTGTGGAAGAACATCAAACCGAAATGATCTGCCGTTTCTTACCCAATGCAACCCTGACCTTTGTTAATGAAGCGTACTGTCAATATTACGGCGAGAGCCGCGAACAATTAATCGGAACCAGTTTCCTGGAATGGATCCATCCGCAAGATCAAGAAGCCGTTTTATCTGCCATCGCCCGCATGGACCAAGAAAATCTGGTTGAGCGCTTGATCGTCCAGGCAACCCTGATTGATGGGCAATCTTGCTGGCAAGAATGGGCAATTCGGGCGATCCCTGACCCAACCCAGCAATCATTTGAATATCAGGCAGTTGGACACGATATTACTGAACAAAAAATCTTAGAAGAACAAATCCAGGCAGCGCAATCACAGTTAGCACAATCTGCGCGGCTATCTTCCATTGGTAAGCTGGCTTCCAGCGTTGCGCACCAAATCAGCAACCCGCTCACAACCATAATTGCAGATGGGCAGTATTTACTGCATTTAATGAAAAATGATCAAGACATGCGTGAGGCTGCAGACGCAATCGTTAAAGCCGGGTGGCGCGCACAGCGTGTCATTGAAGAATTAATGAAATTCTCCGAACCATCACGCAGTGTATTTGAAAACATCTCCTTAAATGAAACCATCCAGGTCGCGGTGCTGCTGACAGGTTCTCACCTGCAAGCAGCAGGAATTCAATTAACCTTAGAATTACCGGAAATTTCGCAAGAAATTAGCGGCAATCCACAACAGCTAACCGACCTTTGGGTGAACTTATTGCTAAATCGCTCCTCAGATCCGGATAACCATCCCAAACGCATATGGATCAAAATGGAAGATTTGCCAGAAAAAATAATCGTTAAAGTGATGGATGACGGAACCAGTATTCCCGAAGACCAGGCAGAATCGATTTTTGAACCGCAATTGATTCCTACCAGTGCCAGCCACGGAACCGGAATCGAACTCAGTTTATGCCGAGAGATCGCGCGCCAGCATAACGGCACGATTATTGTATCCAGCCATGAGGGGCTGACAACTTTTGAAATTGTTTTGCCGAGGAGATGAAATCATGGATCCAGCCAATATTCTCGTAATTGAAGATGATGAGCTCGTATCAAAAACAATCGAGCGGTGCTTAAGGGGGAATGAATATCGTGTCCGGCTGGCCGGCAGCGGCGTAGAAGGTCTCCAGGCTGCACGAAGAGAAGTGCCCGACCTGGTAATTCTGGATGTCATCATGCCGGGCATGGATGGATATACCGTGTGTAAGGAAATGCGCGGCGATTCACTGCTTGCAGAAGTACCTGTATTATTCCTCACAGCCAAGACCAGAGATGAAGACAAAATTACTGGCCTATCCGCAGGTGCAGACGATTACCTTGGCAAACCCTTCAACTTTGATGAATTGGTCTTGCGCGTCCGGGCTATTTTACGGCGTACCCGCCGGATGAAAGAAGACCGGCCCAAAGAGGCGCAGCCTGTTGCAGCAGTCGAAAAAGCCCCGGAAAAAGTGGAAAATGATCGGATCATCTCCATTGGAAGCTACGTACTCAACACACGCACATTTGAATTTACCAGCCCCAAAACAGGTAAGTTCCGCCTGACCCCGGTTCAATATGACCTGCTCTATCATTTAATGACACATCCGGGTGAAATCTTTTCGCCCGCCCGGTTACTGGATGAAGTGTGGGATTATCCCAGCGATGCGGGCAGCCCGGATCTGGTTCGTGTGCACATTAAAAATTTGCGCGAGCGGATTGAAACCGATCCGAAAGATCCGCAATTTATTCGCACCATCCCCGGCTACGGTTATACCGTGCAGCTTCCTGATCAGGACTAAGTATGGATAAACACGGTTTCCAGGCATTAACATTGCAAGACTGGCTGGCCATCGACCAGATCAACGATCTTTTAATGAGCGGCGGCCCTACACCGGAAAATTTAAAATTTGCCCTGGAAATTGTATTACAAGCATTAAATCGCCCAGGTGCCGTTCTCTTTGTGATTAATCCGCAGCGAGGGAGTATTCTTCCCCTGGTTCAGAAAAATATTCCACTGCATTGGTATAACCAGCTAGAAGATTCGCGAAGCCTGTTATACAAGAAAGCGGTTGACACCATTCAACGGCAAATTACCTCGTCCGAAATTGCTATTCACCTGGCCGGGGCAATTCCCGTGTTGGCATCAAACCATGCCTTGGGAGCCTTGTTGGTATATGGAGCCGAAATCCCGGCAGAAGATATGCCCCGCTGGCAGGCGTATATGCACAGCTTTGGCCGGATTTTAAATGCATTTCACACCATCCAAAATCCATTCGACCGCCAAAAAGACTTAAGCGCACTGCAAGCCATCAGCCAAATTCAATCTATGGATATCGATATCCATGCAACGGAATTATTAATTGTCCGCAACCTGGTAGAAATATTCAATGCGGAAGATGCCCTATTGATTGAGCTGGATGAGGAAGATCCCCAATTAGCCATCCGCAAGCAATTAGGCAGCGGTGAAGATTGGGTCAATCAGGTCGGCCTGCAAATTGACCACAGTCAAATTATGAATATCCTCAACAAAGGAGAAGTGTTCGCGGAGGAAGAAATTTGCTCCAGTTTGCAATATAACCCTTTGATAGACAGCACCTTGGGCCTGGATATCGAGAAATTCATCTGCGCCCCGCTGGCGACAGCGGATATTATCGCTGGCGTGTTATTTCTTATCAATCCAGGCCTGAATAATAAAGATATGTACCGGCAGCAGCTTTTGGTGACCATGACGAAATCCCTGGCCAATGCTATGCGCCATTCACGAGAACTTTTGCGGCTGCGCATCGCCAATGCCGACCTGGAAGCCAATCGCTGGGAGATTATCAATTCCCGGAACACCTTGCGGACCATGTTTGATAATCTGCCATCTTCGGTGTACATTATTGATCAGAACTACGTTTTAATCGCCATCAATATGCACCGCAGCCGCCGCACAGAACAACCGCCCAACGCATTGGTTGGCGGTAAATGTTTTGAAAGATTATATAAACGCAATGATCCCTGCCCAGGCTGCCGGATTCAAGAAACGTTCCGAACCAGCCACATCACCACCCGCATTCACCGGGAATGGGTTGACCAGGAACGCTCAATTGAATGGGAAATTACCACGTTTCCTATTCAAGAAAAACAGAACTTTCCACACCAGGTCATTGTTTTTGAAGAAGATGTCACCGAAAAACGCAATCTCGAAGCCAACTTGATCCAATCGGAAAAATTAGCAGCCGTTGGACAATTAGCGGCTGGAGTTGCGCATGAAATCAATAATCCCCTGGCGGCAATTATCGCCAATGCGCAATTAATGCGCCGTGAGATACCCGCAGGATACCCAGATTTAATCGACTCGTTACAATTGATCGAAACAGCCGGGCTGCGAGCCGCCCAGGTTGTCAGTAATTTGTTAGGGCTTTCTCGAAAAGAAAAGAAATATGAGTTTGAATCGCTGTCACTGAACGACAGCATTAAAAGCGCATTGTCACTGGTTCAGCACGAACTGGTAAACCGCTCTGTGCGGGTTCAATTAGATTTACAAGAAAATATTCCCGACTTAATCGCCAGCAAAAATCACCTGCAAGGTGTGTGGATTAACTTGATCATTAACGGCATTGATGCGATCAACCATTCGGATGGGCAAATCTCCATTTCCACCCGGTATAGTGACCAGGAGTTTCGGATCACCATTGCGGATAATGGACACGGTATTCCGAAAGAGCAGCTGACCCGCATCTTTGAGCCTTTCTTCACCACCAAAATTGCCGGGCGCGGTACAGGGCTGGGTTTATCGGTGTGTATGCGAATCATTAAAGAGCACCACGGTAATATTCAGGTGGATAGCCAACCCGGCCAGGGTACAAAATTTTCAATTACCTTGCCAGAGCTTCACAAATCCGGCAATATCTATTAATTAACCGCCTGGGGTGCGTGCCAACCGGAAACCGATCGATGGGGACAGATGATCTTGCTGCATCCCTTCGCGTGCTGCGCAGCGGGCTAATTTGTGGGTGTAATACCAGGCTCCACCGCGAATAACATAGCGAGCACCCGGCTTGTGTTCATCACGGCCTTCACCCAAGCGGTAGGGATAAGGTAAATACAGCGAAGAGGTCCATTCCCAAACGTTGCCAACCATATCGGCTGTGCCGCAGGGGCTGTCACCACCCGGGGAATACGTGCCAACGGGTGTGGTATTGCGCTTGGCACTTTCAGAGGTATTACAGCGCCAGGGGTCAAAGGTGTTTCCCCAGGGGTAAATCCGGCCATCTTCACCACGAGCAGCGCGTTCCCATTCGGCTTCTGTTGGCAGCCGGTACTTCATGCCTGTCTTATTATTCAACCAATCGATGTATTCTTCAGCATCGCGCTTTGAAATACCCACCACCGGGTGGAGAGCTAATTCGTCTGAATACCTGAAGCCCTTCCAACCTTTTGGCAGGCGGTGGCCGGTATCCCAGGTGAAAGCAAAATAATCTACATTGGTTACCGGATATTGCCCAATTTCAAAAGCGGGTAACAATATTTTATGCTGCGGCTGTTCGGCTGCAAACAGGTTATTATCAAACCAATCGTACGCCCAATCCGATTCTTTGAGCTGCATTGTTCGAATATCATCATCGCTGGTACCCATTAAGAAATATCCTGTCGGCACCGAGATCATCGATGGCAGCTTGATTCGTACTGCTTGTTGCGGGCTTACATCCCAGGCATCTGTATCATTATTCGCCATCTTTAACCTCAAGCTCTCGGTTTTGACAGAATCGTGTGGTAGATTTCCAGCACTTTTGACACGTTTTCATGCACGTCCTGGCTAAGCGCGTAAAGGAACGGTTCTCTTACGGCTTCATCCCGGTACACATCGATATGACTCAACATTTCAACCAAAGCATATCGCCAGGATTCTATCGTGTTTGGAATGAGCCAGCCGTAACGAGAAAGTTCGCGGTAAGGCAAAGAATCGCTCCCGATCCAGGGTATTTTGAGTGCCATATATTCTAACACTCTCCAACGTCCCAAACGCAGCCCATAGGGATCTGTCACAGGAGCCAGGCCAATATCCAGGCTGGCCAGCAGCGAATGCCAATGGTCAATGGTCTGCAAAGGAACTTCTAGCAATTGTTTTTTGGGAATTCGGGTTGGCACATCCAATCCAGCCAACCAGACCCGCACCTTTGGATTTTCCAAAGCAACCTGTTCCAATGCAGGCAGCACACCACTGCTCCATAAACTTTCAGCACTCAGGCCTGTGCCATCTAAACCAATCCATATTTCGTTCGGATGATCCTGGCGGAGTGTCAGGTAACGGTCCAGGTTTAAGTAATCAGGCAGGAGGATCGTACGCACATGGTTGGACCAATCATCCGCCAGCCGGGCTGATGCCACCGTTGCAGCATCCACCATTTTCAATCCCCAGCGGAACTGCTCTAACGGGGAGAAATCTGCTGCGTGGATATTTTGAGTCCCGCCAGCGCGGAAATCTGCATTTTCTTCCTCATTCCAAAAATGAAATCCGGGTTGATCAGGAGCCAACAGATCAAAGGCTTCATCAAAGTCAATGATAACTTTTTTATCACGAGCCTTCCAATATTGCACCGCGGATAAAACTGGGCCGTATAAATAGCGGTGGATTACCAATAAGTCAGCATCTTGACAGGCTTCCTGAGCCGCTTCTGAATTCGCCACAAAATCATCCAACAGCAAATAGCGCACCGTATGCCAGCCCGTTCGTTCGATTGCTTCACCTATATCTTTGCAGCGCGAACGGATAAATCGCTGGTCAGAAGGGCAGGAAGAATAAACATAAGTAATATTCATTATTCTTCCTCCAGCGCCACTTCCGCGTAGGATCTCACCGTTGGATTAATCGCCAGGTCTGGTTCCAGGATCGAACCAATTGCTTTCAGCCAAAGTTCGCCCACCCGCCCCATTTCTCGGGTCAGAGCAACCTGCCGCCCCTGGCGGATGCTAACGGACCATATAATGGTTTTGAAGGCTCGCCAATTGCATTGATCGGGACGGGCAGCGACCCCGAAGGTGGCCCGGTGACCTTCGCCTGGAACCTGGACGCCAATCCCGA
>JAJUJY010000170.1 GCA_029265085.1 Chloroflexota bacterium
GATGGCTGTTCGTGGACGAAACCTGGTCAGTGGTTTACCTGAATCCTTAGAAATTTCCTCCGTAGAAATTCGTGAAGCAATTTCTGGTTCTCTTCAGGTGATTGTTGACACGATTAAAGATGCAATTGATGAAGCCCCGCCTGAAATTGTGGCCGACTTAATTGAAACCGGTATCTGCCTTGCTGGCGGGGGTGCTCAGCTGCAAGGATTGGCAGACCGTTTATCTGATGAATTGAAATTGCGTGTGTGGGCTGCGGAAGATCCGATGACCTGCGTTGCTCGAGGTGCAGGCATGATCCTGGAAAACCTGGATATGTATCATGATTTCCTGGTAGCACTGGATCGTACGGGAAACCGTTTATAGTTGATCCGGAATATCCCACCTGTCTTATGGGTGGGTAAGTAGTCAAAATTATGAAAGCTTCATTTCCTCGATCCTGGCAATCCATTGCGGTGCTTGTATTGGTAGTGGGGGTTGTGTTGTTTGCTTTAAGTGGATATATGCAGCCTTTATTCAGCACGACCCTAAAGCCGCTGGTGAATGCACAAACCTGGCTATCCAGCCGGTATATGGCTGTAGTTGACTTCTTGACCGTCCCACGGGATGTTGCCAGTTTACGGGCGCGTAATTTACAGTTAGAGAAAGAGGTATCTGGATTACAGGCCCAGATTATTGAACTGGAGCAACAACTTCGCGAAGCTCAAATTTTATACGCTTTGTTAGATTTTGCTCGCAACCAGCCCCAAAGCCAATATGTCGCTGCGGCTGTGATTGGGCGCGACCCCAGTCCGTTTTTGCATTACATTATTATTGATCATGGCTCCGATGATGGACTGCGCCACGGTATGCCCGTAGTGACGGAGCAAGGATTGGTTGGCAGGGTGGATGCTGTCACGGCAAACGCGGCTAGAGTTCAATTGATTACGGATCCGGGAGCCGTTGTGAATGTCCGCCTGGAATCATCCAAGGCGGAAGCGCAGATTACCGGTGCAATCACCGGTGAAATCAATCTTGAAATGGTTTCTCAAGACGTGATCATTCAACCGGGCGATCTTGTACTGACTTCGGGGTTGGGGGGTAGTTATCCGAGTGAGATTTTGGTGGGGCAGGTGCTTAGCTTGCGGAAAGAAGCCAATCAGCTGTTTCAAACCGCTGTGGTCCAACCTGTTGTAGATTTCAGCACGCTCCAGGCTGTATTGGTGATTACCAATTTTAAGCCGGTTGATATTTCTCCATTAATCGCTACCCCGGTTCCGTAAGTCTGTGACGATCCTGATTGCTTTTCCTGTCTTAGGTGTATTGACGATGATCCAGTTGGCTATCGTCAGCCGGCTGCCGCTGCTTCATGGAACTGCAGATATTGTTCTATTGGCGATTATTGCCTGGGCGCTGCAAGAAAAAGTGAAAACAGCCTGGATTTGGTCTGTGATTGCCGGATTGATGGTTAGTATGGTGTCAGGACTACCATATTACATCCCATTGATTGCATATTTGACTGCCACAGCAGTTGCCCGCATGATCCAACGACGAGTCTGGCAAGTACCACTTCTGTCCTTGTTTGTTACAATTGTGGTTGGTACCCTGTTTTATCATGGGTTAACCATCTTGATCTTAATATTTACTGGCACGCCGCTTCCACTTCAGGATAGTTTGACCTTAATTACTTTACCCAGTTTATTGTTGAACATCCTTCTGGCGCTGCCTATCTACACCTTAATTAAGGACCTGGCTAACTGGTTTTATCCAGTGGATTTGGAGTAAAACAATGAATAAGCCAGCATTACAATCGCAAAATACCATTGAGATATGGCGCTATTTCGTCTTTTATGGGGCAATTGCCCTGGTTATTGGATATTACCTGCTGCGTTTATTTACCTTGCAAATCATCGAGGGCGAGAAATACCGCACCCGTTCCGAAGACAACCGCACAAACGAAATTTCAGTTCCAACTCAACGCGGATTAATCTATGACCGGAATGGCTTTGTGCTTGCAAGAAACATTGGCTCCTACAATGTGGTTGTAACACCAGCGGATTTACCGGCTGATCCGGGAACAACACAAGAAATCTACCGCCAGCTTTCAGCAGTGATTGGTGTGCCAGTAAACAATGGCGAAACCAATGACGAGACAGTGCGCAATTTTTCTCCCTGTGTTTCAGATTTGGGGATTACTCAAATCGTTGAAATTGGTGATTCTTTGGCTCCGTATGACCCTGTGCCGGTGAAATGCTATGTAGATGAAAGAGTTGCCATGTTGGTTCGAGAACGCAGCTCTGATTGGCCAGGAGTTAGTATTCAGGTAGATTCTATCCGTGATTATCCAACAGGGAATATCACATCAGAAATCATTGGTTTTTTAGGTCCAATTCCAGCCTTGGAAAAAGAATATTGGGAAAGCCTTGGTTTTGTGGCGAACCGGGATAAGGTAGGTTATGCCGGTGTGGAGCAATCGCTGAATGATATTTTGATCGGAAAGAACGGATTGAGAATCGTTGAAGTGGATAACGCTGGCCAAATTATGCGTGATCTGCAGCCGCCTCAGGAGCCAATCCCAGGGTTTAATGTGCGCCTGACAATTGATACACGGCTTCAAAGTGCAGCCAAAGCCGCGCTTAAAGATTGGATGAGCCGGCAAAATACTCGGATTGGGCAAGAAAAATACAAAAATGGTGTTGTCATTGCCATGAATCCCAAGACGGGTGAAATCCTGGCGTTGGTATCTGAGCCAACGTTTGAAAATAATCGGATGGCGCGGCTGATTCCTGCTTATTATTACAATCAATTGCAGTCTGATCCATTGCGCCCATTGTTCAATCATGCAATTTCAGCAGAACACCCACCTGGATCTGTGTTTAAGATGGCTGCTGCCATAGGAATTTTAAATGAAGGCGTGGTAACCACTGACCAAAAAATTAATGATCCAGGAAAAATTTCGATCGAGGAAAAATTCTTTGAGAATGATCCAAACCCGAGATCTCGCGATTATGTCTGTTACATTTACAAAACTACAAATGGCGGTCATGGTGATCTGGATTATTTTGGCGGTGTGGCCGAGTCCTGCGATGTTTATTTTTACAAAGTAGGCGGCGGCTACCAGGATGAAGTCCCGCAGGGTTTGGGTATCTGGCGTTTAGGCGAGTATGCCAAAGCACTGGGGTATGGCAGCCCAACCGGTATCGAATTGCCCGGTGAAGAAAATGGCATTATCCCTGACCCGACCTGGAAGCGTCTAACCCAAGGGGAAAACTGGTCCACTGGAGATACCTATATTTCGACAATGGGCCAAGGATATATTACATCTACACCACTGCAAGTGTTGGTCTCATTTGCGACATTGGCCAATGATGGCAAATATATGAAGCCAACGTTGGTGCGGGAAGTATTGGACAATCAAGGCAATATTATCAAGCCATTTGAACCACAAATGATCTGGGATATTACCAAAGACCCGGTCATAGGAATTTATGACGAGAATTTCATTCTTACCGAAGAACGGAAATCAGTGGAGCCCTGGGTGGTTAAAGATGCACAGATAGCTATGCGCGAAGTGGTTGTCCGCGGTACTGCCAAGGATGTTTTTGAAGATTTTGCCATTCCAACCGCCGGAAAGACGGGCACTGCAGAATATTGTGATAATCAGGCCCAGCTGCAAAATTTGTGCGAACCGGGCAAATGGCCTGCGCATGCATGGTATGCTGGTTACGCTCCGTTTGATGATCCTGAAATTGCTGTAGTTGCATTTGTCTATAATGGTGATGAAGGGGCGGTGCTGGCAGCTCCGGTAGTTCGAAAAGTGATGGAAGCGTACTTTGAGTTGAAATCCATCGATACAGTTCCAGGTGAAACGAATTTGCCCTAAGCAACACCGTGTATAATTCTTCATCGTTTGCTATAATGAAGGCTTAAGATCAACGGCGAGAAGGTCTGAGGAATATCAATCGTATGGTGATTGGACAAACCCAATCTGTACAAATTAAAGGAATCCGCGAAGGGTTAATGGTCACGATTGGAGAAGGTGAGTGGCAGGATGTGCAAACCACCTTGCTGACCCATATCCAGGAAAAAGCCGCCTTTTTTAAAGGTGCCAGGCTGGCATTGGATGTTGGCAATCGAATCCTGCATGCGGCTGAAATGGGAACCCTGCGGGATAAACTCTCCGACTATGAAATATCGTTGTGGGCTGTGTTGAGTAATTCACCCATCACAGAACAGACCGCTCAGGTGTTGGGACTGGCTACCAGGATTTCCGCCCCACGCCCAGAACGCAATATTCGCCCCTTAGAATCTGCGTTAGAAGGCGAAGGAGCAGTTTTTATCCAGCGTACGCTTCGGTCAGGGTTTCGAGTGGTTACCAAGGGGCATGCCGTTGTCGTGGGTGATGTGAACCCTGGTGCGGAGATTATCGCAGGCGGTAGTGTGGTGGTTTGGGGCAGGCTGCGCGGAACAGTACATGCTGGATTCGAAGGGAACGAGCAGGCGGTTGTTTGCGCGTTGGATCTTTCTCCCATGCAAATGCGGATCGCATCATTCTCCGCGACAATCCCTGCCAAACGAAAAAATATTAATCCAGAGATGGCTCGTATCCAAAATAGCCAGGTTGTGATTGAACCTTGGAAAGCAAAGGATAAATAGGGAGGAAGATGGCTGCCAAAGTAATTACTGTTACCTCGGGAAAAGGAGGCGTTGGTAAAACAACCACTACGGCGAATTTAGCCGTGGCGCTTGCCTCAAATAACCAGAAAGTCGTTTGTATTGACGGCGATATCGGGCTGCGGAATTTGGATGTTGTGCTTGGGCTTGAAAACCGGATTGTTTATGACCTGGTGGATGTGGTGGAAGGCCGCTGCCGGTTAAAACAGGCCATGATTCGCGATAAACGATTGCCCGAATTGCATTTAATCCCTGCCGCGCAAACGCGTGACAAGAGTGCTGTTTCACCCAGTGATATGGTCCGTTTGTGTGACGAACTCCGCCAGGACCATGATTGGATCTTGATTGATTCGCCGGCTGGTATTGAGCGCGGTTTTCGCAACGTATTAGCACCCGCTGATATTGTTTTGGTTGTTACCAACCCGGAAGTTTCGGCGGTACGGGATGCGGACCGGATTATCGGGTTGGTTGAGTCAGAAGAAAAAGGACCTGCTCGTTTAATTCTCAACCGTGTTAATCCAACGCTGGTGAAGCGCGGCGATATGTTGAATGCGGAAGATGTGTTAGAGCTGCTGGCCGTTGAATTAATCGGAATTGTTCCCGAAGATGAAAATGTGGTTGTTAGCACCAACCGCGGTGCGCCTGTTGCATTGGACGGAAAATCAAAAGCGGGTATGGCTTTCCAGAATATTGCTCGCCGGCTGCGCGGTGAAACCGTTCCCTTCATGAATATTGATGAAAAAGACGGCTTCTTTAATAAGCTCTCTAAAGTGTTTCGATCAGGAGGGGATTGATTATGAGCAGCTGGCTGGAGCGATTAACCGGAAAAAAAGCCTCTAGTGCTGATGAGGCAAAAGAGCGATTAAAACTTGTTTTAATCCACGATCGCACCGACCTCACTCCTGGCCAATTAGAAGTATTGAAGAATGAACTATTAGACGTAATTTCGAAGCATGTAGAAATTGACCCGGGGGCGGTCAGGATAGATATGGCCCAGGAAGGACGAGAGCAAAGGCTTGTTGCCGATATCCCGCTGCGAGCGGGGACGCGGCGGCGGCGAAATGGATAGATTAAAGGTATGTTTCGTAGAGAAGTTTGGCGAAATTTTGATTACTGGCTGTTTGGTGTTGTTCTAGTTCTGTGTATCTTTGGCGTAATTATGATCCGCTCGGCAATTGCCGGAAATGCGGTTTTATTAGATTCAGTCAACCGGCAGGTCATTTTTATTTTGGCTGGGATGGTTGTGCTGTTTCTGGTGGCTGCAATTGACTATCATTATTGGGCAGCATTAACTCGCGTGATGTACCTGGTCATCCTGGCCATGTTGATTGGGATCAATATTATCGGACAGGCACTTTTTGGCTCGGCGCGGTGGTTTCAGGCAGGGGCGATCTTAATCCAGCCTTCAGAACTGGCCAAAATTGTGTTGATCCTGGTTTTAGCCAATTATTTTGCTAATAATATTGACAAGCCCAAAGATATATTTTGGATTGGCAAGAGCTTCTTGTTGACCTTTGGGATTGTGATTTGGATTTTATTGCAGCCAAACCTGAGTACTTCGATTGTGCTGTTTGTTATCTGGTTTGCCTTACTCTGGCAAAGCGGCTTGCCGCCCAAGATGATTGTTACATTTGGGATTGCTGGAGTATTTATTGGATTAGCAGGTTTTCCATTTCTTGAACCATACCAACAAGAACGAATATTTACCTTTTTATTCCCAGACCCAAACGCGCGGCATGGTAATACCTATAACGTGGAACAGGCATTGATCACTATTGGTTCTGGTGGATTGTTTGGTATGGGCTATGACAACGGAACACAGGTTCAATTGCGCTTTTTGAAAGTGCGCCATACCGATTTCATCTTTTCTGCGATGGCAGAGGAGTTTGGGTTTATCGGGACCTCGATTGTGATTCTGCTGTTGGTATTTGTGGTAATCCGCTGTTTGCGTGTGGCTCGCCGCGCTCCAGATGCCTTTGGGTCATTGATCGCTTATGGATTTGGTTTGTTATTATTTTTCCAGATGGCGGTAAATATTGGGGTAAACTTAAATGTGATCCCGGTCACGGGGCTGACCTTGCCCTTTGTCAGTTATGGGGGTAGTTCGCTATTATCCTTATTATTAGGGATTGGCCTGGTGGAAAGCGTGGCCGCCCATAGTAAACCTTTGGAATTTTGATGGAGCATTATGACTGATTTAACCAAACCTGCACGTGTTCGTTTTGCACCGTCACCAACCGGGCATTTGCACCTGGGTGGGGCGCGTACCGCTTTGTATGATTACCTGCTTGCTAAACAGACCGGCGGCCAGTTTGTGCTGCGGATCGAAGATACCGACCGCAAACGGCTGGTGCCAGGCGCAGAACAAGAAATTATGGACGGACTGCGCTGGCTGGGTTTGGAATGGGATGAAGGTCCGGATAAGGGCGGTCCTTACGGCCCGTACCGCCAATCAGAACGCAAGGAAATTTATCAGAAGTACGCCAAACAACTGATCGACCAGGATCAGGCATATTACTGCTTTTGCAGCCCCGAACGCCTGGAAAAAGTGCGCCAGGAGCAGCAAAAAGCGAAACTGCCCCCGCATTATGATGGCACTTGCCGCAATCTCTCGCGGGAGGAAGCCGAGGCGCGTATCGCGGCTGGTGAAAAGCATGTGATCCGTTTCAAGATGCCTAAAGAAGGTGCAACGACTGTCAAAGACGTGCTGCTCGGCGAAATCACCATCGAAAACCGCAATCTGGACGATTATATTATTGTCAAATCGGATGGCCTGGCGTTATATCACCTGGCTGCGGCAGTGGACGATCACCTGATGAACATTACCCACGTCATTCGCGGGTCAGAATGGCTGCCAACCTTCCCGCTGCACGGATTGATCCACCGCGCCTTCGGCTGGGAAGAACCGGAGTGGGTGCATCTTTCGGTATTCCTGAAACCGAGCGGTAAAGGCAAAATGAGCAAGCGTGAAGCGGCTGACCTGATGAAAGATGGGTACTCTATCTTTGTGAAAGACCTGAAGGGTTTGGGGTATTTGCCGGAAGCTGTGGTGAACTGGATCACTTTGATGGGCTGGAGCTATGACGACCATACCGAGTTCTTCACCCTGCCTGATTTGGTTGAAAAATTCGGCCTGGACCGGCTCAATCCATCTCCTGCGGCGATTAACTTTACCAAATTTGATCACTTCAATGGTTTGCATATTCGCAACCTGAGCCACGCCGAACTGGTGGAGCGGGTGAAGCCGTTCTTTGCCGAGCGCGGTTACCAGGCGGATGATGCGACCTTGTTAAAAATCGCTCCCATAATCCAGGAACGCCTGGGCGGCGTGGACGAAGCGCCTGAACTGGCTGGATTCTTCTTCCAGGAGACTGTAACGCCTGCAGAGGACGATTTACGGATCAAGGATTTGCGTGTGGCAGATACACTGGCACTGGCGCGCAAGATTGCCGATCTGTTGGCCGGTTTGCCGGATATGAAGCTGGAGACAGCCGAGCCGCCGATGCGCGAACTGGTGGAGCAAAGCGGATTAAAAGCCGGGCAGGTGTTTGGTTTGATGCGCATAGCCATTACAGGACAGAAAGTCAGCCCACCCTTGTTTGAGAGCATGGAAATTATTGGCAAAGAGAAGGTGGTCGAGCGCATGCGGCAGGCGGTGCGCCTGTTGGAAGGCATGTCTGACAACTAAAATTTGATCCGGTTTAATTTTGTCCAGGCCCTGGACAGACCCCTGCAACGGTGGTAAAATCTCTTTCGTTCAGTGGGGGCTCGTCTAACGGCAGGACAGCAGACTCTGGATCTGTTTGTAGAGGTTCGAATCCTTTGCCCCCAGCCTAAACGAAATAAAGTGACCCTGTCATTAGACAGGGTTTCTTTTATTAAGTGGTTCGAACCCCCACAGGGGGGTGGTATCCTTTGCCCCCAGCCTAAACGAAATAAAGTGACCCTGTCATTAGACAGGGTTTCTTTTATTAAGTGGTTCGAACCCCCACAGGGGGGTGGTATCCTTTGCCCCCAGC
>JAJUJY010000306.1 GCA_029265085.1 Chloroflexota bacterium
AGGGAATGATGGCGATGCATATCTACGATTATTTGATTGTTGGGTCGGGGGCGGGGGGGGCAACCCTGGCACGTGAGCTGGCCAAAAAAGGCAAAGATGTCATGGTGTTGGAAAGAGGCCAGGTAGAAACCCAACTGGGGACTTTTAAAGACGCCGTGCGTTTTTTTGATGCCAATAAAATTACCCTGGTGCCAAAAAAATCCGAAGAGGGCACAATTATTTGGCGCACCTTAATGGCTGGCGGCTCGACGATGGTCTCTTGTGCCAATGGGGTGCGGTGTCTGCAATCCGAACTGCGCCAGTTGGGAGTGGACCTGGAAGATGAATTTCAGGAAGTGGAAGCAGAATTACATATTATTGAGACGCCCGAAACCCTGCTTTCCGAAGGTTCAAAAACATTTTTGCAGGTCAGCCAGGCAATGGGGTTGCAGTTCCAGCCCATGCCGAAATTTGTGAATGCTGAACAATGTCACCGCTGCGGGTTGTGCGTTTTTGGCTGCGCCTACCATGCGCATTGGACAGCGCTCGATACCCTCCGGGAGGCCATTTACTGCGGTACCCATGTGGAATATGGCGCGGAAGTGAAGCGGGTGCTGGTCAAACAAGGCCGTGCTTTTGGGGTGGAAGTGGCCAGTCCGCGTGGGATTGAGGAATATTATGCCGATGCGGTGATCCTCTCGGCTGGCGGATTAGGCACGCCGGTCATTTTGCTCAATTCTGGCATTGAAGAAGCGGGCGGAAATTTGTTTATTGACCTGCAAATCCATTCCTATGGTGTGACCGAAGATTTGAACCAACTGCACGAACCGTTAATGGCCTTGGTGGACCTGGAGTTTCATAACGAATACCACTTCCTGCTTTCTCCATTTATTAATGCGCAGCGGCAAGTGCGCTTAATCGAGGGAGGATTACGTGCCTTTGCTTTGCCTGTCAGCCATTCGCTCGGTTTGATGGCTAAGTTCGCTGATGAGCCGGTTGGCAGGGTATTTCCGGATGGGAGTGTATCTAAACCGGTTTCTCGTTTGGACCAGCAAAGGATTTCCAAGGCAACAGAAATCTCCAGGCATGTACTTGAGAAAGCTGGGGTAAATCCGGGCAGTATTGTGATCACCCAACCCGCTGGATCGCATCCGGGCGGGACGGCTGCCATCGGTACCGTGGTTGATCAACATTTTCAAACCCGGGTAGATAACCTGTTTGTTTGTGATGCCAGTGTTCTGCCTGTTTCTCCGGGGCTGCCGCCTATCGTGACCATCCTGGCCCTGGCGCGGAAACTGGCAAAACAGCTCAATTAAGCTGCGCTGCGAGAAAAATCCGCATCCGCAGGCACTTGTGGAAATTAATACGTAATTTTACTTAGGCATTTCATTGTTAGAATCCGGTTGGCATACGGCTTGCCCTCTTGATTCCAACTTTAAAAGCATTTATTATAGTTAAACATTAGCGGTATTGTTTTGCATAGAGGTTTTAATAATTTATTTAAGAAACCTCGAAAAGGCAAACCCACCGTAAGATGGGGGCGCAAAGTCATGGGTCTGCATGCTGCGGACAGCCAGACTGCCGAAGGTTCTGCTTCGGCTTTTTTGTTTTTAACTGGTCGTAACAGCCCTTCATTTTCCGTTGCCAATCCTTCATTCCAGAAAACATCGTTGAATGCATCCCTTAAATACACCTGTTAAATCAGGGCAGAAAGGCGGTGATATTAATCGATATGTGTTTATGCTTTTCATGTTGTTAAGCATATATTTTGCTGCAATCCAGTTTTCATTTTCGAGGAGGGTGAATGATGGAACGAAAGCAATTAAAAAGAGGTGTCAGGCCAATTGAAATGATTTTGCTTCGCTGTGCGGCTGCATTCATCATGTTATTGGCTTGTTTGCCGCTCCCGATGAGTGCGTTAGCAGCTCCC
>JAJUJY010000206.1 GCA_029265085.1 Chloroflexota bacterium
GCTGCGTTGCGGTTATAATCCATCAGCGCATCCTCCAGGGTAAATGGCATACCCCAAACCAGCTGCGGATTCTGCGCAGCCAGTTTATTAGCTATTTTCTGCTCATCCAAAACATACTGGAGCACATCGGCCGGCGCATCTTTACTTTCCATATAGGGTGCCAGCGCCAGCAGCGCCAGACCCGTGTGTGCAGATGGATTTTCCGGCCAAAGTTCAACCACCTTTTGATAGGCTTCAATCGCCTGCGGCTGGAAAGCGGTTCCCATCGTCCCCAGCCGGTTGCCATATCCAGGAGTCGCCAGGCGGTGATAAAGAAATGCAAGATTCCACCAGGCCTGGGCTTCTTGCGGGGCAGATTGAACCGCTGCCCGCGCCGAAGCCAGTTCTTTCCAGGTGTTGATCTGCATCAAATACACCTCAAAATCATCCTGCGGTCCTGGCTCCAAATCTTTCCACAGCCAGCGGATCTGCTTGCCATTGATCTCAGCCCCGGCTGGCAAACTACTTTGCGACTTCATATAGTAAGGGGGTTTTAATTCGCCCGGTGTGATCCCTGCGACCGTCTCCTCCGTGGCGGGATACGGCAGATTTAATTCCAGTTCAGCCTGCCCAATCGTTCCTGCCCAGCCTGCACCAGTCTGGAAAATATAATACACCGCCATGCCGTACCCCTTTACGGCAAGCTGCAGCGGAACAATATAACGCACCCTGATCTTTGTTTCAGCACCTGCCGGGAATGTGACCGGGAAACTGGCCCAGGGCAGCAGCGGTCTATCCGCGCCTTTTGGGTTGGGCAGCTCGCTGACGGCATACTCCAACGACTTCCCGTTGACCTCCACCCGAAAATTGGCAATCCGCGGCACAATTTCATCCGGGTTAAGCTCCCAGGAAAGCGATTCAATCGCAGAGGCCAGCGGAAACCAGACCGGCATGTTGATCTCCTCGCTGGCTGGGTTCTTCATCACAAAATCTGCCTGAACCTCCGCCACAGCTTCATACCAGATTGATTGCTGCTGCAACCCGTAAGCCTGTGGATTCAATTCAATGGCTGTATTATCCGCCTCGGTCCCTTCTCGGACGGTAATCACCACTTTCTCGGCCTGCATCACAATCGGCGTATCCTCTTCCGGTTTCAGGCTGCTCCCGCCCGGCAGCAAGGGGTGAACTCCCACATCCGCATGGGCAAATTGAACCGGTTGTCCCCCCAAGGCAAACATTAACAGGATCACCACCCCCAAAAATCCAACCAAAAACTTGCATCGATTGGTACGCATACACCTGCTCCTTTCACACCCCCCGGTGTGAACACATATAAAAAAGAAACCGAGATTCATTTGTATTGTAGATCAAAACAATAAAAATGCATCCGCCGAAAGAACAGGTCTCAGTCTTCGGCTGACGGCTGTCAGCTTTCATCTGTCAGGTATCGAACAACAGGCCGAAGATTCTGACAACTGGCGACTGTCAACTTCTCCCCACGCTATTCCGCCAGCTCATCAAAACCGGTGACGCGGTTGCGCCCGGCTTGTTTCGAGGCGTATAACGCCCGGTCAGCTCGCACCAATAACGCCTCCAGGGTCAATTCGGGTTTTTCAGCGTTACCGCTCAGGCTGGCGACTCCGATACTGAGGGAGATCGGCAAATCCAATTCATCCGGATCACTGGATGGGCCGGCAACAAACGCCCGCAGCCGTTCCGCCAGGCGCCGTGCGCCTTCGCGGCCGGTTTCTGGCAGAAGCAGCACAAACTCATCTCCGCCGTAGCGTCCAAGCAAATCCACCCGGCGCAGCACCTGCTGCATCTGTTTTGCTACGCGTATCAGGAGCTGGTCACCGACAATATGCCCAAACAAATCGTTAATCGATTTGAACTTATCCACATCCAACATAATCACCGAAAGCGGCCGCTGGTAGCGCAGTGCTTTCTCAAATTCGCGTCCGGCCAGTTCCAAAAAAGTACGCCGGTTAAAAACACCCGTCAATGCATCCATCGTCGCCATTCGTTCCAGTGCATCCTGGGCTTTTTGGCGTTCCTCTATTTCCTTTTGAAGCTGTACATACTTCAATTGATAAATTTCCGTGTCCTTGCGGGCAGTTTCCACCTCATGCACCACTTCCAGTGTGCGCCGGCGCCGGTCAGAAGCTTCATCAAACAGGATTTCTCGAATTTGCACTGCCTGTTCGGTATGGCTCAAGGCTTTTTCAAAATCCCCGCTTTGTTTATATACCAATGCTAAAACCTGGTGCGTCAGGCAAATTTCCTGCTGGGCACCAAGCTCCTCAAAAACGGCTAAAGCTTGCAGCAAATCTGTGGCCGCCAGCGAATTTTGTCTTAATTGCGCCTGGATTTCGCCAATTTTTCGCAGCGCTCTTGCAAACTCCTGGCGCTGGCCAATCTTCTCGGAGCACTCTCGGGCTAACTGTGCAAAAGCAAGACCCTGGCGGTAGTCTTGCCGCTTGAAATGCACATCGGCAACACTGTTGTAGGCTTCACAGGCTCCGGCCATCAACCCAGCAGACTGGTAAATCTCCACACTGCGCAGTCCGGCTGATATGGCTTTTTCCCGATTCCCCAGGCGGTCCCAAACTTTGCACAAACGATTGAGCGCCGCAGCTTCCAGAATTCGATCCCCCGCCCGGTGCGCCGCCTCCAGGCAGCGATCCAGGTAATTTAACGCCTTGGATGGCTCATCCAGCACCAGATATAAGCCGCCCACTTCGCACAGTGTTTTGGACTCACCATTTAAGTCACGCAGAGACTGGTAAGCGTTGAGTGCGCGCAATAAGTATTGCAGTGATTCTGTATAGACGTTCAACCGCATATAGGTTGCGCCAATCCCATTGAGCGCAGCCGCTTTTTCGGTGGCCAGATTTAATTCTTCGGAAAGTGATAATGCCTTTAAAAAGCCAGACATCGCCTGCTCGTAGCGATCCATTTGCAGCAATGCCCAACCCTGGGTCAATCCAGCCTGGGCCAGCCCTGGTTTATATCCTACAGGTGCAGAAAGACGGACGGCTTCACGAGCTTTTTCATAGGCATTGGGAGCGTCCACGGGTAATAGAGCTGCTGCCTCTTGATTCAGCAGGTCAATTGAAGCCAGCGTTCCGGCGGCTGGATTGAAATTTGTCGCGGTCAGAACCCCGGCCTCGCCCATGGTCATATCCCCAAAATTTGCATTGACAGACTTTAACACACCTGGTAAGGTGCAAGAATGAGACCAATTATTTTAAACAAAAGGGAAAAATGTACTGGAAAATTTTACCACCAGTTGAAAGATCCTCTCCCGTTATCCCCCCATTTCCGGCAGCCAATTTCTAATCAGCCAAATCTTACGCCGAAAATGGGGGGAACTCCACAGGAATGGAGGGTATTACGGGTGCTCAGTCAACGAGCAGCGGTACTCCATCCGCGAATCCGGTCCGGTGTAATGCTGTAAATCTCGCATGGTTAATGGGATCATTCCACCAGTCCAGTCATTCCACCATTCAGTAGTGACTGTAAAACTATTGAAATGAGCCAGGGCTTCTTCCTCGGTCATGGAATAATCATTCACCCAACCCCAGACAAACCGGGTCTCCTGTAACGGATTGATGGCAGGAATGGTTTCACAGCCTGAACCGGTCCAGGCAAATTGCTGCATCGACTCCCAGAACTGAACCAGGGCATACCTCTCATAGAGAGGTGTCGGGCTGCCGTCCAATTCAAACGCGGATACTAACGTTCGCACGGGCGGTTCGTCATTCATGCCCCCCGGTTCCGGTATGGTGAAATTCCAGAAAAACCGGTAATTATAGACACCTTCAAACCAAAAGCCAGGGGGTAAATCCGCCGTCCACATTGCCATCCAGCGTTGATCGCGGAAAGCGTTGGCTACCCAGTTACCTTCTGGGGTCACATACCCCACGCCAATATCCTGCCAGGGCTGCACATCCCATTCAGTTACCGGGTTCCAGGCGCAAGCGAACTCCGCCAGGCCGTCCGGGGTGATCCAGCCGGCATCTTTGTTCTGGCTGGGTCCACCGGAACCCCAATCCAGGCATTCCACCTGGACAAGCGCTTCAAGCCAGGGAACATTGATTGTTCCCATAATATTGTCCAGGTCAAAGCGCACCTCAGCCTGGATATCGCCAAGCTGAACAGCCTCCGTCTGTCCGTTATCCACCGCAGCATAGACCCAGTCATAAGCCTGAATATCCGGTTGAGCCGGGAACCAATCCTCCGGCCGGGTCTGGAACCCTGGCGCCCAATCCATGTAATCCTTGGGTTCAGTGACCACATTTGCCTCAGCTTTAATTACCCCATCCGCATCAGTAACGGTTACATGCACAGTATGACCAGCCTCAAAGAAGCTTTCCACCCAATCATGGCCGTAGTTTACCCGCAGGCTAAAATCCGGAACGCACCAATCAACAGAAGTTGCATTCCCATCCACGCGGATTTCAACTCGGCCGCACATAGCTTCCTGCAAGTCAAAGCCAACCGATGCAAAATCCGCTTCCCAAACACCAGCCACAACGGGCACTTCCAGTTGCGACGCGTCATACCCATGCACCCAGGCATAGATCACTTCGTCCGGTTTTACCACGGCTTCTCCCCAAACCCTATCTGTGGCGATATTTAACCCTTGAAAAGTCAGATCGCGCACTGTATGGCTGCGTTCCATGCCGCTGCCGGATAACACCACAACATCATCCGTCACCAAATCATACTGCGTGCCAAAATCGAAAAAGGCCATGATGTCATTCTCATCCCAGGGCGCCGGTCCAACCGTAACCGTCTGGATTTCCTCGCCGTTGATCTTCAGGGTGACCTCACTGCCCACTGGCCACCCATACCCAAAAATCTGATCGACTACCGGAAATGCCATCATAATAGGCGCTTGCTGGAAGAAGACAACCCGAGTCAGGTCAAAATCTTCATCTTGTTGAGAAGCAAGCCCTGCCACCCCCGGAACCAATCCGGCGACATAAGCCTCCCAATTGCCGTCATCACCTGTCATTACCGAGAAGTATTGATCAGGTGGATATTCAATGATCACTTCGCTGCCCGGCTCAGCAATCCCAAACACCATTTCCGTCTCCATATCCATTCCGGTAATTTCAAGATTGGTGAGGCGCAAACCTTTGACAATCAAGCCATCCGACATCCACAATTGGTCACCCGCTTTTAAGTCAAAATCAAGTGAATACGCCACCCAGGCAACCTCCGGACTCCATTCAGGATAGGAAGCGATTGCATCTTGCAGGAAAATCAAATGGTTTTGATCATCAAAAATCGCCAACCGGACGACCGTTCCTTCTTCATACCCCCAGCCTTCCACCCAATTTTCATCCGTGTGGCCAATCACTTGCCGCCAACCCCAGGGAACAGGTCTGCCAGGACGATAAAATACCTGTACAAAGCCCGCCTCATCGGTATTCCTAAGCATTCCTGTATCCGGATGATAAACAAAGGTCGTATGGAAGTTGTAGGTATTTCCGGTTGTAAAACAGACCAGGAACAGATCGGCCTCGAGAATATTCGGATCATCCAGGTTTAGCCAACCGGTTCCGCGCATGATGCCTGCTTCACGGTCACAAAAGCCAATATAACTTTCAGTCCATGTAATTTGGAACGGACCGGCCGGCCGCCCTCCAATGCTTAAGCGGATATCGCTCCCGTCCACATCCACTGCCTGCCAATACCCAATAAATGGGCTGGCAGGTGCTGCCGAGACAACCGATCCGGCCGGCAGAGCAATAGCCAATATGACCAGAACACAGGTAACATACACAGCGATTCGATCAACATGATGTTTTTTAATAAACCAATCCATCATTTTTACCCCTCCTAAGCACAACAAATTCCACCCCCCAACGGCTGAACAAACAAACTATTTTGTTTATTCGGTAATCCAACCGCATTGACTGGCATTGGCAGCACCTCCTGCTTACGAACACCAAAGGGTTGACCCGGCCTGATTCAGCCCGACTCAACCCTCCAGGTAATTAAAAAAGCGAAAACGAGACTGTTTTCGCTTTTCAACCATACTCAGTGGAAACCTACGTGACTTAAAAGATACTTTGCTTAAATTTCCAATCAAAGAAACGAAATAGCTTTATTAATATTTTTTTTCAATATTTTTTAAAGCCTGATTCCATCATACAACGAACCAGATCAAAGTCAAGATATTGGTTTTGTACAGCAAAAATCGCTCTTATGGGTTATTCGGTTACTGGCGGTGCTGTCACGCTGCGCGGTCCCTGAACCACCACTGTACTCAAATCCACGGAATCAAGGATTGCCCGCACTTTCACAATATCAAAATCAGCTGTCTTTTTGAAAATCCACACCGGCGGGTGATCATACACACTGAATGCTTCTTCTGCCGCCAGCAGGTTATTATTGAATAAGGGCAGCCTGGGTTCCGCATTCCAGGCAAAGGTACCGCCAACGTCAGATACTTGCAGCGGGCCAAGCACAAACGGAGATTGAAAATGAGCAGCCAGTTCAAAACCCAGGCGGCCGTCAAATAAAGCCCGGTAATATTCCAGCGTCATCGGGTAGGTTGGCGGAATTCGCGGCGCAGACCAGATCGCCCGCTGGGATGGAAGAATTAAGTAATCCGCCTGAGCCAATACTTCCAAAAACATACGCTTCTTGTTCTCGTCATCATACCAGCGCACTTCATTGGTCAGGCCGCTATAAAACTGTCCAAATGGATCATAACCAAGAAATGGGAAAGGCAGCCCTTCATCCCAGCTCTCATTGGCAATCACAGAGCGAGAAACCCGCACC
>JAJUJY010000092.1 GCA_029265085.1 Chloroflexota bacterium
CCTGGATCAGGTTCTCGATCAGTTCGGGATACCTGCTGGCTGCTTCGCGATACCAAATTTCATGAACAAAAACATTCTCTAATAAGATTTCAATCAGCTTCGGCAGGTTGGAAAGCTCGTAAAGCGAGCGGTGAAAATTTGCCGAAGCGTAGGTGTACGCTTCCGGTTCACTGTTTTGGATGGCCGCCCAGCTTTGGCTAACCGCTTCAACCATTCTTTCGGGGGGTGTTTTTCCATCGGCAATGATTTTTTTGAGCATCGCCTCTTCTAATGCTCCGGAAATAATCAGGTTTTCTCGAATTTCATCCAGGCTTAATTCTTTCAGGCGGAAACCAACCCCCTGGTTTAGGGTAATGTAATTTTGTGAACCAAGAATTTTGACTGCCTCACAGACTGGAGTCCGGCTGACCCCTAACTGCTCTGCGATTTCTACAATTGTGTAGATTTTGTCGCGTTCCATGCAGCCATTCACAATATTTTCTTTGAGGATGTTGTACACATACTCACTTTTGGATAAGAAGGGCTGATCATTACCGGTGGCAAGTTTGGGTAAATTGAATTGAAGCATGAACCTTTTCCTGGTTTTGTTTTATCAAACCGGTTATTGCTGGAAAGGACCTATATTGATGAATTGACCATTAAGTACATTGCCAAGCCCAACACGCTGGCGCAAACGATATGCTGATTCTTGTAAGTTGTTCAGTACTGTTTGTTCGTCAACCAGTTGAATAATCCCTTTTTCCATGACTACTTTACCGTGAATCACAACGGTATCAATTGCGGTGGGGTTGGCGGAATATACCAGTGAGGCAATCGGGTCAGCCACAGGTACACAGGCTGCATTGCGTGGATTCATCAGGAAGAAGTCAGCCTTTTTGCCAACTTCGATCGAGCCGATTTCCTTTTCTCGCCCAACCACGCGCGCTCCATCGATGGTCGCCATTTTTAAGACTTGATGTGCTGGCAAGAGGGTGGCATCTTCATGGATACATTTATGCAGGATGGCGGTCGTTTTAATCACTTCCAGCATGTTTTGTGAATCGTTGCTGGCCGCGCCATCAGTTGCCAGGCTGATATCCAGGCCGCGTTTTTGCAGTTGCGGAATAGGAGCAATTCCCTCAGCCAGAATTAAGTTGGAGATTGGGTTGTGGGATACTTTAATTTTGTATTTTTCAAATGTTTCCAGGTCTTTTTCATCCAGGTGAACGAGGTGAACACCAATAAAATCTTCACCCAACACGCCGTTTCGCTCTAAAATTTCGACAGAACTGGCGCCGTAGGTTTTATAGGCATAAACATCGTCATCCTCGGTTTCATCCAGGTGCATGGTAATGCGAATCCCGTGCCGGTCAGCGTATTGGCGCACTTTACGGTATCCAGGTTCGCCCATGTCCCAAATGATGCCTGGAGCCAGTGCCAGTGTGATCCGTTCATGGCCTTTTGTTTCAGCCATCAAGCGGTCCACATCGGCAAAGAAATCATCCTCTGTTTCATTAACGGCGCATTCACTGCCTTTGGGAAGGTTATTGGTCTTGGTATGGGCGCGGCCTAAAATCCCGCGAATTCCGGTTTCGTCAAAAGCTTTGACGACTGCATCATCCAGTCCGGTCTGGCTGCCGTGCGCGTACATATAATCCAAAACCGTGGTGACGCCGCTGCGAATGTTCTCGATGCAGCCTGCCATTGCGGCGTTATATACATCTTCATACCGAATCTCGTGCAGCGCTTTTCGCACGGAACTGTCTAACCAATCCAGGAGAAGTTTGTCTCGTCCCAGGCCTTTTAATCCATTTTGAAAGAGGTGTGTGTGTGTATTTATAAAACCGGGAAAGGCAAACTGGTATGTTGCATCGATTTCTTTTGATGCTTCATATTTTTCGATGGCAAGCGTATCGGGTTCAATTGCAATGATTTGACTGCCGTTTACCAGGATCGAGTGGTTATATAAAATATCCAGGTTCTGATTCATCGTGACGATGGTGGCGTGTTTAATCCATAAATCAACTTTTTGCATGGTGTTATCCTCTGGTCGCGATCCGATTATTGCCCTGTGAGACCATAAATTAGTTTTTGCCGGGTAAATAAGAAGCTGTTCTGGTGGATTGAAATCACCAGGAATTTTGAGTGGGGATGGTCAAGATATGAGAAGCCATTTGCATATCCGGGTGTAATTGGACCGCCGATGAACAGTGTGGAATAATTGATAAAAAATTCATCGAGCATTTGCTGTTTCATCAACAACCAGGTGTAGGTGGGGGATTCGACTAGTAAATGTTTGATCCCGATCTGGCGTAAGATAAACAGTAAAACGACCGCGTCTGGGCTGTCTTTGCCCGTCATTAGAATCACTTTTTTTCTTGCAGACAGGCCTGCTTCAACCTGCTCCTTAATGACCCGCGGTTGAATTTCATCAATTGAGAAGTAAGGTCCAATCAGGAGGGTGTCCTCTCCATATTGTTCCTGTAAATATTTTCCACCTGCCTGGCAGGTAGCGATTAATGTGTCAATTTCTGGTTCGGAAAATAAGGAATGATCAAAAGGAACATCTTGCCCGTCGAGGGAAACAATGATGTTTAATGGACATTCTTTGTCTTTGCTAAGGCGTTCTTTGCGTTCTGCTACCAAATCAGGATCGAAGCAGGAAAAAACCACGTCCGGTTCTGATTTGAGGGTTTTCGCGCCAACAATGATAGCGTCTGCATGGGCGCGGAGAACATTTAATATCCAAAAATCAGTCAGCCCACCAGATGGATCAACTTGATTTGCTGAAGCGACTACGGGTCCTTGCGGGTTATCCTGGAAAGCCATTTTGCCATCTAATGACAAGACCATCGAAGCAAAGGTGTATGGGCGATTTTCAGGCGGTGCGGGGAAATATAAGTCATGATACGCTGCACTGACTTTGGAAAGCGGCAGAGCAGCTTCCGAATTAACCTTGGATTGGGTTAATTCAACCTCATCTCGATACAAAGGAACGAGTTTTAATTTTTCGATGGGGAATGCAAGTTTTGGGATCATTGATTTGATTGCCTGTTGTGGTAGGGGGAAGGAGAAAGCGGCTAATGCATGCTGCATGCAGGTTTCGTGAAATCAATGAAGCTGTCTGCAGCAATATTCGCAAAGAGGATTGCGAGTACACAAGTGTATAGTAACAATTAACGTTCGTTTATTCAATTATGACATTTGGCATATTTGGGAGGATCAGTTGGAAACTGCCCATAAAAAACAACCTCAGCAAAAACAAACCAAAGAATTTCTCTGGAACGGTCTGCTGAGGTTGTTAAAGAACCGGTTTTATGCTCTATAAGGATTAACTTACTAAGGCATGTGCCAGGCTGACAGCTCGGGATGCATCTGTGGCAAACCCATCCGCGCCGATTTGATCTGCATATTGCTGAGTGACCGGTGCACCACCGATCATAATTTTTACCTTGTTGCGCAAGCCAGCTGCTTCAATCCCCTTGATGACTTCCTGGATATTTACCATGGTTGTAGTTAATAAGGCCGACATCGCAATGATATGAGCGCCGTTAGCGGCAGCTTCAACAAATTTTTCTACGGCAACATCGCTGCCCAGGTCTTCGATTTCAAATCCACCACCTTCCAGCATCATTGCAACGAGGTTTTTGCCAATATCGTGCAAATCTCCTTTGACAGTCCCAATCGCAACTTTTCCGGCCGGTTTCACATCCGCCTGTTTCAGACTGGGTTTAAGAAGGGCCAGGCCTTTTTGCATGGCGCGGGCGGCGATCAGCATTTCCGGGACGAAAAATTCTCCACTTTCAAACAGCTGACCAACTTCCGACATCGCAGAAACCAATCCATCGTTGAGTATTTTTTCTGCTGGAACAGTTTCATCCAATGCTTGTTGGACCAATTCGACAGTTTGGGCTGCATCGCCGTCAATTACACTTTGCCGCAGATCATCCAATAGGCTCATTTTATTTCCTCCGAAGAAGTAGTAATAATCTTGGATTTAAGTTGTTTGAATTAAGAACATTTTTGTGGGAGGGGGGCCAAGTTTGTTTCTTGACTATTATTAACCTTAATCATTATAATACATATGTCAATATTCAGTAAACTTTTGTTAAGTAATAATAAACATAGACGGCCTTGGCCTCTCTGCCCCAGTGTCTACATCCCTGTGCAGGGTGATCCCATTTTATTCTAAAATTTCATATTCGGAGTACTTTTGATGCAAAATCCTATTGAATGGGAATCGTTTGTTTGCGGCCTGCATTATAAGGACGCCATCCAGCCTTCTCATGCGGTCAGGCGGTGGTTGAGTTATACCATCGATCAGCGAGGCGTTCATTTTTGCTGTGCGATTGAGAATGGGGAGGATACGGAGGGGTATCCGGGCCAGGTGGCGGTCCGGTTGGATGTGATTTACGAGGATGTACTTCGGTTGCGAATGTCCCCCACCAGTTTTCGTAATCGTGCAAGCGACATGCTGGTAATCGATGACCGGCAAAAGGTCGATTTTCAAGTTGTGGAAAGAGAAAACCACCTGGAGATTTACACCAACCGGATACGTGTAGAGGTGGTTAAAGAACCCTGGCAAATATCTGCTTTTGATTTGCAGCAAGCCGACTCAATTCCTTTCTTCCGCCAACGTGTGGATGACCGGGCTTATGGCCCTGGTTTTGAAGTGAATCCGATTGGTTATGAATATTCCCGCGATTCTCATTTGTCCGTACATGAAGCGATTGCAGTTCGTCCAGGTGAATCTATTTACGGGCTGGGGGAGAAGTTCACTTCACTGGATAAATGGGGGCAGGAACACCGTTCCTGGGCGATCGATTCTGGGAATGTGAGCAGCTACCGTTCCTATAAAAACATCCCGTTTTTTATGACCACAGCAGGTTATGGGATATTTGTGCACAGCTCCTTTCCAATTGTGTATCGAATGGGAAGCCAATCCAATATTTCGTATTCTTTTCATGTGATGGATACGGAGCTGGATTATTTCTTGATTTATGGGCCCACATTTAAGCAATTAATAAATCGATATACTGACCTGACCGGAAAAGCTCCAGTTCCACCGAAGTGGTCGTTTGGGTTTTGGATTGGCCGCTGCGGATATAAAACTCGAGCTGAGGTTGAAGAGGTAATTCAGGGGATGCGATCCCGCGATTTTCCATGTGATGTGATTCATCTGGATCCCTGGTGGATGGGCCAAGGTCCCTGGACAACCCTGACATGGGATACCACTCAATTTCCAGATCCGGTTGGGATGATGGGGGATTTACGCAAACAAGGTGTTCGTACCTGCCTTTGGATTCATGCTTATTTACCCAAAGGCAGCCCTATCTACCAGGAAGCCGCTGAAAAAGATTACCTGGTAAAAGCACTTGACGGTTCACCAGCACCGGTTTTAGAGGACTTCTCAGGAGTGGGGTTGGCAGCAGTAGATTTTACCAATCCGGAAGCGAAAGCGTGGTACCAGGACAAATTGCAGCAATTGTTAGCAATGGGGGTAGCGGTATTTAAAACGGACTTTGGGGAGCAAGCTCCGATTGATGCCATGTATGCCGACGGCCGCAGCGGATTGGAAATGCATAATCTGTATCCCCTAATTTATAACCAGGCAGTATTTGAATTAACGCGCCGTTATTTTGGGCGCGGTTTAACATGGGGGCGGTCAGCTTATGCAGGATCACAGCGTTATCCAACCAATTGGGGCGGTGATAGCTATTCCAGCGTGGACCAACTGGCGTCTCAAGTGCGCGGGCTGCTCAGTTTTGGCATGTCTGGTATGCCGTTTTGCAGCCATGATATTGGCGGATTTGATTATTCTCCGTGTGCATTTGATGCACCGCTTCAAGAAGGATTTCCAAAAGATACGGTCGCATATATTCGATGGCTGCAGGTGGGTGTGTTCTCATCGCATTCGCGTGCGCATGGCAAACAGCCGCGTGAACCCTGGACATTCGGTGAAGAAGCTGAAAAAATTGCACGAAAATATTTGAAATTACGCTACCGCTTGCTGCCATATATCTATTCACAGGCAGTACAGTCTTCTCACTCTTCTTTACCGGTGGTTCGCCCGTTGGTATTGGAATATCAAGACGATCCCAATGTACAGCGGATTGACCTGGAATATTTGTTTGGAGATGTATTTTTGGTCGCGCCAACCCTTTCCGATGGTTCCACTCAAAAAGTGTACCTGCCGAGGGGAAATTGGGTGGATTATTGGACGAAAGAGGTAATTCCTGGGGAGCGGTGGCTTAATGTGCACACCAGCCTGGAAAAATTACCCTTGTGGGTTAAGGAAGGTAGTATTTTGCCGCTTGGTCCGGAAATGGATTACGTTGACCAAAAACCCCTCGATCCCCTGACATTGGAATTATATGTCCCAACTGGTTCTGGTGAGACGGTGATTTTCGATGAGGATAAGCCGGAAATTCATGTTCAATATGCCAGTACGGGGAAGCAATTGGAAGTGGGTGTGGATGCAGCCCCAGGAGATGTTGAGGTTGTTATCTATGGAGTTCAAGCAGCTTCAGTTGTGGTTAACGGGTATGCAGCAGCCCTCACAACGGTTGCGGGCGGTCAAAAAGTGATCCTTGATGGCAGGAAACCATCAACCTTGATTTTTGAGTTGGCATAGCGGAAATTCTCTGGAAAATCTTTTGGAAGATCAATTTTTTCAATGGTCCTTTTGTCTTTGCCCATAAACCAGATTCATCTCATGCTCTACAACTTGTGTTTAAAAAAACAATCCTAATGAAAGTGAGTCAAAAAAGAAGCTATGGCGAACTGGAATAATTTACCACTGCCGGGTAACCCCGATTTTAACAATCTGCTGGCGGTTATCCGAAGAGAAAGGCCGCAGCGTCCGACATTATTTGAGTTTTTCCTAAACGAAAGAGTTTACGAGAAACTTGTACCGGGGGCAAAGGCCAGGTTGAAGGAAAACAGCAATGGTACAACTGATGAAGTGGATGGATTGGCATATTCAGATTCCGTATTGGCGCAAACACTTCGGATGGAAGCATATCGCCGGGCTGGTTATGATTATGGCACCGTGCGAATTCCAAATTTTAAATTTCCATCCAACCGAACTTATGAAGCTCGCACAGTATCTATTAACGAAGGTGCGATGATTCAAGATTGGGCGTCTTACGAGGCTTACCCCTGGCCTGACCCGGAAAAAGCAGATTATGCGATTCTGGACGCTTTAGAAAACAACCTGCCAGATGGAATGAAGATCATCGTTCATGGTCCTGGCGGTGTATTGGAGAATGTCATCGAGCTGGTTGGCTATGAAACCCTTTGTTACTGGCTGGCAGATGATCCAAAGCTGGTGGCAGCTGTTTTTGAGCAGGTGGGCAGCCGTATGGTTCGATACTATGAATGTGTTGCGCGCTATTCCGGTGTTGGCGCGTGTATTTCCAATGACGACTGGGGATTTAAGACTCAAACCATGTTATCACCACGCCAAATGCGGCAGTATGTTTTTCCCTGGCATAAACAAATCGTAAATGTTGTGCATGCCGCCGGAAAACCGCTCATTCTGCATTCCTGCGGCCATTTCGAGCGGATTATCGAGGATCTGAAAGATATTGGTATCGATGCCCGTCATTCGTATGAAGACGCTATTCTTCCCGTAGAAGAAGCCTATGAACGTTATCATGATCATTTTGCAATCCTGGGCGGAATTGATGTGGACTTCATGTGCCGTGCTACCCCGGAGGAAGTTTATACCCGTGCTAAAGGATTATTGCAGCAAACCGCAGAAAGAGGTGGGTATGCCCTGGGAACAGGTAACTCGGTGCCTGACTATGTGCCGGACGAGAATTATTTTGCCATGCTGCACGCTGTATTGGAACTTCGGAATTAATTAGGAGTTAATATGACGGCCAATTTGCCTGATATTGAACAACATAATGAAGAAGCTCGGGCAGTATGGAAGGCTTTCCATGATGGCAAGCCAATCCGCCCGCCTGTTCATTTAGGAACTGCTACCCAATTTTTTATTTTGAATGACGATTTAAACCCGGGGCTGCGGATCAATTTTGAACAATATTCCAGAGATGCCCGGTCGATGCTGGAAATGCAGTTAAAAGCAGCGGTTTGGCGGTCTGAAAAGATTGCTCCGTACTGTGATGATCAAATTGGGTTACCGGAAAAATTTGTTGTCAAAGTGGATTTACAGACCTATGATGAAGCCGCGTATTTTGGCGCACCTGTGATCTTTTTCCCCGATCAGGTCCCTGATACAAAACCTATTTTAGAAGGGGACAAGAAAAACCTTCTCTTTGACCAGGGACTCCCCGATCCATTGATAGGTGGATATTACAAAGAGGCACATCGTATCTATGCTGAAATGAAAGAGCTGATCCAGCGTGAACCGGAATATTTAGGACGGCCGATTGAGTTGGATATGTTTGGTCATTATACAGAAGGACCGTTAACCATCGCGTATGCGCTGCGAGGGAACGAGTTATTAACCGATTTGTATGATGATCCGGATTATGTTCGGCAACTATTGGATTATGTAACTGAAGGGGTGATTGCTCGTGTCCAGGCTCATAACCGGTTTTTTGGCGCGGCTGAAATCGCTCCAGACATGTTTTTCGCCGATGATGAATTGATGTTGATATCCAACCGCCAGATGAAGGAATTTATGGTTCCGGTGTATAAAAAATTGAAGGTCGGACTGACGACAGCGGAAAAGATCAAAATCCATTTGTGCGGTGATGCAACCCGGCATTTCAAAACGCTGAAAGAAGAATTGGGTGTGTATGAATTTGAAACGGGTTTTCCGGTGGATTTTGGGGCTTTGCGAAAATCACTAGGCCCTGAAGTGCTGCTGCACGGCGGCCCGGATATCATGCTTTTGCAAAATGGCCCGGTGGAAGCCATTCAAAAGCGTGTTGATGAGATTTTATTTTCCGGTGTGTGCGAAGGCGGAAGGTTTGTATTGAGAGAAGGAAATAATCTTGCTCCGCACACTCCCTTTGCCCATTTGGATGCAATGTACCAGGCTGCCCGGAAATTTCGATACTAAATATTTTTACATGGAAAGTGTACGAAGGAGCAATGCATGGAGACGTATGATGTCGTTGTGGTTGGGGCTGGACCTGGCGGGTATGTTTGCGCAATCCGGTCTGCGCAGGCTGGGCTAAAAACAGCCATTGTTGATAAGCAGTGGTTGGGAGGTGTTTGCCTGAACGTAGGGTGTATTCCATCGAAAGCGTTGTTAAAAAATGCGGAATTTGCCCATTCTTTACGAGAAAGAGCGCGTGAATTTGGCGCATCCTTTGATAATCTATCCCTTGATTTTGGGTCGGCGGTAAAACGATCCCGGCAGGTTTCTGACCGCCTGACCAAAGGGATTGGTTTTTTGATGAAAAAGAATCATATTGATGTTCATATGGGAACTGCTGAATTGATCTCTGCTGGTCAAATTGCTGTTTCTTACAATGACGGACGCACAGATCAACTCCAGGCGAAGAATATTGTTATTGCCACAGGGGCATCGCCCATTTCCATTCCTGGTGTCAATGTGGATGGGAAACGAATTTTGAATTATCTCAGCGCGATTTTGCAGCCAACTTTACCTGCATCTGTTGTAATTATTGGTGCTGGAGCTATTGGCGTTGAGTTTGCAACTGTTTGGAATTCTTATGGGGCAAAAGTAACCCTGGTCGAGATGCTTCCGCATATCTTGCCCCTGGAAGATGCAGAAGTCAGCGAAGAACTGACCAAAAACTTGACCCGGCAGGGGATTCAAATTTTAACCGGTACAAAGGTGCAAGGGATTGATACAACCGAAACGGGTGTCACCGTGCACGTTCGCAATGAGCAAGGTGAAATTGAACTTCAGGCAGAGCAGGCATTGGTCTCGATTGGTTTTCGCCCCAACAGCCGCGGGTTCGGTTTGGAGAATCTGGGTGTTGCTATGAACGAGCGTGGAGCAATCCAGGTAAATGACAAAATGGCTACCAATATCCCTGGCGTTTGGGCTATTGGGGATGTGACCGGAAAATTGATGTTAGCTCATGTGGCCTCTGCAATGGGGTTGATTTGTGCTGACACAATTGCCGGAAAAGAAACTCGTGCATTGGATTATCCGATGATGCCGCGAGCCACATATTGCCGCCCGCAGGTTGCCTCTTTTGGTTTTACAGAAAGCCAATTAAAAGAAAAAGGGCTCCCCTATAAAATCGGAAAATTTCCCTTCCTGGCCAATGGAAAGGCATTGGGGTTGGCGGAATCAAGTGGTTTTGTCAAAATCCTGACAGATGCTGCCAACGGGAAAATATTAGGTGCTCACATGGTTGGCCCGGAGGTCTCAGAATTGCTCCCAGAACTCACCCTGGCTGCAAATGCTGGATTGCCAATTGAGGAAATTATCTTAAATGTCCATGCGCACCCAACATTGAGTGAAACGCTGATGGAAGCGGCTCATGGTGCAGATGGGCAGCCGATTCATTTGTAATTCTTCTTTCCTCCTTAAAATCCATCCTGGTTTCTACCCGCCAGGATGGATTTCATTTAAGGAATAACTACTTTTTTGAATCTGAACAACCTATGTGATGCGGTAGGGGGGATGAGGCTGCGGGGGATGAAAAGCATCGGTATGCCGTTCTTCCCATTTTATTCCACATCTTGCAAGGGTTTCATGCACCAGGGTGCGTAATTGTTCAGCAGGCATTTCTACTCGTGCATTGATCAGGATGTTGATCTTATTTCCATGGAATTCAGGGATTTGATCTATTAATCCGGGTTCTACCAGGGTAGGAATACTTAGTTTGTATGGATTCCCATCATGATGAACCAAGAATTTCAAGTGGCCTATGGCTGCATTTGATGTGTGGAGAGCAGTCTGTAAAGTGGTTACAAAATGGATGAAGATGCCGCGTCCGGTTTGTGTGCTTGAAAGATCGATTTGGATTTGTTCGTCCAGCCAGGCTAATTGTGCTTCACCGTGACCATACCGCTGATAGTCAATCTCAGGCGAGGTGGGTACAGGTTGGTATTTCTCTGCAGCCAATAAATCAATCCAATTTTTGGTGCCATTTTTCGATAGCGCGTTTTGATAGATGACCTTTTTGTCCGGGTAATGTTCTTGCACAAGGCGGCTGATTTCAGCAAGCTGAATTTCTGAGAGTAAATCTATTTTGTTAATCACCAATAGATTTGCCTCTTCAATTTGCTTGTCAAAGATATACAGGACATCATCGCTAAATGGAAGCACCTCGTCCATCAATCGCAGCCGGAGCAGGCGGCTGTCTGTAAAAACCGAAAAACTGAGCGGTCCAAGCCCGGCTTTGCGTAATTGAAGAAGCGGCCGGACGACCGTAGCGACGATATCTGCACAAGAACCCACTGATTCTGCAAAAATGACGGAAGGACTAAAAGATGAAATTAAATCATCAATGCGTATGTTTAAATCGTCATAATTGCAGCAAAAGCACCCCCCTGTAACTTCTACGGTTGGCAAATCAGCACTATGGAAAAAACCTGTATCGACCAGGTATTTCCCCTGATCGTTGGTGATAATTCCAACGCTCTGACCTTCTGCCATTATATGACGGGCAGCAGAGATGATGGAGGTAGTTTTCCCGCTGCCCAAAAAACCACCAACCAGATGGATTTGCATATGTTACCCTCAGGGCTTATTTTTTGAGATGCGGCTCAATGGCTGCAATTAATTCTTGCTGGCTTGGGATCAAAGAACTGAATTTCAGTTCACCATTGATAACGATGGCTGGCAAGTTTTTGATTCCCATTTTCATTAACCGGGCAACGTTTTCGGGTTGGGTAATTTTGTATTCCACCACATCGACCTGACCAACCAGGGTCTCGGCGGTGCGGTTGGCAGCAGCCATCATATAGCTGCACGCGGCACAGGCTGCTGAATCCAGGGTGAAAACCTCCATCAATGGGCGGGTCAGGTTGGGGTAATCCGGAATTACAATTGTGGATAAATCCATTTCTTCGGCTTTGTAATTTGCCAGGATCAATCGAGCGCGTTCTGGATCCCGGATGGCTTCACCAGCACCGATGACATTTTCTACCGGAGTGGCGTACGGCATATCACAACCTGGTGAAATAATCAGGTTATGGTGATCCAGGTTGTCCAACAGCGAAAGGACAATCTGCATGTTGTCTTGCTGACTGCCAAAAAGCATGCAGGTCGTGAGCGGGATATTCCCTTCCAGGGTTACGTTGTACTGGTTGGTGATTTGTTTGGCGGTAACCATGTTGATATTTTCATCAACTGCAATGCAGTCTGGCCCCGATTGGCACATACCTTCCAGGTTCTTGGTTGCATCACCACAGACAAAAAATGCCGATAACGCACCTTTCTCGCGAATAAATGTAAATAATTCGGAAAACACCGGCAGCATAAACTTTTTAAAAGCTCTGGGAGATATCTGTGAGATTACCGGATCAACCACGGCGATAATGTCCATCTTTCCGTCCAGGTAATAGCCTGCCATTTGTTTGGCAACTTGCAGGGTGTACCTTAATAAATTGGAAACATATTCCGGCTGGTCGATCATATCCATGAATACATCCGTACCGCGCAAATGGGAAGCCAGGGTAAAAGGACCTGTAATTAAGCCGTACAAAGCGGTATGTTCGCCTACCTTAGATTTAAATTTGTGCATGACATCCAGAATTAATGGAAGACGGCCTTCGTCAGGTTGCGGAATATGGGTTGGAATCTCAGATTGCCCCTGAAGGGGATGGGTGGCTACGGACGGGGGTGAATCCTCTGCCCAAACGAGCTGGCAACCTAAAATTTCCGCTTCAACTTGCAGGTCGAAAATTACCGGTTGGCCATCGGGAGTGTAAAGCCGGTTGGCTTCTACTAAGGCATCCAATAAAAGATCACCATTGGTGAGAACTTGCCGGGCGGAATACCCCTTTAGTTTTCCGACATGAACACCAGCAAAGGGAACCCACGGAATGGCTGGAACTGGCTCGTGGCGCAGTGTCTTGAGTACTAATTCTTTACCATTTAAACCAACTCGTTTTTGGGTGGGCAGGGACATGGAATAACTCCTGGGATTGGGGATATGTATATTTATAGCAACAAATGACAACGTTGTCAATGTAAAATATACCTATAAACTCCAGGGTTAGGTCACAAATTAACCAATTCGAGCTGGCGGGGCGGTAGTTCCGCGAACTACAAGCTGTGGACTAAGAATAATCTGCGGATTATTGGGCATTTCGCCTTTTAGAACGTCAAACAGGTTGCGCGTAGCCATTGCTATCATTTCGTCCACAGGTTGGCGAATGGTTGTCAACCCTGGCCAGATCAATTTGGATAGTGCTAAGTCGTCGTACCCGCAAATTGACATCTGCTCAGGAACCTGTACCCCTAATTCGTGCAGGGCGTACAGCGCACCGTAAGCCGCATCATCGCTTCCGGCAAAAATAGCGCTGGGTGTATTTTCCCGTTGGAGCATTAGTTTTAAGGCTGTATATCCCCCGTCAAAGGTAAACTCGGTGTTTTCGATCATGTCCGGATGGATTGGTAAACCATGTTTTTGCATGGCAGCCTGATATCCTTTAAGTCGCTCAAAACTTGAGCGCATATTTCTAGGCCCCATGAAAAATCCAATTTGTTTATGCCCCAGGTGGATCAAGTGCTCAGTCGCAGTGAACGATCCATTGAAATTGTCACCTGCAACATAAAAACGGGCATTGGATTGGTCCATTGGATCAATTTGAACGAGTGGTACTTTATAAGTCGAGAGGAGATCCGTCAAAAATTCATCGGCATCACAGGGCGGTGTGCTGATAAACCCTTCCATGCGATGTTCAGTAACCAGGTTAACCAATTTGTTTCGAGATCGTTTGTTTAAAGGAAAATATGGTTGGATCAGAATCTCATAATTTTCATCATATGTAATGTCCATGACGCGAGAAAGAATTGCCGATGCGGCCTGGTGAAAGCCGGGATACATCAAAATACATATCATGTACGACTTTTTTTGCACCAGGCTTCTTGCAGCCAGGTTGGGTGCATACCCGACAGAGCGTACCGCCGCCATAACGCGGTCGCGTAACTCCGGGGTCACGTGAGGTTCGTTGTTGATTACCCTGGAGACTGTTTTTATGGAGCAGTTGGCAATGCGAGCAACATCTTTAATCGTAGCGGGCAATTTTAATATCCTTATTTGGAATGGTCTTTAGTATTATATGCGAATTTACCGGTCAATAATTGCAAACTTCTAGGTGAGCAGTGGTTCATGGGGGACGGATCATGCTGAATTTTTGAAATAGTACACCAACCCTCTTGACAAAGAAGCCAATATTTGTTTTAATGTGACTGGTCGGTCATATGACTGATCGGTCATACTGGAGGAAAGGTGCCAAAACCAACATTTTTTAATTTGCCGGAAGAAAAAAGGCAACTATTAATCAACCTCGCTATTGAGGAGTTCGCTCAAAATGATTATCAGAATGCTTCAATCTCTAATATTGTGAACCGTGCGGGAATCGCAAAGGGGAGTTTGTACCAATATTTTGAGGATAAGAAAGATTTATATCTTTATTTGATCCAACTGGCAGGTGATGAGAAAAAGCAATTCCTGGCAAGCCATCCACCACCTGACCCTAACATGAGCTTGTTTGACTTTTTGCGATGGCTGATTCAGGAAGGGACACAATTTGAATTATCTACCCCCTTGTTGGCTCAGGTGGCTTATCGTGCATTATTTGGAGACCGCCCTTTTGGAGACGATCCCTTTACCCAGTTAAGAAAAATGGCTATGGATTATTATGCCAGCCTTGTTGAGATGGGTATCCAACAAGGGGTGATCGATCCTCGGATAGATCGTGGGTTGGCGGTTTTTCTTCTAAGTACCATATTTAATGAGTTCGGGCGTTATCTTATGGATCGGGCATCTGTAGATCCATTATCACTTGCTCGTGGTGAAATCGGAATCCAGCAAATTCCAGTTGAGGAATTAACTGGCCAGCTAATCGATATTCTGCAGCGTGGATTGGCTCCACGTTGATCTTTGGAGAAATAGGATGTTAACTGTAAATCGTTTATTTCATGACTATGAAGGCAAAGGCAAATATGCTGTTCAAGAAGTAAGTTTTGAGATTCAGCAAGGCGAAATCTTTGGATTTCTTGGACCCAGCGGGGCTGGAAAAAGCACCGTTCAAAACATCTTAACTGGTTTGCTGCCAATTCAAAAAGGGGATGTTACCTATAGCGGGGTTTCTATTCGCCAATTGGACACGCGCTTTTTTAACCAATTGGGAGTTTCTTTTGAGCATCCTAATCTCTATAGCCGGTTAACCGGATATGAGAATCTAAAGTTTTACGCAGGATTGTTTGATGTGCCGACATTAGATCCGGTTAAATTACTGGAGGCAGTTCAATTAACGGAAGCAGTACATCGAAAGGTGAGTGCATATTCAAAAGGAATGCGCCAGCGCTTAGTTTTCGCCCGTTCATTAATTAATAATCCAAAAATGTTGTTCCTGGATGAACCAACTTCTGGTCTGGATCCCAATACAGCCGGTGTGATCAAGGATTTGATTTTGCAAAAGAAAAATGAAGGGTGCACGATCTTTTTGACCACACACAATATGACGATTGCGGACGAATTATGCGATCGGGTAGCATTTTTGAATGACGGCAAAATTGCAGCGATGGACACCCCAAGAAATTTAAAGTTGCTGCATGGAGAACGGTCTGTTAAGGTCGAATTTGGTTCCAATGGGAAAGTTGAATCCAGGATCTATTTCTTGGATCGGGCAGAAGACCATCAGGCATTTTCGGAATTGGTTCAGCGACAAACCATTCAAACCATTCATACCCAAGAAGCGACCCTGGAACAGATATTTATTAAATTTACGGGTCGAGGGCTGTCATGAAGCGGTTTATTGCTACTTACTTCCAGGACTTAATCCTGGCTTATCGCAGTGGCCACGTACTAATTACCGGTTTGCTGCTGGTAATTATGCTTGCATTGGTAATCTTCTTGCCGAAACAAGTTGTGGTCCATAATGAAGTGATCTTAGATACAACCTCAAATCAAGAGTTAGCAAATTTCCTGGCAGAAAAAGGAATTAGTAATGGTGTGGTTTACACCAATGAAACGGATTTTTTCCGTGCGCTAGAAAAGCAGCCTAACAAAGTAGGAGTGATTTTCAAAGGTGGTAAAAATTCACCGGTATTTGAAATCATCACAAAAAATGCTGTGGCAGAAGAAAATATCCATTTATTGAAAGTATCTTTGGATCAAGTAATTCTAGCGATGCGGGATGTTTCTTCTGAAAAACTCCCGGTAGAATTCCTGCGGCCTATATCCGAACCAATCGCATTCAATGTGAAATTTATTCCGATAGTGATTGTGTTTGAGGTTGTTTTGTTAGGGTTTTTAATTGCCGCTGTGATGATGTTCCAGGAAAAACAAGAAGGAACAATGAGGGCTTATCGTGTAACACCAAGTGGTGCTTTGAATTATATCTTTTCAAAGAACGCCTTGTTTTTTACGTTGAGCCTTGCGTATGGCCTCCCGATCTTGCTGGTTGCTTTTGGGCTTAAGGTAAATTATGGATTGGTATTGCTATTAATTCTTTTATCTAGCTCACTAATGACCATGTTTAGCCTGGCAGTTGCAGTATTCTTTCGAAATCTGTCTGAATGGTTCTTTGTTGGCGTGGCTGTTTTAATCATCAATCAGCTGCCAATCATCTCTTATGGAATGCC
>JAJUJY010000259.1 GCA_029265085.1 Chloroflexota bacterium
GCAAAAATGGGTTGCGCACGGCGTCAAACTGTCCGGCCAATTCATCTTTTAATGGCGGAACCCAAACAGGATCGTTTTGATAAAACCGATAGGGGAAATGAATAAACGCTTTCAACTCGGCTGGGGAATGTACCTGGGTAATATTCATCTTTTTTTCCAAGATAAGAATGAAGGGAATGGAATAATCCTAGCACAAAACAACCCGAAGATAACTGATTTTCTTCGGGTCGTTTTGAAGATGATCCCAAGGCAAAGGATATTTAATTGCTAAGTTCAGCCAGTACTTACTGCTTACTCTCTTCAAGCGTTACCGGCAGTTCGATTTGCTGGTTACCGCGCTGAATGGTTAAGGTAACTGTTTCACCAGGGGTATATTTATACAGCGCATTGGCAAATGGATGATCGCTATCCAAGGGTGTTTCACCAATATATGTGATGATATCTCCTTCTTGCACTCCCGCCTTTTCAGCCGGGCTATTGGTATTCACCTGAGCCACATACAGGCCAAATTCTACCGGCAGATTGTAACGATAAGCCATATTCGGATCAATCCACTGGTAGCGAATCCCAAGATACGGCCGGGCAACATAACCATTTTCAATGATATTGCTGGCAACCGCCTGGATGGTATTGGATGGCACCGCAAACCCAAGCCCCTCGACGACAGTCCCGGTTCCGCTGCCGCGCACAATCATTGTATTCAATCCAACCACCTGGCCTGCCAGGTTCACTAAAGGCCCACCCGAATTTCCCTGATTAATCGCTGCATCTGTTTGTATCATGTTTTCAAGTAGATACCCTCGGCCTGAATCCAGGCTGCGGCCGGTCGCACTGATTACCCCTGCCGTGACGGTATTCTTGAAATCACCTAATGGCGAACCAATCGCGATGACCGATTCTCCCGGTTTTAGCGAGTCTGAATTTCCTAATTGTGCTACTGCTGGCACGGGTCCCTCTGTCTTTAATACAGCCAAATCTGAAAAGGGATCAGACCCCACAATTTGAGCAGGTAATTGGTCACCATTGGCCAAAATAATATTTACTTGATCCGTATCTTCAATTACATGATGGTTGGTTAAGATATATCCATCCTCTGTAATAATCACACCACTACCACTAGAGAGATCGCCATAGATATTTGCCTGTCCAACAACAGTAACAACTGCCTGGCCTACAAGATCCACGGCTTGAGTGATCGCTGTTTCAATTTCAGTTGTTTCAATCTCAATTTTTGAACCAGCAGGAATTGCCGGAGAATCACTGTTTTTTGTTTGATCAGCGATTTGGCCTGGGTCCACGACTACATCGGGTAAATTGTTCTTATCAATTTGCCCTTTAAGCCCCTGGTAAACTGCAAATCCCCCTGCGGCCGCTCCTAACAATCCTACCCCCACAGCAACAAGTGCTACAAAAAGCACATAGAGTATCCGCCTCCATGAAAGGTTCATGTTGTATCCTTCCTTTGTTCTTGCTCCTGTTCTTTTTCAGAAACTAACCCTGGTGTTAGCCATAGCTAATCATTTTATTTTTAGATTTTATAATACCCGCGAGCGCTTTGTCCTTAAGTATGAATTAGGATGACCTTATGAGAAGTTTAAGAATAAAACATAAAAAAATCCCCCGGAGAATATTATCTCCGAGGGATTGATCATGCTTATTGGTGTGATTACGCGCGCTGGACGTTGATGACCTGACGGCGAATTTTTACGGTTCCCGTTTTTGCCAGCACTTTCGGCACAAATTCTTCCGGCACATCCACCAGAGAGCGGCTGTCCTGGATCTGGATTTTCCCAATCGCGCTGCCCGGGATATCTGCAAAGAAAGCAATTGCGCCAACAATATCATTGGGACGCACACCGTGTTCTTTGCCTGTGTCCAGGCTCAAGCGGACCATACCGGGTTCCCGGCTGGACTGTGCCCAACGCGGGCTGCGCTCGCTGCGGTCACTCTCACGCCCGCGGCCGCGCTCTCGATCAAATTCACGGCCTCGTTCCTGATCACGGCCCCAATCCCGGCCACGCGGACGGTCGCGGCCAAATTCACGTGTTGGGCGTGAATAATCCATTACCTCGGTAACCGGAGCAATCGGGCGCTGTTTTTCTTCTCCACGGACAATCTTGATCGCTGCGGCTGCAATATCCATCGGATCAAAACCATTCTCAACCAGCTTTTCGGCCAGTTCGCGTTCTTTCCGGCAGCGTCCGCGCTGCAACCAGACCTGTAACTGATTCACCAGTTTAGCCTCACGACCGGTCCGGATTTCATCTTCGGTCGGTAATGTACCGCGCTCCAAACGCTTGCGCGTAAAGGCTTCGATCTCACGCAGGCGGCGTTTCTCGCCCGGAGTACACAAACTAATGGCGATGCCAGATTTGCCTGCCCGGCCAGTCCGGCCAATCCGGTGCACGTAAACCTCGGGATCATCCGGTAAATCATAATTGAAAACATGGGAAATACCATCAATATCCAGACCGCGGGCAGCAATATCGGTTGCCACCAGCACAGTCAATTGCCCCTGGCGGAAGCGGCTCATCGTCCGCTCGCGCGCATCCTGACTCAAGTCACCGTTTAATGCTTCAGCAGGAAAACCGCGTGAAGCCAGTTCAGCAGCCAGTTCATCCGTTCCCATACGGGTGCGGGCAAAGATTAACGCGCTGGTGATCTCTTCCACCTCAAATAAGCGTGTCAGCGCAGCAGTCTTATCTTCACGATTGACCAGGTAATAACGCTGCGTGATTGTATCCACAGTCACCTGTTCGCGCTGTACAGCAATCGTCTTGGGTGAGTTCATGTAGCGATCAGCAAGGTTGCGAATTTCAGGCGGCATGGTCGCGGAAAAGAGCGCCGTCTGGCGTTCCGCGGGGGTTTCAGCAAGGATTGTTTCCATATCCTCAATAAAGCCCATGCTCAGCATCTCGTCCGCTTCATCCAGCACTACCGTGCGCACTGCGCTGATATCCAATACGCCTTTTTGCATTAAATCAATCAAGCGTCCCGGGGTACCAACCACAATATCAATTCCACGCCTTAGCTTGGAAATTTGCAGCCCGTAGGATTGGCCGCCATACACAGCCAAGACCCGTGTACCAAGGTGCTTACTGTAATCAGAAAATGCACCGGCGACCTGGATAGCCAGTTCGCGAGTGGGGACAAGCACCAGAGCCTGCACATCGCCGCTATTTGATTGCAGATTGTTTAAGATGGGTAACGCAAAAGCAGCCGTTTTGCCGGTGCCGGTTTGCGCCTGACCGATCACATCGATACCGGTTACCATGACCGGAATCATGGCAGATTGAATGGGGGTGGGGGTGACGTAGCCAAGATCGACTACAGCCTGCTCCAGCTCAGGGCGCAGGTTAAATTGGGTAAATTCGGTTGTCATCAAAACTCCTATAAAGATTGAACCGTTTTGATGCCGCCGAATCGATCCCAAGGATTTCACTAACCAGCCCGGCCCGCCTCACGGAGGGACGCTCAGGCAAGAAAAAAGCCCGAACAGCAACCGTCGGGCAATCATTCGGAACAGATCAAAACAATTCCCAGTTACTTACCAGTCCATTTCTGGACACAAGGTGTGAGTATATCATAGTTTTTATAATTAAGGTTAAATCTCATCAAACATTAAGCTAACCGGTCCATCACTCGATACACCAGCAAAGTGATCCAGCGCGAGGGAACTTTCTTCTGTCCAAATTCCCATTCTTTCCAGGGTGTCCAGATTGATTCAGCGGTAAAACGGCCCTCAGCATCTGCCTTTTCTAACACAATCCCAATCATATCCGTCAGACGCGGATCATCTCTCCAGGCCGGGAAGCATGAAAGCACATCCAGGACATGCAAAATATCGTACCAGACCAACGGCGCTTTCAATTTACAGAAATCCGTCCCCATGTAAAAAATGTAGGGATGCTGCTCGCTGCGCTGTTCCCACAAAGTCAACAAGGTATTGATCCCGATTTGTGCTTCCGGAATTTCACGCAAGTCTTCAACCTGGCCGATCAATTTCAACATTGCCAGATTGGCATACGGGCAGGGATCATCCTTGCGTCCCGGCCCGCGAAAATTGCCCAATTCAGGGGATACAGCACACGGCCAACCATTTCCCCGTACCAACCCTAACAAAAAATCCAGCGCTTTTTGCACCTGGGGGTGATCCCCCAATCCCATTTTGACCAATGGATATAACAGCAGCGGCGCATCGCACAGCGCCCAAGCCCAGGTATCTGTACCGCTGCCGCCGTGCCCCGCTGAAATATTCATCGGCAGTTGGAAAGGCCCCTGCTCAGAGACATGGGCCATCACCCGCTCAAGGACGGCTTGGACTCCGGGGTCCGCTGCCCGCAATCCCAGATCAGCCAGAAAATTCAGCCTA
>JAJUJY010000139.1 GCA_029265085.1 Chloroflexota bacterium
AACCCAGGGATACAATGCCACCTACACTTCAGAAAACATTTATGCAGGCAGCCCAGATTTTGGCGGTACAGCCCAGGGCGCATTTGAATGGTGGATGAACAGTGCTGTTCATCGGAATAATATTCTCAGCACCAAAGTCACAGAAATTGGCATTGGGTATGCTTACAATCCATCCAGTGCCTATGGCGGTTATTACACCTTAAATTTTGCTCACCCGTAAGAATTAAATCACCAGGCCAGCACGATGGCGATTCGGCTGGCCTGGCATATCCGGACACCGCTGCGAGTTTCCTCGCCGGATAGAAATTGGCTATAAAACGATATTGACTAGCCGCCCAGGCACATAGATCACCTGGCGCGGGGTTTTCCCTTCCAGGTATTTCACAACCGCTTCGCTGTTTAATGCCCGTGCTTTCGCATCATCAGCGGAAATACCCGCCGGTACGTTAATCCGATCGCGCAGCTTGCCGTTAACTTGTACCACCAGGGTGATTTCATCATCAGCGGCGGCAGCTTCATCGACTTCCGGCCAACGCTGGGTATGAATGGAATACGGTTTTCCTAATTGCTGCCATAACTCTTCGGTGACATGCGGGCAAACCGGAGCCAGCATACGCAAATAAATATCGACACTTTCATTCCAGGCATCCGAGCCGTACGCGCCTTGTGACTTGGCACGAACCATTTCATTCAACAGCTCCATCAAGGCAGACACAATCGTGTTAAATTCAAATTCCTTATAGTCACGCGTTACAGCACGCAGCGTCTGGTGGACTTTGCGCCGTAAATTGCGCAGAACTGTTTCCTCTGCGCCACCTTGAGCAGGTTCGAGAATCATATTCCATGTCCGGCGCAGCCAACGCGAAACGCCTTCGATTCCACCGCCAGACCAGGGACCACCTTGATCCCAACGAGCAAAGAATGTTAAGTATGCCCGCACTGCATCCGCGCCATATGCCGACACCAGGTCATCGGGAGCCACCACATTACCGCGTGATTTTGACATTTTTTCAGAGTCTTCGCCCAATACCATGCCCTGATTGCGGAGTTGTAACATTGGCTCAACATCACGGGTTACACCCATATCCCGGCAAGCTTTATGGAAGAAGCGTGTATAAATCAGATGCATATTGGCATGCTCGATCCCGCCGGTGTAGGTATCCACAGGCATCCAATAGTTATATTCAACCGGATCAAATGGGCCTTCGTTATACCAGGGACTGAGGTAGCGCAAATGGTACCAGGAAGAGCACATAAAGGTATCCATCGTATCCGTTTCGCGCTCAGCCTGACCGCCGCATTTCGGGCAGGTTGTAAACCGCCAGGTAGGATGCAGCTTGAGCGGGCTTTCGCCAGTCGGTTTCCATTCCACATCATCCGGCAGCAGCACAGGCAGTTGATCATCAGGTGTTGGTACAACGCCGCAAGATGGGCAGTAGATCATCGGAATGGGTGCGCCCCAATAGCGCTGTCGCGAGATTAACCAATCACGCAAACGATAATTGAGCGTGTACTTTCCTTTATTGTTACGCTCCAACCATTCTGTAACGGTTTTCTTGGCAACATCGCCAGGCGTACCGGTAAATTCGCCCGAATTAATCATCGGCCCATATTCAGCGTGGAATAATGCATCCCGATAAAAAGCACAAGTCCACAACATTTCCATTAATGTGCGCGCTGACCGCACACCTGGCTCCATCTCTTTACAGCGTGCCAGGATGCGAGCCTCCATTTCAGGTGAAGACCACTCCCAGATTCCGTTATCGAATAAATAGACCCAGCGTGCGCCAACGACTTCATTCCAATAGCCTGTATTTAAATATTCGTTAGCGATTTTTAGATAGGCATCGACCTGATCAGCCGACAAAGTAATATAGACACCGGATTCTTCCGCTTTATAAGAGATTTTGGCAGCATCTAACGCCTCGGTGAATCCTTCCCGCATGGATTTTGCTATCGCAAAGGATTTAGCCAGACCGTCAATACGACCAATGACCGGAATAATCGGCAGCCCAAACTTCAGCGCAAACGCGAAATCGCGTTCATCATGTGCCGGAACCGCCATAATCGCACCGGTTCCGTAGGTCATCAAAACATAATCAGCAATCCAGACCGGGATACGGGCACCATTTAACGGGTTAATTGCATAACCGCCAGTGAACACACCCGTTTTTTCCTTATCAGACGCCTCTCGTTGAATATCGGATTGGCGCAGCGTCTGCTGGATATATTCCTCTACTGCTGCTTTTTGTTCAGAGGTGGTCAGCTTCCCTACCAAAGGATGTTCCGGAGCCAGCACCATAAACGTAGCGCCGTACAGCGTATCCGGGCGAGTTGTAAAGACTTCCAGGGTATCGCCCTGTTCTGTCTGGAAATAAACTGCGGCTCCCTCCGAACGGCCAATCCAATTTTTTTGCAAAGTCTGAACCCGTTCCGGCCAATCTATCGTCTCGTAGGAAAGCAATTCTTCCGCATAAGCAGTTGTCTTGAAGAACCACTGCTCAAGATTTTTCTTTATTACAGGGGTGCCGCAGCGTTCACAATGACGGTCTTCACCCCAGACCTGTTCGCGTGCCAGGGTGGTGTTGCAGTTTGGACACCAATCTACCGGCGACATCTTCCGGTAAGACAACCCGGCTTTGTACAGCTGGGTGAAAAACCACTGCGTCCAGCGGTAATATTCCGGATCAGCACTGACCGCCTCGCGCCGCCAATCAAACATGGCCCCCATACTTTTGAGCTGTTTCCGCATCCGGTCAATATTGCGGTACGTCCATTCCTTCGGGTGAATATTGCGTTTAATGGCTGCATTTTCAGCCGGCAGACCGAACGCATCAAAACCGATCGGGAAAAGCACATTGTAGCCCTGCATACGCATAAAACGCGCTCGCGCATCTGAGGGGGTCATGGCGTACCAGTGACCAATATGCAGATCACCAGAAGGATACGGCAGCATGGTTAACGCATAATGTTTCGGTTGGCCGGGTTTTACATCCGAATGATACAGGCCGTCTGCGTCCCATTTTTCCTGCCATTTGCCTTCAATTTCGGCTGGAATATAGTTCGGAACAGGTATATTGCTCATGAAACTCTCCAAAAAACAATCGTTTACAACAAAAAATCCTCCGCCCAACAGGGACGAAGGATTACTCCGCGGTACCACCCTGATTGTCCAGGAATACCTGGACCTCTCAAGTCGCGCTAACGGGCGTACCCGGCGCTGGCTACTGTGTTTCACCAACGCGGCCTGCCTGCAATTTGCAGGCAACAGGCGAGTTCAGCCTTTATCGGTGCTCCGCTTGCACCTTGCCGGGCTCACACTTAATTTTCCCGGTTCGCTGGCGGACGGCTTACTACTCCTGTCCTGGCCTTATGAAAAAGCGAGCCTGGAGATTATTCCGCTGCTCGCTTTTCAGTGGACCCAGGGGGATTCGAACCCCCGGCCTTCTCAATGCCATTGAGACGCGCTCCCAACTGCGCTATGGGCCCATGTTTTGATTTGTTAATTGGGTGGTTGGCCACCCTTTGGGGTTACCCTTCCACCCCAGTGGACCTGAGGGGATTCGAACCCCTGACCTCTTCAGTGCGATTGAAGCGCGCTCCCAACTGCGCTACAGGCCCTTTCTTTAGGGTGACAAGATTTTACTCGGTTGCTGCCAGAATGTCAAGGCAGGAAATGAAAGTGCAATACAGATAAATCAACCGGACAGCCATAAGATCCGGTAAACCGCTTGACATTTCAACAAAACCCTGTAAATATAATTCTATAACCATCGAATTAAAGGACACTTATGGAAGAAAATTCCTCACTCGAATTTGCTTCTTTCTTTAAAGCACTTGCAGATCCCAACCGGCTTAAAATTATTGGGCTGCTGGCCAACCAACCGCTCACTGTGGAACAATTGGCCGCCATGCTTAACCTGGGAGCTTCAACGATTTCCCATCATCTCAGCAAATTATCAGAATTGGGATTGGTTTCTGCACGCGCCGAGGGATATTACAGCATTTATCAGCTAGAATCAGAACCTTTGAATTCAAAATTCCGCCGCATGCTGGAAAAAGAAACCCTGACCCAATTTGCCGCCGATGTCAACCTGGACAGCTACGAACAGATCGTGGTGAAAAATTTTTCTCAACCGGATGGGCGGCTAAAAACGATCCCAGCCCAGCGCAAAAAATTGACGGCCATTCTACACCACATCGTCCGCTCTTTCGACCCCGGCAAACGTTACCCAGAGAAACAGGTCAACGACATTTTACGCCGCTTCCATGACGATACCGCCACCCTGCGCCGGGAGCTAATCGGCAGCCATTTGATGGACCGGAAAGATGGCGAATATTGGCGCACGGATGTTGCGATATAATCTCACTATTCCTTTTTGTGGAGGAGAAAACATGCTCATTGACCGCCTGAACCGCCTGTACCAGACCATGCTTGCTCAGGGACTTGACGCACTGGCTATTAATCCCGGTCCGTCAATGGTGTACCTGACCGGACTGCATTTCCATCTCAGCGAACGCCCAACGCTTTTGCTCCTGGCGCCACCCAAATCACCGGTATTGATCTTACCTGAGCTGGAAATGGTCAAAGCACAGCAATGTAGTCTGCCGTTACACCTCTTCCCCTTTGGGGATACACCCGCAACCTGGCAGGCAGTCTTTGATGAGGCGGTAAAATCCATCGGCGTTGGCAGCCTGAAGATTGGGGTTGAACCAACCCGTCTGCGCGTGCTGGAACTGCGCTTTTTAGAAGCCGCTGCCCCAAAAGCTGCTTTTATCTCCGCAGAAGCCGCCCTGGCCGGACTGCGCATGCAAAAAGATGCCGCAGAACTGGCAGCCATGCACCGCGCCGCAGAAATTGCCCAACAAGGTCTGCAGGCGGTATTACCGCTGGTTAAACCGGGCATTAGTGAAGCAGAACTAGCCTCTGAACTGGTCTTACAGCTTTTACGGGCTGGCTCACAAGGCGAATTACCCTTTCAACCGATTGTTTCATTTGGCCCCAATACCGCCGATCCGCACGCCGTACCTACAGAACGGCGCCTGGCTGTTGGTGATATGGTCTTGTTTGATTGGGGTGCTGCCTATGATGGCTACTGCTCCGACATTACCCGCACCTTTGCGATGGGAAAAATCGACCCGGAAATGCAAAAGATTTACAGCATTGTCCAACAGGCCAACGCTGCCGGGCGTGCCGCCGGAAAACCCGGACTCCTGGCCGGAGACATTGACCGGGCTGCCCGCACGGTGATTAACGAATCGGGTTATGGAGCGCGCTTCACCCACCGCACCGGTCACGGGCTGGGTATGGAAGCCCATGAACAACCGTATATGTTTGGCGAAAACACGCTGGTCCTGGCTGAAGGTATGACGTTTACCGTAGAACCCGGAATTTACCTGCCCGGCCGAGGGGGTGTTCGCATCGAGGATGATGTTTTCATCACGGCAGACGGCAGTGATTCATTAACCGATTACCCGCGCGACCTGGTCATTTTGGAATAAACCATATGCCTGCACCATTGACGATTCCTGGCGCTGAACCCTTTTTCTTTCCCGGCGGCAAGACAGGCTGCCTGCTGATTCACGGCTTCACCGGCACCCCCAAAGAGATGCGCTGGATGGGCGAGTATCTTGCCGAGCAAGGTCATACCGTCCTGGGTATCCGCCTGGCCGGACACGCCACCCAACCCGCTGACCTGCTGCGCACGCAATGGCATGACTGGCTGGCCTGTGTGGAAGATGGGCTGAACCTGCTGCGCACCTGCACCGAGCAGCAGTTCTTAATTGGCCTTTCTATGGGCGGCGTGCTGACCCTGCTCAGCGCAGCACGCTATTCCGTGGCGGGCGCAATCGCAATCTCCACCCCCTACGACCTGCCGCCTGACCCGCGCCTGCGCTATATCCGTTTGCTGCGCCACCTGGTGCGCGAAGTGGACAAAGGACCCTCCGATTGGCACAACCTGTCTGCCGCCAAAGTTCACATTGATTACCCCAGCTACCCCACCCTGGCCATTGCTGAACTGCGCGACCTGTTAGCCGAAATGCGCGCTGCCCTCCCGCTGATCAAAGCCCCCGTTCTGCTGGTGCATTCGCGGCAGGATCAGGCAGTCTCACCGGAGAACATGCTGCATATTTACGAAATTCTCAGCACGCAAAACAAAGAAATGCTTTGGGTAGAAGACAGCGGCCATGTGGTCACCTGCGAACCAGAACGGATGCAGGTATTTAAGACCGCCCAACAATTCATTTTAAAAAACACGGCGGAAGCATCCCATGACGATTGACTTCCTTGAATACCAGACCATGCCAGATGGACGGCCGTTTTTGCTCCCCGGCGGACGCACCGGCTGCCTGCTGCTACACGGCTCTACCGCAATGCCTGCGGAAATGCGCTATTTAGGGGATTTTCTCCATGCGCGCGGACTGACCGTTCTGGGTCAGCGGTTGGCCGGTCACGGCACACACCCGCGCGATCTCTACCGCACCCGCTGGCAGGACTGGTTAACCTCCATTGAGGATGGATTAGCCATATTGAGCGGAATGACCGACCGGATTTTTATTGCTGGGCTGTCTTTAGGCGGCGCGCTTGCCCTGCTGGCCGCTGCCCGCTACCCCCTGGCCGGTGTGATCGCGATGGCCGCGCCGGTGCTCCCTTTTGACCAGAATACCCAAATCCGCATGATTCTGCAGCGGATTTTTATGCCCTGGGTGCGCAAATTTCCCAACGAACCCGACCATCCGCTGAAAGGCCGCCGCGAGATAAACTACCCGGCATACCCGGCTTTCCCTTCTCGCATGCAAAATGAAGGCGTGCAAATGATCCGGATCACGGCCAGCGAACTGCCCCGCGTCCAGTGCCCTGCGCTGTTAATCTACTCCAATCATGATCCGTTTGTACCGGTCGAAAACGCTGACTATGCGCAGGAACACCTCGGCAGCACCGACAAAACCCTTTTGCGCCTCGACCATTTTGACCATGCCATTCCCCGCGATCCCAAACGCGAGGTCCCCTTTGCCGCGATTGCTCAATTCCTTGAAAGGCTTTCTGCACAAGAATGACCCGCGACCTGCTGCTCGTCACGCTCTCCTTGTTTGCCTGGGGGTTTGGTGAAGGCGCATTTGTCTTTTTCCAGACCCTGTACATGGAGCAGTTGGGGGCCAGCCCGATCCAGATCGGTGCGGTGCTCAGCGCGATGGGTCTTTCGATGGCCTTTTCGCAAGCCCCGGCTGGCTACCTGGCAGACCGTTTTGGCCAGCGCCCGTTGATGTGGTTCTCCTGGCTGATGGGCGTTCTGGCTACCTGGCTGATGGCCTTGGCCAATGCACTGCCTGCTTTTATTGCCGGTTTTTTGATTTACGGCCTGACCGCCTCTGTCATGGCACCGATGAACAGTTATATCACCGCCGTGCGCGGCAAGTGGAACGCTGAACGCGCCCTGACCGTCACTGCCGGAGTGTATAACCTGGGCATGGTACTCAGTCCTTCACTCGGCGGCCTGCTGGCGGCGCGTTTTGGTCTGCGCTCGGTCTATTGGTTCGGCGCCGTCCTTTTTGTCGTCTCCACCGTGATTGTGCTCTTCATCCGCAAACCGCCGGTTGAATTCCATACCGAATCAGAAAAACCAGGCTGGCTGACCCATAACAAATCGTTCATGGTCCTGCTTGGTCTGACCCTGCTGACCATGTTCGCTCTCTACCTGCCCCAACCGCTCACCCCTAACTTTTTGCAAAATGAACGCGGCCTGACGATCCAACAAATTGGTTGGATGGGCACGCTGGCCAGTTTGGGGATGGTCGTTCTCTCGCTCACCCTGGGACATTTGCAGGGCAAAACCGGTTTTTTGGTTGCCCAGCCGCTGCTGGCGTTGTTTTCCATCTTCATCTGGCACGGACGCGGTGTGGCCGTCTTTGGGCTGGGCTATTTCCTCTCCGGCGGCTACCGCCTGGCGCGGGCAATGGTGCTTGCCGAAGCGCGCAAATTGATCCATGCCCGCCAGACCGGACTGGCCTACGGCCTGCTGGAAACCGCCAACGCGGTGGCGATCATTCTGGCGCCCATGCTGGCCGGATTCCTCTATCAAAATGATCCCCGGCAGGTATACCAGGTGGCCTTATTGATGATCGCCCTCGTGCTGCTGCTGAATTTGATCCTTCTGCCGCGCCTGCGCGCGCCCAAAGAGACTGCGCCCGCCCCAATTGCCCCCCTTACGGAGACGCCTTATGCCAGTTGAAATCCATACCTACACGCTCGGACCGCTTGAAAACAACACCTACCTGCTGGTGGACAGCGCCACCCGCCAGGCTGCTATCATTGACCCATCTTTTGACGTGCAGCGCCTGCTGCCTATTCTGCAAGAAAACGGCTGGCAGCTCGCCCAGGTCTGGCTGACTCATGCGCATTTTGACCACATTGCCGGGGTCAAGCTGCTCTGCGCGGCTTTTCCCGGCCTGCCGGTAGCGCTCCATCCCGCCGACCTGGACCTCTGGCGTAACGGCGGCGGCGCGCCGATCTTTGGCATCCAGATGGACACCGGCCCCGAACCCTCCCTGCCGCTGGCACACGCGCAAATGCTGGCGCTCGGCGAGTCTCAGGTGGAAGTGCGCCACACCCCCGGCCACACCCGCGGCCACGTTGTCTTTTACTGCGCCGCGGCGCAAACCCTCTTTAGCGGCGACCTGCTCTTCAAGCATTCCGTTGGCCGCACCGACCTGCCCGGCGGTGATGAAAACCAGCTTTTGCAATCGATCTACACCCAGGTGCTGACGCTGCCGGTAGAAACCCGCCTGCTCTCCGGCCACGGCCCCGCCTCCACCCTCCAGGCTGAGGTGGAAGAAAATCCGTATATCCGGTAAGCGCGCCAGGCTGGGGGAAATCCATACGGCCTCAACATTACTATTCTGTAAATCTGCGCCGATCAGACATTACCGTATAATAAACAATAGCATAAGTTGACCCCTCCCTTCGCGTCTCCCCTCATTTTGCACCGCAGCCCTTCTGGCTAGAAAGTAATTCTTGTAAATGGGGGACGAAAGGAAAAATTCAGATCATTTCCCCCCATTTTCTTTCGCGCTTTATGAATCAGAGCGGAGGATGTGCATCGAAAATGGGGGGATGAAAGGGGGGCTTCAAGGTCACAACATCCGATTCCGGCCTGTTTGCCTGTCGGAACGGCGGAGCATGCCAGACGATGAACACTTCTTCACCCACACACCTTTCCCCATTAAACCTCCTGCAGCAGTCCGCGCTGATCCTGGTGGTCAGCCTGATGCTGCTGGTCTTTGGTTACACCGCCGCCATCATCGAACAGCGCATCATGCTGGTTGGCGCCGGGCTGCTGACGCTGGTGGGACTGGCCTGGCTGATCTCCGGGCGGCGCTCCGCCATCCCCCTCCGCCTTCCGCTGCTGGTCTGGCTGGCAGCCTACACCGCTTCGGTGATCTTCTCCATCGACCCGCGCCGCTCGCTCTCACAGATGTTCTGGATGAGCACCGCCTTGCTGGCCTTCACCCTCATTTACGACCTGACCGCGCGCGGCTGGCCGTCCAAATGGGTCATTCGCGGCCTGTTGATCGTTGGCGCGCTGCAAGTTGCCCGCGGACTGGGCGACACGCTGCTCTGGTACCGCCAGTGGCTGGCCGTCCATCCCGGCGACTGGCTGCCTGCCGTCACCTACCGGCCCAATTCGGCCAACCTGATCGCCCTCTTTGTCAACCTCGCCCTGGTCTGGGCTGCCGCCAAACTGCTCACGGCGCGTACCTGGGCCGCGCGGACTGCCTGGGCCGTTTTTATCGCGGCTGCCGGCCTGGTGCTCTTCATCACCTCCTCGCGCGGAGGCTGGCTGGGCGCTGCCGCCGCGATCCTCGTTCTCGGCCTGCTCTCGCTCTATTACAACCTGCTGCCCTGGCGGCAGGCCTGGAATTTCCTGCGCCGCAAACCGCTCCTGCTGGCCGTGTTGATCCTGCTGCTGCTGGCACTGGCCGCTGCGGGCGGCTCCGTCTTGATCCGGCAGGCCTTCCACCCCACCCACGGCTCGATGACCTCGGCGCGCACGCCCTTCTGGGGACCCGCGCTGCAGGCCTTCCGCCAGCACCCGCTGACCGGTTCCGGCCCCTTCACCTACGCCACCTGGTTCATCTCCAAGAACTCCGTCCCGCCCGAAGCGATCTACGGGCACTCGCACGGCACGCCCTTTAACCTGCTGGCCGAGATGGGTCTGGCCGGGCTGCTTGGCCTGGGCGGGCTGGCCTTCTTTTACCTCAAAACGTGGCTGCCTCGTCTGAAAAATGCCCCCGCGGAGCTGATCCCGCTTTACCTGGGATGCGCTGCCTACCTGGCGGCCTTCCTGGTGCACAGCCTGTTCGACTGCTTCCACGTGGAACCGGCCGGGCTGTGGTCGCTGGCGATTGTGCTCGGCGCGGCTCTCGGCGCAGGCGCGCCCGCCCCGTTGGACAAACCCCGCCGCCCCTGGACCGTCTTGCCCGTGATCGCAGCCGCCTGGATCGGGCTGTGGCTGGCCGCGCCTTACCAGCAGGGTGTGCTGGCGGCCAATTCCGGGCAGTGGCAAACCGCCCGCGCGGACTTTCAAACCGCTATCCGGCGCGACCCCTGGAACGCACTGGCGCACCAACAGTTAGCCCTGGTGGATGCCGTCCTGGCCGGGCAGGGACAAGCAGACCTGCTGCCGGAAGCCGTCCGCGAACTGCAAACCGCCATCCGTTTTGAGCCGGGCTGGGCGCTGAACCATGCCAACTTGAGCGCACTGCTGGCCGCGCAGGGCGATCTCTCCGCTGCGCTGGCTGCCGCCCAAGATGCGGCTGCGCTGGCGCCTTCGGCGCCGCTCTACACGCTCAACCTGGCCGTGATTGCCGAGCTGGCCGGAGACGAACCCGCCGCCCGCGCCGCCTACACAGACTTTTTAACCCGCCGCCCCGACACCGCCGCGGATGCCTTCTGGCAGGCCGCGCCGCTGCGCCAGTCTGTGCTGGCCGCAGTGCAGCTCCCGGCTCCGGTCACCCGCACCACCGCGGAACGTGCAGCCGCGCTGGCCGCCGACCCCAACCGCATGCGCAATTACAACGCGCTGGCGCGCGCGTACCTGGATGAAGGCCGCCTGGACCAGGCCGCCGCGCTGCTGCAAACCGGCGGGCTGGCTTATGCAAATGCACCCGCCGACAGCCTGGAGCGCACCTGGCTGCTGGCCGAACTGGCC
>JAJUJY010000024.1 GCA_029265085.1 Chloroflexota bacterium
ATCTTGTTTATGCCGGGCAGAAAGCGATTGATTAGTTTTATCGGATTTTTTTAGGACACAATTTGTTTTATGTGTTGCAGCAGATAAAACTTGTGGTTTGAGCTAATTAATTTAGAACGAGCTGGTTGAAATTATTTGTTATAAGGAGATTGATATGGATTGGATTAAAGATACATTCGGAACTCATAAGCCAGTAATTGCAATGTGCCACCTGGAGGCATTACCTGGTGATCCAAATTATGATCCGAAGAAAGGAATGGAATGGATTGTTGAACGAGCGCGTTTTGACATGCGGGCTTTGCAAGAGGGTGGTGTAGATGCGATCATGTTCTCCAATGAGCGCAGCCTGCCTTACCTGACCAAGGTTGAACCGATCACAACGGTTAGCATGGCACGCATTGTTGCGGAAATATCCAAAGAATTAAGTATTCCTTTTGGTGTAAACGTATTATGGGACGCTACAGCGTCAATTGATTTGGCAGTGGCGACCGGGGCGAAATTTGTCCGGGAAATCTTTACTGGTGTGTATGCAAGTGATTTCGGTTTGTGGAATACAAACTGCGGGGAAGTAATTCGCCACCAACATGCAATTCATGGTGAAAACGTGCGCCTCTTGTTTAATATTTTCCCTGAGGCATCGGCGTACCTGGCTGCTCGCGACATGGTGAATATTGCACGCACAACTGTTTTCAATAATCAGCCGGACGGGTTGTGTGTCTCTGGGATCACTGCCGGAGCTGAGACGGATGCTCAAATTTTGAAGATCGTCAAAGATGCTGTGCCTGATACTCCTGTGTTTGCGAATACGGGTGTACGGCTTAACAACATCGATGCCCAATTAAGTATTGCGGATGGGGCTGTAACCGGCACTACCTTCAAACGCGAGGGGTATATCTGGAACGAGGTGGATGTAAACCGCGTGAAGGAATTTATGAACCGGGTTAAGGAATTCCGATCCGGCTCGAAATAGTGCTTAAGAATTCTTATCGGTTATGAAAGGAGGTTGTCCCTTAAAAATGTTTTTTATCAAAACAAAGTGTCAACAACATCCTTTAGTAATGCAAGTCTAATCTCAAGAAGGAGAGAAACATGAAGAAAGGTCTTTTGGTTGTATCTGTTTTGGTTATTTTGTCGATGCTGATGGCAGCTTGTGCTCCTGCTGCTGAACAGCCTGCCGCCGAACAGCCTGCTGCTGAACAGCCCGCTGCCCAGGGTGAGGTTGTGATTGCCACCGTTGTAAAGTCAATCGCTTTCAACTGGTTCAAACGCATGGAAACCGGCGTTCTTGATTTTGGCAAGGACAAGGGTGTGAAGACCTTCATGGAAGGCCCCTCACAGGTTGATTCTGCTGCCCAGGTGAGCATGGTCGAAGATTTGATTGCCCAGGGCGTTCAGGGTATCTGCAATGTTCCTTATGGCGTTCCTGAGAACGAACCCGCCCAGAAGAAAGCCATCGATGCCGGTATTTTCGTCGTCGGTCATGAAGCTGCCACCGCCAAGGAAGGCACGCTGAATTATGACGTGGAAGCATTTGATAACTGCTCCTACGGCGAAGAAATGATGAAAGAAATGGCCACCCGCATGGGCGAAGAAGGTAAATACATCCAATTCGTTGGTTCCTTGACCAACGCCTCGCATGTCGAGTGGATGGATTGCGCCAAGAGCTATGCTGAAAAGAATTACCCCAAGCTTGAGTTCGTTTCTCGCTACGAATCCAAGGAAGACCAGGAAGTCGCCTACAACGTTATGAAAGACGTTCTCAAAACCTACCCGGATGTTAAGGGTGTGTTAGGCGCTGCTGCTGGTGATGTGGTTGGTGCTGGCCGCGCGATCGAAGAAGCCAAGCTGTCTGAACAGACCGCTGTGGTTGGTACCAGCATCCCCTCATACGCGGGTGAATTGCTGAAGACCGGTGCTGTTGACCTGGCGATGGCCTGGGATCCCGCTACCGCTGGTTATGCCTGCAATATGGTCATCCTCAAGCTGATCAACAAGGAAGAGATCAAAGACGGAATGGATCTGGGTGTGCCCGGTTACGAAAAAATCAAGCTGGTCACTGGCGTGAATGGTGTTCCGGTTATTTATGGCGCCGCATGGATCAAGATGGACGCCAGCAATATGGCTGATTACCCGTTCTAATTATCCATAAATATTTGATGAGACGGGCGGCTGGATGACAGCCGCCCAATCTCAATCTTATGGCCTGTAGAAAGTGGACAACCCATGGCAGAAGAAATTCTTCGCGTTGAAAATATTTGTAAACGGTTTGGTGGGGTTGTTGCGCTAGACAATGTTAGCCTGTCAATTCGTGCTGGCGAAACGTGTTGTCTGGTAGGGGAAAACGGCTCAGGCAAGTCCACCATGATTAAGATTATTTCTGGGGTTTATACTCCGGATGAAGGCGATATCTATCTTAATGGGCATCATTATAAGAAACTGACACCCATTGAATCGATTCGCGATGGTATACAGGTTATTTACCAGGATTTTTCACTTTTTCCAAATCTTACCGTTGCAGAAAACCTGGCACTCAACCAACAACTTGCCAGCGGCAAACAGTTGGTGAGCTGGAAAGAGATCTATCGCACAGCAGAAGAAGGCTTATCTAAGATCAATATCTCTCTTCCTCTGGATGCGATTGTAAATACGCTATCTACAGCTGACCGGCAGCTGATTGCAATTACAAAAGCGATCATGGCAAACGCCCGGATTATCATTATGGATGAACCAACGACGGCGTTAACCCAAAAAGAAGTCGCTTCCCTTTTTAAAATTATCAATGACCTTAAAGCACGGGGCATTTCGACACTTTTTGTCAGCCACAAATTAAATGAAGTGTCAGAAATTGCTGATCGCACAGTAATCTTCCGGAATGGTCAAATGGTCATGGACCAGGATGCAAAAGGATTAAATGTCCATGATGTGGAATTCTTAATGACCGGCCGCCGGTTTGATGCAGAGAAAATCCAGTTCAGTGAAGTGGACCAAAAAGCATCAGCGTTATTAAAAGTTGATCATCTAAATCTCAAACATGGCTTTTTTGACATTTCTTTTGAATTAAAGCCCAAAGAAATTCTTGGTATCACCGGTTTGCTTGGTTCCGGGCGTACTGAGCTGGCCTTGTCTTTGTTTGGTGAACTTCCGGCGAACTCGGGCAAAATATTTATTGAGGGACAAGAAGTAAATATCCAAAGCATTTTGGATGCAATTAAGTGTGGAATTGCTTATGTTCCGGATGACCGCATTCGCGAAGGGCTATTTTTAGATCACTCTATTAGCGATAACATCGTAGCGAATATTATCGATAAATTAACCAATAAACTTCGCTTCCTGAATATTCGAAAAGCTCGTGAAGAAGGTAACCGCTGGATTAAAAAATTGGAACTAAAAACTCCTTCCGGTGAACTGCCTGTAAAGAGTATGTCGGGTGGTAACCAGCAGCGGGTTGTATTGGCGAAGTGGTTAGCCAGTAATCCAAAGATTTTGATCTTGAACAGTCCAACGGTAGGTGTGGATGTGGGATCGAAGGCTGAGATTCATGAATTAATTCGCTCGCTGGCCAATGAAGGACTGGGAATTTTGATGATTTCTGACGATATCCCGGAACTGATGAACACCTGCCATCGTATCCTGTTGATGCGGAACGGCAAGATTGTCGATGAATTCCGGCGTGAAGAAATTTCAGAAGATCAGCTCAACACTAAGTTGGTTGGCGCAGAACATAAGCACTAACATGAAGGGTTTCCTATGTTAAACAAGATCGTTAAGACCAATGAATTTGTCGTGTTTTTGATCTTGGTTGTCCTATCGGCGGTCGTCGGTGCCATTAACCCGGCATTTTTCTCGATCTCTACCCTCTTTGATACCCTCCGCGCCTCAATTGTGTATTTCATCATGGCGTTTGGCTTGCTGCCAATTGTGATTATGGGCGGCGTGGATATTTCTTTTGTGGCGATTGCCGCAGTAACATCGTATGCCACGCACATGATCCTGCTAAGCCAGAATTACCAGGGCAGCATTTTGCTGTATTTTGTGATTGCATGCGCGATGGGTGTTTTGATGGGGTTATTAAATGGGGTATTGGTTACGCGGTTCAAACTCCCCATTTTTGATGTATCGCTGGCAACCTTTACCATGTGGTATGGATTCAACCTGTTTTTTGTTGGGGCAACGGCCAATTTTGACCTGCCTCAAGGAACAGTGGGCTATTACGCAGATTTCTTAATCACTGCGAAAGATCCAATTGTGGGTGAGACCGGATTGCACATCTCTATTTTATATGTATTGTTGATTGGTATATTTATGTGGTGGCTGCTGAAATACACCACAATTGGACGCGGTGTTTTTGCTATCGGTGGAAACCGAGAGGTGGCTGTCCGGTCCGGATTCAATGTGAAACGCATCATGCTGATCATGTTTGCGCTGATGGGCGTATTCGCGGCGGTTGCCGGTGTGACTCAGGCTTTCTTGAGCCGCAACTTCAACCCGGTGATCTTTATCGCCCAACCATTAGATGTATTGGCCGCCATTATCCTGGGTGGTGCAGCCATCACCGGCGGGCGTGGATCGGTGATTGGCACAGTGTTAGGTGTGTTGTTGATCCAGGTCATCAACCGCGCCTTAATCCTGGTTGGCATTCCGGTGGAATGGCAGCGGCTTGTAGTGGGTATCATTTTGATCTTGTTTACCTCCATACCGGCAATTCGCGAACGACGCAACCGGCGTGTGGGCCATACAACTGAGCTGATTGAAGCTTAGGCCTGAACATCTCGATTGAAACGGTAGTGAACATGGAATTAAAATCAAAACCTTCCGAAGTAAATAAGGGGCTGGCTGGCCTGCCTGGCAGACTGAAACTGGATCGCCAGACAATTTTGCTCTTGAGCGTATTTCTCATTCTGGTTTTGTTCTTTGGGGTGACGGAAGATAAATTCTTAACCCCGCGCAGCATCACCTCGATGGGATTTCAATTGCCGGAAATCGGTGTGCTGGCTTTAGCCATGATGCTCGCGATTCTGACCGGCGGCATCAACCTTTCAATCAATGCGACCTCTAATCTGGCGGCTGTTTTAGCGGGATTTTTCCTGGTGCGCGTGATGCCTGAATCGGCTGCTCCGGGCCAGGTGGTGTTCTATATCATTGTCGCTTTTTTGATCATGTTAGCGATTGGCTTGATTTGCGGGGTGATTAATGGTCTTTTGATCGGCTATGTTGGCGTTCCCCCGATTCTGGCTACCCTGGCCACGATGACCTTTTTTACCGGTATCTCAACCGGCCTTACCGGCGGCAAAACGGTGACGGGTTTTCCGGAACAGTTATCCTTTATTGGCAGTAAAACAATTGTGGGTATTCCCATCCCGTTTGTGGTCTTTTTAGTCATCACCTTGCTTACTTACCTGATCTTGTATCGTACGGCTTTTGGATTCAAGGTGCGGATGATGGGTGCTAACCCAACCGCCGCGAATTTTACGGGTATCCATACGCCTTCTGTCATCATGAAGGTTTATATTATCAGCGGTGTTTATGCGGCGATTACCGGTATTTTGGTGATGAGCCGCACGATGTCCGCTGCCATTGAATATGGTTCAACAACGTACGTGATGCTCACGATCTTGATCTCGGTGCTGGCATATATCATTCCGGGATTTGGAAATGTGCTCAATATTTTTATTGCTGTGGTTACCTTGCAAGTTTTATCCACGGGCTTTCACATGTTTTTGTTGGGGGTTCGCGGCAGCTCGTTCTTCAAAGATTTTTCTTGGGGCGTGTTGATGATCCTGATCTTTATCATTAATTACTTTACCCGCGGTAAAAAAGCCGAGGAATCATAGCAAAGTTTTGATAGGATGGTGCAAATATGGATAAACGCTGGGAAAAACTTGGTGATTTATTGGTGAATTATTCTATGGCAGTGCGGCCTGGTGAGCGGGTAATGATTGCAATGGGTGAATTAGAAAGCTATCCACTGGTCCATGCGATTTATCGTGCCTGTATCCAGGCGGGTGCATACCCGCAGGTACAATTTTTATCAGAGGAATTTAACCGCCTGGTGCTAAAATTCGGCTGTCAGGAACAAATTGGTTGGACGCCGGAAATTGAAGCCTACGGCATGGAATGGGCCGATGTCTATTTCGGTTTGCGCGGCGGGCATAACCTGGATGTGTTTTGGGATGTACCAGGAGAAAAACTTTCTCTCCTGCGCAAAGGAATGGGAAAAATTTCTACCATGCGCTGGCAGAAAACCCGCTGGTGCTTGCTGCGGGTGCCGAACGCTTCTTTTGCACAGCAGGCTGGTGTGGACGAAGACACAATGATGGATATGTTTTTCGATGCCTGCCTGTTGGATTGGCCGAATGTCAGCAAAGAATGGTATCGTTGGGCTGAAATTCTCAATCAGGGCAAACAGGTGCGTATATTGGGTAAGGGCACAGATTTGAGTTTCTCGCTGGAAGGCCGCACCTGGGATGTGGCCGATGGTCACATGAATATGCCCGATGGTGAAATTGCCACTTCGCCGGTTGTGGAAACAATTGACGGCGAAATCTATTTTGACTTCCCGGGTGTCTTGGGCGGCCGCTTGGTGCATGACATCCGTTTACGCTGGGAGAAGGGCAAGCTGGTGGAGGCTACCTCATCTACCAACCAGGACTTCTTACGTTCAGTAGTCAACACTGACCCTGGCGCCAGTCTGATCGGCGAGTTTGCCATCGGCACGAACCCGGCGGCAAATATCTTTTGCAAGGATATTTTGATCGACGAAAAAATTGACGGCACAATCCACATTGCTTTAGGGCGCGCCTATCCCAAAACAGGCGGAACGAACCAATCCGCAATCCATTGGGATATTGTCAAGGATATGCGTGAAGAGGGTGAGATTTACCTGGATGGTAAGTTGATCTATAAAAACGGAAAAGTTTTATTGTAATTAATCCTTTTTATAGCGGCCAATCATGTTCTCGTGATTGGCCGCGTTACTATCCTGGATGGGATTTTTTGCAGGAGCAGCATGATGATAACTGGTTATTTGCTTGGCGTGGATATTGGCACCTATTCCTCAAAAGGTGTATTGGTTACGACGGACGGACATGTTATTGCCAGCCATACCATTCCGCATAGCATGGCAATGCCAAAACCCGGTCATTTTGAGCAGGATGCCGACCAGGTCTGGTGGCACGATTTTGTGGTAATTGTCCGAAATCTGTTAGAAGTATCCGGGATTAATCCTAAACAGGTGCTCAGTGTGGGCACAAGCGCGATTGGCTCGTGCGTGTTACCCATCGATGAGCAGGGCAACCCGTTGCGCCCGGGTATTTTGTATGGGATCGATACCCGTGCGACGGATGAGATTGAATTTCTCGAAAAAGAATTAAGCAAAGACGATATTTTTAAGGCAAGCGGATCACATCTCAGTTCGCAGGCATCTGGCCCCAAGGTGTTGTGGATCAAAAATCATGAGCCAGAGGTTTACAAAAAAGCACGCTGGTTCCTGACCAGCGAAGCGTACCTGGTGTTTAAACTGACAGGCAAGGCCTCGATTGATATTTACACGGCCGGGGGATATGCCCCCTTGTACGACGTGCATCGCAAAGCGTGGATCAAAGGCCCGGTGACAGACCTGATCACCCCGCTTGAACGCCTGCCACAGGCGTATTGGAGTCATGAAGTGGTTGGCAAGGTGACCGCCGATGCGGCGCGTGAGACCGGCCTGGCGGAAGGTACGCCGGTGGTCGCTGGGACCACTGATGCTCCGGCGGAAGCGGTTTGCGCGGGTGTGTCTCAGGTTGGCGATATGATGCTGATGTTCGGCAGCAGCATCTTCTTCATTATGATGACCGATAAACTGGTGAAAACGCAGCGATTCTGGAGCTCGAATTTCCTGGAAGAGGGTACCTATGCGTTTCTTGGCGGTATGTCCACATCGGGCAGCCTGACGACCTGGTTCCGCGACCAGTTTTCGCAGCACGAGATTGAGCAGGAAAAAGTCAATGGAGAAAATGCTTATGCGGTGCTCTCCCGCCTGGCGGCCAATTCTGTGCCTGGCTCAAATGGCTTGATTGCCCTGCCATATTTTGAAGGAGAACGAACACCATTGCATGATCCCAAAGCACGGGGGATGTGGTTTGGGTTGAACCTTAGGCATACCAAAGGCGACCTGTACCGTTCCTTGCTGGAAGGTGTGGCTTTTGGCATTCGTAACAATTTTGAAGGGATGACTGAAGAAGGCGTGCAGCCGAAGCGCATCCTGGCAGTCGGCGGCGGCACAAAGAACCCTCTCTGGCTGCAAATTGTTGCAGATGTGTGCAATCTGACATTGGTTGTTCCCGAACAGCAGATTGGTGCAAGCTATGGCGACGCATTCCTGGCGGCAATGGGAATTGGTTTGTATCAAAATCTTTCAGACATCAACCAATGGGTTCGCCCCAAGGATGTGATCAATCCGGATGAGACTAACCGGGCAGCCTATGATTTTAATTACCAGATTTTCCGAGAACTGTACCCGGCCAACAAAGTCTTAATGCACCGCTTAGCAGACCATTGTAGGGCTTAAGGTTTCACTATCAAATATTGGATAATTTATGTTCAATCCGTGGAATGGAATTACCCATGCCACGGATTGATTTGGTTATTTGAAATCAAGGAAAATTTGTTTGAATTGTTGATATGATTGGAAGAAGCGAAAGAAGTGTTCCTAATTATTTATACATCGACGGTTGATACCAGATCGGATTTTTACTCATCATATCTAACCCCGGATTTTTAAGCTGAAATTATATGATCCATTACAAGATGTGCAATGCCCTGGTAACTATTTAAGTAGGTGAGAGGGGATGCTAACTTTAGAAAATGCCACAAATTAAAAAAAACTGGACAAGCCTGCTTAGCTGGATACGATGCAATATAAAAATAGATAAGCCGCCGCAGTGAGCCAGGCATACTTGGCCTGGCGTTTTTCTGGTTTGCAGATAAGCAGGTCCCGTTGAACAGACGACGCGTAAGAGAAATTTTACCTTACACCGCGCTGAAGTCTGGTACTATTTGTCGGTCATTGTCCCGAAGGGATATCGAATCCCACAAGCGGATAGTGTCTACCCGCTGTGTTTTTAATTTCCTTTTGCTGAACCATAGTGTGGGAACAGATCAAGAAGCCAGTCTTCAGCCGCCAGCTATCAGCCGACCGGTTGCAGGTTCTAGTATACGCTGAAAACAGATGATTGGCAACTAGCGACTACTAATGCTCTGGGGGCAGCACAGCGGCCATTTCGTCCAGTGTGGCGCGTGCCCAACGCCGTACCTGAGCGAGTATCACGATAGGAGTGAGCTGCATCCGCGATGGTGAAGCTCCAGGCTGCAGAGGGCAAGGGGCGGGCATCCGGCGGGCGAATTACCTTCCATGTGCGAATGTCCTTGGCGGTAATTTGACTCATGTCTCGGCGTATTTCCTGCACCGATAAGCCGCTGTCCAGGTGCGCACTGAGTGTGCTGCGTATCCACAACCATCACTTTGTGTCGCAAATCCAGACAGGCCAATAGCTTCGGGGATATGACGATCTCCTTTTCCTTCTCGACGATCATTTGCATTAAAACAATCCCTTGGACAGGTAGGTAAACTGATAATCGTTGTAAACCAAATGGCTTGGATTGATGAGCTTTCCTTGGGCTTGTTCTGCCTGTTGCGATTGGGGCTCTTTTTTGATAAATACCAAAGTGATCTTCTTTGGTGTTTATTGATGTGGAAGCCTGCAATTTGTCTAAGAAGGTCTTGTTTGCCATTTTTGATTTTAAGAAAGCTCTGGAGAAAGTCAGCAATTGGTTTGACATTTCCCTGATCAGGGTCCATAATGAATTGTTAAATGATGAAACCCCACCTCCAAGTCGGCAACCATCAATCTCACTCTGAATAATTTGAAGGAGGGCAATAATGAACAAAGTTTTACATTTTCTAGTCCTGGCGGCTTTATTACTGGGATTATTTTCCTCAACAAGCACACACCCTGTCAAGGGACAAATCGCCTTTTCCTGCTCAAATGTTACGGAAATCCCACAATTGGAATGCGAGGCGTTGGTGGCCCTTCACGCCAGCACCAATGGCGGCGGATGGAAAAACAGCACCAATTGGTTGGTATCTAACACCCCCAGTACATGGTACGGAGTGACCGTCTCTAGCGGGCATGTCACTGTTCTCAACCTCGGGTGGGACAACTGGCTGGTTGGTACACTACCTCCTGAGTTGGGTAATTTGAGCATGTTAGAGTACCTGTCTATCTATAGCAACGATTATCTGACCGGCAGCATTCCGCCCGAACTAGGTAATTTGAGCAATTTGTATTTTGTGAAGCTTTATGATAACCGATTGACCGGCAGTATCCCGTCCACGCTGGGCAATTTGAGTGGCTTGCAGAACCTGGACCTCACCAGCAACCAATTAAACGGCAGCATCCCGCCCGAGTTGGGCAATTTGAGTATTTTAAACAACCTGAAACTGAGTTATAACCAACTGAGCGGCAGTATACCTGCTGAGTTGGGTAATTTGGGAAACTTGCAATACCTGCATCTTGATGCCAACCAACTAAGTGGGAATATCCCGCCTGAGTTGGGTAATTTAAGTAATTTGCAGAGCCTACTTCTTTATAGCAACCAACTAAGTGGTAATATTCCGCCTGAGTTGGGTAATTTGGGAAACTTGCAATACCTGTATCTTGAAGACAACCAACTAAGTGGGAATATCCCGCCTGAGTTGGGTAATATGAGCAATTTGCGGTACCTGTACCTCCAGGAAAACCAGCTTAGCGGCAGTATCCCGCCTGCGCTGGATAATATGGACATGCTATATAGTCTGAATCTTAGCAACAACCAGTTGAGCGGCAGCATCCCGCCTGAGCTGAGCACGATGACAAAGCTGCAACAACTGTACCTTGATCACAACCAACTTAGTGGCAGCATTCCATCTGAACTGTGCAACCATAAGATTTTTGAGTACCTATATCTTGATCATAATCAACTGAGCGGCAGCATTCCGCCCGCGTTGGGAAATATAAGCTTCTTGCGCGACCTGCGCCTTTCTGACAACCAACTAAGCGGCAGTATTCCACCTGAACTGGGTAATTTACATGTGCAATGGCTGTACCTGGATGCCAACCAGCTTAGCGGCAGTATCCCGTCCACACTGGGTAATATCAGTGAGATGCAGTACCTGTATCTGAATGATAACCAACTGAGCGGCAGCATCCCGGCCACGTTGGGCAATGCCACGAATTTGAATTACCTGTACCTGAATGATAACCAGCTCAGTGGCAGCATCCCATCCACATTGAGCAATTTGAGTTATTTGAAATACCTGTATTTGAATGACAATCAGCTCAGCGGCAGCATCCCATCTGAATTGGGTAGTTTGGGAACCTTGCAGTACTTGCGCCTTAACAACAACCAACTGAGCGGTGCCGTACCAACCACCTTTACCAATCTGACCAAATTATATGTTAATACTTCCGATGACCTCTACGGCCTGGATATGGACTACAATGCGTTGGCGGTTCCGGCGGGATACCCTGTTGCGGGAAATTCGCTCCATGAGTTCCTCATGACCAAAGACCCAAACTGGCATTTGCGGCAGACGGTTGAGGAAGTGATTGGCAGCACCGGCGGGGAAATGACCTCGTTGGACGGAACAGTTAACTTTATTATTCCACCCAACGCGGTGGGCGATAATACCATTTTCATCTTTACGCCTCAGCCGCGTCCCAATTTTAACATCGGCAAAATGGTCTTTGCTAATAACAGTTTCCTGCTAACTGCGGTGGATGGCCTGGGCAATCCGGTTACGCTCTTTGCTCAACCGGTCACGGTGACCGTTACTTACGATGAAGCATCCCTGAATCTGTCTGAAGTGTCCCTTAACCTGTATTATTGGGACAGCGCGACCACTACTTGGCTGGATGCGGTGACAACTTGCGATCCTGGTGGAGATTACACTCGCGACCTACAGGGCAATACATTCTCGTTGGAGATCTGCCATCTGAGCGAATTTGCAGTCCTCAGTGACACTATGCGCGTTTTCCTGCCAACTGTGCTGAGATAGATTTTTGTTGATAGCTTACTGGCAGCATCACGATAGGAGTGAGCTGCATCCGCGATGGTGACGCTCAAGGTTACAGAAGGCAAGGCGCGGGCATCCGGCGGGCGAATTACCTTCCATGTGAGAATGTCATTGGCGGCAGTTTGACCCATGCCTCGGCGTATTTCCTGCACCGATAAGCTGTCGTCCAGGTGCGCACTGAGTGTGCTGCGTATCCAGACCAAGGCTTCGTCGGTATAGCGGTTGTGCTGGATCATGTAGCAGGCAACTGTGAGCATGTGTACTTCACCATAGGCTGGATCGGTGAATTCCAGCGCAAGGAAAGTATCGAAGATAGATTGGCAGGTTTCGCCATCATTGAGTGATGCGCCGCATTTGGGGCGAGGAATGGATCATGCAATGCATTGTGTCACGCACATGATTGATCTTGTGTGCAGAGCTGAAGAATTGAAAAACAGGAAAATCATAGAGCCTGTGACAGGATATTTATCGGCATGATTTTTTCCATGATCCATGAAAAATTAGAAGTGTTTAAAGTTTTAAGATTTGTGGAAAATATGAAACCGGGCGCCCAACCGGAATAGACTGGCGGTTATCATGAAAATCAATCCAAGCGTACTTAAGTACCATCCCCATCCGAATGATCCAATCGAAAAACGGATAGATTCTGCATTGATTTCTGACCCTTGTAATATTTGAGGCAGCCAAATAGGGAAAAGGACGTATCCTATGGTTGTAATCCCGCTTCCGATTCTGGTAAATAACTTTGATTTTGTCAAACAGGCAATGAAAGTAAGGACAGATCCAATGATCAACAGCAAATAAATGATCATCACAAGCCTTACTTCAAAATTCACTACTGTGGGTATGTTCTCGGATAAATTTGTGAGGCGAACAATATCCATTGGGATAATCTCTACGGTAAATTTTTCTGCATTCAAAATGATTTCTGATTGTATTAAACCAAATTGACTATTATTAAAAGCCAGTCCGATTGAAGCCAGGATAATACCGCTTCCTAACCCTCCCATCATTCGAAAACCCAAATCTGGCGTTGAACTTGTACTGGCAGGGTCATCCGTAGAAATACGAAACCAATTAATATAGGCCATGAGAATGGATGTCACCAGTAAAAGCGATCCTGGTAAATACCATAATCTCCCAACGGTTGTAAAACAAACGACTGCGGGTAAAAACACTCCGATAAAAATGGCGAACTTTTGATCGTTGTTTGGTTTGTCGTTTTTTCTATAAGAACGTACGGCGAATAATGCCATTACACTGAGAAATAATGTAAGGAAACCTAAAACGACTGGATTTTCTTTATTCCCAATCCAGGGCAAGATAAATTTTCCAATACTTAGCTCGATCAATCCAGAAAGTGCTCCAAGTGCGCTTCCTATCGTTCCAATCAGATTTACATATTTTTTCATTGAATAACTGCTTTCTTTGGTAATAGGTCAATCAAAGGTCTTAATATTTTAAGAAGCTTTATTTAACTTTGAAATTGCCCCCATTTTTGGTTGTGAATGTTGATTGATTCCTGTCATTGGTTCAATTTTTTCGGATTCCTAATTTGCATTTTCCCTGATGTATGTCTAAATTATCAGCAAGTAGAAATATTATACCTAACCATTAACCAATCATTGCATCCAGTACCCATGGACGATCATTTGTAAGTCTAGATTTTCAACACGAAATTGATTATCGGCAACAACATAGCCAAAATGAACGCCGCCGACAAGATAACACCGAGACGTTTGCTCTTTGGGTGATTTACCCAGTACGTGAGCGTGACAGATAATAACAATGTTTGTGAAAACACTTCTGGCCAACCGACGATATGATCCCATAAGGGGAGATTGAAAAAAATCATTCCCTCAATCCCACCCCAACTGGCTGAAAATGGCGTAAGAATCCCGATAACGACGAGCATACACCACATGACCAGCCAGCCTTTTCGATTACGGAATAAGACATCTCTTAACAGGTAAAACACAATTGCCAATAATGCAGCCCGGATTGGCTGAAAAAGAGGGCTGGCCATCAATATTGGATCTGTAATGTTTCGAATGATCGGAGCTACATCTGGCCGGGCCATTCGAGTTGCATATCCAAGGAGAATAGCAGCGATTACGCCCGTAGCGAAATACGTGACGGTATGAGAAACGATCGTCCGATACAGAATTGACCGGAAAGAAGGTTGTGGGTTGTTCATCTCGATCTTTTTTAAAGGGGAGGAATTTGTACTCATTTTTCCTTTTCTTAATGAATAGCGGCATGTGCCAGTGCTGAAGGTGTCCGGCAGCCAACAATGGCTGGTGCTTCGCGGATGAGCGCGTCATTCTTGAGAGCCTCCACCATGAACAAGGCAAAATCCACCCGGCGCGTGAGGTTGCTGGCGAGAATGGGATCGCCTACATGCTGACTCCATACCGGCAAACCCTGGCTCTCTCCCTCCTCGAGGTCGCTTCCGCGCACGACTGTCCAGTGGGTCTCGCTGGCAAAAATTCGCCGGCACGCATCTATCTGATCGTCAATATCCGCAAAAGGAATAATCCGGGTGAGCCAACGGGTAATTTTCTCTTCTCTTTGCAGAGCCAACGGGTACACGTCCTTGCCGTCACGCGTGATATGCCAGCCGCAAGAAAAAATGAGGCGTGCTCCGGGCTGTGCGTGGTCGAGTACTGCCTGGGCGGTTCCCGCTGCGTAATGTTGGTTGCCCCAAGGTACCAACACGGTGAGAACTCCATCACACCCCGCGACTGCTTTCTTGATTATTTCACGGTCATTGGTTGCGCCGGCAACAATGGCGATGCGCCCATTGAATCCTTTGAGTTTGCTTACGCTGCGCTCCCGGCAGACACCAACAACTTCATAACCTCGATCCAGTGCATGCTGCACCATGTACCTGCCGAGTTTTCCAGATGCCCCGATTATACAGACTTTCATTTTCTTCTCCTTTTGTGATTTACAAGAATTAACTTGGCCTACACCGTCTTTTCCGAATGATTGCGCAGCAGCACAATCCCCAGCCAGACAAACCAGATGATCTGACCCAGGCCGAACACAGCGACCAAAGCATTCAGCGCCGGGATGATCGTGATGATGCCTACTGCGCCGACCAACATGCCAAGGATGTTCAATCCCTTGGGAAGTTCACCCGTTCGCAGCGCTGCCAGACTGACCAACAGCGTCAATGTTCCGCCGAGGATTTCACCATTGGCGTTGCCCAACCCGTTCGTGATGGATTCAATTGCCTGAAAGGCTAATCCCGCTTGGGATGGGTCTTTGGCATAGAGCGTGATGATAGTGGTGAGTCCAGCGTTTGCAGCCATGCCGCTGGAGATGAGCGAACCAGCCCAAATAATTCCGATTGCGGTTGCAATTTGCATGAGCGCTGGCGCTCCAGACTTCATACGATTATACAAGGCCAGCGATAGGACGATCAGCGCAAAGCCAAAGAAAACGTACATGACCAGGTTGGTTGAGAAGATGATCGTCTGTTTTTCGATGCTCATGGCTAGCTTTTGAGCGGGGTCGGTGATGTTGAGATAGTCCAATACAACGATGAAGAGGACAAATCCGATCAGGTGGCTGACTGCCATATACAGGGCGGCGATCCCGCCCGATTTCTGTAAAGTTTTCATTTTATTTACCTAATTTGACGACATGGTTAGCATTTTAAGAGTTGGAATCTGGCGCTCCTGCCAGGCTAATTTTCAGGGTTGCGCCAGGTCCAGGCAAACCAGACGATCAGCAGCAGGCAGAGAGTCTCAACACTGGCGATGAAGAGGTAGTGGGGATATGACGCCATACCGCCCCAGATATAGGCAATGGTGATTATGCTCGCAACAATATTGACCCAGCGATTGATCCGGTGCTTCAACACGCGGGATAGGACGATCATGGCCATGCCGAGCTGCCCCATGATTGCGCCGATTAACATTAATTGGGGGATGGATGTACCAGTGCTGGATGAGGTTCTTGCTAATTCTTCCGCCGCGCCGGGAATGTTCAGCGAAAGGATGTCTGCTTTCTGCATATTGATCATAACTACGATCCATAGGGTGGAAAGCAGGACTTTAGTATCGATTTTTTTGATAGAATTCATTTTTGTATCTCCTTGTTTGGAATGATATGAAAGAGTTTCGCAGGACCGCACTTGATTAACCGAGATTAGCTGCAAGCCCAGATCGCGAATTATTTTGAGTAGTCCATGCAGAGCGGCCTGATCGGCTACCGGGCCGGTGAGAAGCGTTTCGCCGTTATCTTCCAGCGCGATGGTCATGCCGCTGAACCAGTCCACCCATTGCGGAGACAGGTGACCTTCGATCCGTATTTCGTACCAGGCGGGCTGTGTATGTATTGGTTTCATGAATACCAATATACCGGCAGGAGAGTACTGCCGGATAGCAACTTAAGTATTGTCTGGAGTATTGTTTTGAGGGATTAGAGGATACCCAACTCGCGGGCGCGGGCTGCTGCCTCGGTGCGGTTTTCAACCTGGAGTTTGGTAAAAATCCGCAGGTTATGCCCCTTGACCGTACTGAGCGCCAGATATAGGCGCTGGCTGATTTCTGCGTTGGAATGTCCCGCGGCAATCAGGCGCAGGATTTCGATTTCGCGGTCTGTGAGTGGTTCGATTAATTTGGATTGCTGATGGTTGATTTTGGAATGAAGCCCATCTTCCATGGATTGCGGGAAAAAATTCAAAATACGATTCACATATCCAAACAAAGGGTGGTCTCGGGATGCAAGCGCTAATCGAAAATCAGTAATCAATGATTGCATCGCTTGACCCTCATCAACAAAAATGCGGATGTAGCCCTCGGGCACAGTTACTGTCAGTGCACGTTCCAAAGCAGCAATAGCTTGAGGCCGGTTGCGCTGTGCCTGATGGACAAGCGCCTGCGTTAATAGAATTTCGATCACGCTTCCTGTCCGTTTTTGTGATTCGGCTAAGGCCAGCAAGCGGTTAAGCAATTCATAAACCCCAGCGAAAGAACCTTCAGCCAACCGAACCCGTGCCAGGGTGAGGTGTTCGTACTCTTCCAGATATTTCACTTCATCTGTGACCGAGAGTCCGCGTTCTTGCACCCAGGCTTGAGCTTTTTCTAATCGTCCTTGTCTGAGGTAGATGCGCGCCTTGTGAGCCGCGATCGGTTGCAGGATGGGAATGGGGTTTTTGATATAGCCTGTCTGGGCGTTGTCCATGCATTGAAGCGCGGCATCCCATTCCCCATCCGATTCTTTGAGGCGAGCCTGGGCCAAATTCCAACGATGAGGCCAATCCACCAGAGTCGTCTGCTGACCCAGGTCCGCGGCAATTCGCATAGATTTCGCAAACGCAGCATCATCGCCACGTTCGTAAGCGAGCATTGCTAATCCCAAATGGTGATGAGCGGTAATTGCATCCGCCTCCTGACCAAATGCCTCAGCCATTTGGATGGTTTGGTGAAGGGCTTTTTCTGCATCTCTCAAGCGGCCCAAAGAAACTTGCATATCTGCCACAACAAAGACGCTGGCAATCACATACATTTGATTGCCCATTTTTTGCATATCATCCCTCCAGATATGCATGGCTTGCAGCGAGGCCTCCACGTCACCAGCAGCCCAATGGGTAAAACCGATTGTGATGGCGGCCTGGGCACGAATCAAAAGGTCGGCTTCGGGAGCGAGTTGAATGGCTAGCCTGGCATACTTTACTGTTTCGGTCAGGTCACCTTCGTTCTGGGTGTTCCCCGCACGAATCAGGGCAATAGTCCCAGGTATGGACTTGTATTCCTCCTGATCCTGGATCCCAACCAATGCACGCTCGGCGTATTGCAAGTAGGATTCACTTGGCTCCAACTCGCCAATATCTGAATATGCCCACCCAATTTGGACGCACAACCAGGGGCGGGCATAAACCGCTGCGTTAGGCAGTTTATTTACCCACCCAAGCCAGGCTGTAGTTTGGAAATTGCGTTCCATTCCCTGCCAGGCTGCTTCAGCCAGACGCGCTGCCCGTTCAGAATCGCCGGCCGCGAGGGCGTGTTGAAAGGCTGGTCCAAGGTCAGCGTTTGCCTCATACCATGCGCTGGCGCGGATATGGTATTCGGGAATATCACGCGGTTTGCCAAGACGCTGGCGCAACAGATCGCCGAACAAATGGTGATAGCGAAACCAGCGCCGTTCATTATCTAGAGAAACAATAAACAAATTGGAGCGTTCAAGAAACTCAAGTGTAGATTGTCCGGCAGCCGATGGATCAAGCAGAATAGCATCACAAAGAGGGCCGCACATGCGGTCGAGAATGGAGGTGTGCAGAAGAAATGTCTGGATATTTTCGGGCTGGTGTTGAAGCACTTCTTCCAATAAATAATCCAGCACGAAGTGGTGGCTGCCGGTAAACGACTGGATAAAGTTCGCGGGATCTTCCCGGCCTTGCATGGAGAGTGCTGCCAATTGCAAACCTGCGATCCAACCCTCAGTGCGGGACTCTAGTGCGGCGATGTCTTTCTCCGAGAGATTTAGCCCCATTACGTGATTGAGGAATTCGGCAGCTTCGGTGGGGGTGAAGCGCAGGTCGGCGGCACGCAACTCGATCAGTTGGCTCCGGGCGCGCAGGCGGGCCAGCGGCAGCGATGGATCTTCGCGCGTGGTGATGACCAGGTGCATCTGCGGCGGCAGGTGTTCAATGAGAAAAGCCAACGTTTGATCGACCGGCCGGGAATCGATTGAGTGATAGTCATCCAGAACGAGTAGAAAGTTCCCGGGGATGGCGGCGGTTTCGTTGAGCAGGGTGGTCAAGACCCTTTCGATCTGCAGTGGTTCAGGGGATTGGAGCAATGCCTGTACCCCCTTGCCGAGTCCTGGCTGGATCGTCTGCAGCGCAGCTACCAGATAGGTGATAAATCGTGCCGGATCACCATCTTCTTCATCCAGCGACAACCACGCAGCCGGTTGCTGGCAGCCAGCAATCCACTCACTGACCAGGGTGGTCTTGCCGAAGCCAGCGGGAGCAGACACAAGGGTCAGTTTACAGTGCTGCCCCTTATTTAACTGCTCAACAAGGTGTGGGCGTAAAACCACTTTTGGCCGGGATGGTGGAGTATAAAGCTTTGTGTCTAAAATCAGCGTAGGCATTTTGAAATCAATTATACATCGCGAAAATTTTCAAGGGATATCCGATTGACCAAAGATATTTGGTGTCTGCCTTGCGATTTTATAGATGGCTGGTCTATAATCAAGTTCTTCGAGTTAGTCGTAATTGTTTATCAAAATTAGTAAATTTATCTGTGCTAACGAGAATCAGTAAAATGTGCCGTTCTTCTCTCACTGGTTTATTAATCCTATTGTCATTTGTTTGGTTGGCTGGCTGCTCATCGTTGTCAGCAGCCTTCCCATCCGCATCACTTTCCACACAAACGCAGACAGTCTCACCCGTACCATCCACGCCAACGAAACCAGTTCCCACGCCAACAGATATTCTTCCAGTTACCCAACCTTCACTGACGCCTACCCTGGCGGCTCCTATGAAAATTCGCCAGGCCTGGTTCTATAAACCCCCTCAAACCGGATTAGAAAATTTACCAGCCAATTATGAATTCTTCATCCTGACACATAATGATGAGGCTGCCCGTGACCGGTTGAAAGCGCTTGGTGTTCAAACACCCGTTTTGCAATATCTATTGATGAATGAGATTATGGATCCTGGTGGTTGTGATAAACCGCCGCGTAATGATCAGGTGGCTTTTAAACCCGGCGATTATTGCTGGATTCAAAATAATTATCCGGATTGGTTTCTCACTGGGCAAAATGGTCAGGTTTTAGGTCAGGGGCAATATGATATGATGGATGCCGGCAACGATGGCTGGCGCAAGTTCTGGATGGAGAGGGCGACCCTTCTCCAGGAAAGTTATCAGTGGGATGGTGTTTTCCTGGATAACGTCGAGGCCAGTCTCTCAAAAATGGTTGAGTGGGGCACGCTCCCTGCGGCTTATCCGGACGATGCCACCTATCAGGCTGCCATTGAAAATGAATTGAAAGAGCTGTATACCGGATATTTCCATCCCAATGGCCGTCCTGTCTTCGCGAATATTATCGCGATTAATGATCCACAGGTCTGGCTGCGCTATCTTCAATACCTGGATGGTGCCATGTTGGAAAATTTTGCCACAGGCTGGCCTGGCGAGACTGGATTATCTCTGCGCGAATGGGAACAACAGATGCAAATGGTTACCCAGGCGCAGGCGCTTGGAAAAACAGTGATTCTAGTCGCGCAAGGAGACCGCTATGACAAACCGCGCCAGGAGTTTGCGCTGGCTTCTTACTTGCTGGTGAATGACGGCCTGGCTTATTTCCGCTATACCAATCATTCGGTCTATGAAGAGGATTGGGCCTATGCCAATCAAAACCTGGATCTCGGGGCACCGCTTGGAGTGCGCTACCGTGTTGGACAGTCCTGGCGAAGAGATTTTTCCAACGGATTCGTGGTTGTTGATCCGGTCACACGGACAGCCGCAATTACAATTTATTGATTTGTGAGGTTGCCGCTAAACAGGGCAGGATATTTTGGCGAATTAAACGACCTGTATTTTCCCAGTTATAGCGTTCCAGGTAAATTTCACGGCTCTTTTTGCCAAAGGTTTCGCATTTTATTGGGTTTTCTAACAGGCTAATTAAGGCGTTTGCCAACCCGCGTATATCCCCTGGCGTAACCAGATATCCATTCTCCCCTTCCGTGACAAAATCTGGGATAGCTCCCAGGTTTGTGGCCACAATTGGTAGATGATTTTGCATGGCTTCAATAAATGCTACTCCAAAGGCTTCATTTTTAGTGGGCAGGCAGAACACCGAAGCCTGTGCGTAATAGGCTGGTAATTCGGTTACCGGAATGAATCCCAACACCTGTACCTGTGGCAAATCAATTTTGGGTGAGCCGCCAATGATGGTCAACGTAGCATCTGGGCATTGTTCCAACACCAGGCGGAATGCCTGCTCCAGATCGGGCCCGCCTTTCCGCTGCCAATCTACTCCTACAAACAGGATATTTTTCCGCGAGTACCGGACCTTATCAGCCTGAACCGATTGGGCGGAGGTGTTGCTGCCCGCATATACACACACTGCTTTTTCCGGTGGACATTGGTAGTCTTCGAGTAATGATTTTCGGATGTAATTGCTGCGTACAAAAATTAGGTCTGTGTGGTCGTAAATCGATTTTTCCAATTCAATCCATGCCGGGGTATATAACGTAAGCGGGTCAAATCCAGGGTATGCCCGGTTGGCCAAATTTGTCCGGTCGGTATAGAGAAAATGAGGAATCCCGGGTTGGCTGGCATCAAATAATGACTGCAATTGGAATGTGAATGCGTATTCCTTGGCTTTCTTATTAAAGTAACTTGATATTATGCGCCGAACCTCACGGAACAGGTATGGTGTAGCCACCACAAACTCGCTGTGAGTGCGCTTACCACGTAAAATATCCCCTCCATAATGCCGTGCGACCGCAAGCTCATTTAGTGCCATGATGTCTGGACGGCGTTTGAGCATTTTTCCAATCCCAACCGGTTCAACCTCGTACTCCGGAAACGCTTCCGCCAACATGCGTTCAACGCTTTGGCGAATGGGCGGCTTTTTCCAGATATAGACAAAAGCAATTTTTTTCATCCGTGTTTTCTTTGCTTGGATTGAATTTTGTCAAACAAGGGTGTCATGCGTAAATGGAAATGACCAATGGATAACCTAGACCATGTTCCAAGGCGAGGAAGATAATCCCGTGAGTCACGCTCCAGATCGGCTCGCCCTGCCTGCATGGTGAATGCCAACTGGTATCCCTCTTCGCGAATTACCTGCCTGGCTTCTGGACTGATCGCTTCTTCCACGCCATCTGGGTAAGCAAAGACGGGTAGATCTGTTCCTAATTCTGATCGGATGATTGCTCTGGATTGGCGAATTTCCTGGCGGATTGGGTCGATTGGAAGTTGGCCTAATATGGGATGGGTATGGGTATGGGCAGCAAGATCTGCCCCCCGGCGAGAAACCTGGCGTAACTCATCCCAATCGAGCGTGTGGCGCGAAGTATTTCCTTGTAAGTCTGTGCCTGCTTTTTCCAGGGATTCTGCGTACAGCAGATCCAGCCAGCGGATTTCTTCCTGAAAATCAGCATATTTTATGGATTGGGAAATATGTTCCAGGGCAGCTCTGCGTTTTTGAGGCGTGGTGAGTGTTAACTGCTCACCGTCCTTTGTCCAGATCTTTTCTCGTCCTGATCGGTAAATGATCTGGTACAACTTGTCCCACCAGAATATACCCTGTCCTACATAGGCTGTTGGGACAAATAACAAGGGACGTATCCCAAACTGATTGCAAATCGGCAGAATTGTTTCCTGAAAATCCTGGTATCCGTCATCCACTGTCACCAACACTGCCTGGCGAGGTAACTTTTTTCCGCCATTAACTGCTTCAAGAACGGCCTCAATTCCCACCGGTTGGTAGCAGCGTTGGACCAAGGCCATTTGCTGTGCAAATTGGGCTGGCGACGTATTAATCAAATCAGGATTTAGCCACGGACGATGATCCGGTGTGTCCACCCGGTGATAGGTTAATACATAGACTTGGCTGCCCGTATTGCGCCCGGCGTATTGCATCAAACGAGCGCCGCCGCTCTTTTCTGCCAGTGAATAAATCAGGCTGGCCATCTTTCCTTTCCTCTTGGTTGAAAGGAAAGATGGCTCATGTTTCGCAGTAGGGTGCATCATAGCGGTGAATTATTTTTTCTTGCGAGTAAAAGCCACCACACCCAGGCCAACGAAAGTTGCCAGGATCAAGCCTGTTGTTGTCAGGATGGTCGGTCCCAGCCAGAGTGGGCGACTTTCAGGCACAACGGTAGCCTGGATAATTTGCGGGGATTCGGTTACTGGAGTAGATTCTACTGGCACAACAGTCGCCGAAATATTTCCGGTGCCAACCTGTAATCTTGAATCGCTGATTAATACCTGGCTGCCGTTCACTACTGCAAAATCACCACCCAATTGACTGCGCAAGGCGGGTGTTGTCAATGCAGATGCGGCCATCGTCAACCCATCCGGATTGCTGCCTAATACTGCCAGTATCGTCCGTTCAGGCTGCCATGGAGATGCCAATAATTCCAGGTAGCCAATTGTTGCTTCCGGCGGCAAATTATACACCACTCGGAAAGCGCGTTCTGTGGCGAGATTACTCCCAGCCTCAAAAGGAGCTGGCAAATTTGGATTTAATTCTGAAATCACGGGTAAATTGGATGCCTGCCCAACAATTAGTAAATCTTGTGATTGGCGCACATCCTCTGTGATTGCGTCACCCATTACAACTGAGAGTTCGACCAATGCACCAGTTGACCGCCTTCCAAGGTCCATAGCAATTTGTGCTGCTGTTTTCCAGGCTGCTGGCTGGTCTGCAGGGATTACAAAAGTAGTAGTTTTTAAAGTTGGAGACGAAAGGAAGGGATAGGGGTAATGGCCTAAGTTTGCCATTGGCTTTGTCATGGTTGCCGCAGATTCAAGCGGCAAATGCAGTAATGAAGCTGAACTAAAGATCGCCCACAAATTGTCTTGCGCAAACAACGAACAGTTATCCATGGGTTCTAAATTCACTTCGATTGTGAGCGCATTCGTACCCTGTTTCACCAGGTCAGCCGGGATGCTGATTTGTGTAGTGGCGTTACTGGCAGAATCTTTTGAAAGGTTTTGGCTGCCAATCGTTTCTCCATTGAGATAAACCGTCAAACCGGAGGTGTTCAGATCAAGCAGCCCGGAATGGTTGTAATCCAGTTTTAGATAAGAACCTTCATTCGCGGATTGTCCTGCCGGAACCGTAAAGATAATATCCGTTGACTGCAGCCCTACACCATCCAACCGAACCGAGCTGTATCCCAGATCGTTCAAGTTCCGATCGTCTGCGACGGATGCAATTTCAATGCTTTGTAATACATCTTTAACCAGCGTTAAAGCCGGTGAACTGCCAGGACGCAGGGTGCCTGAACTCACGGCTTGAGCCGCCTTGATAACAGCCAGGTCTGAATTTCCACCCACTACCAGGACCACATTAGATGGATTCCAGGGGGAAACCGCCACCTGCACAATGCCGTCATCCGGGTTCGCGTCTTTTGCAGCAAACTGCTTTCCGTCATTGGGGGCTGGCAAGGCTACCTCTTTGAGTAGAGGTAATACGGCAGCCTTGCCAACAAAAATCAGGTTAGACGAAGATAGCATATCAACAGTAACCTGACTGGAATTTAGCAAATCAAGCGAGAGATTACCCAGTGTCATTCTGCCAAAACCCGCAGCGGTCGTCAATGCAGCCTGTAATTCATTAGCGGTTGGCTGGTCGGGGATAATGACTAAAGCTGGAATTGGAGCAAAGCTGGAACGCAAATAAAACGGCTTGGGAAGTACGGCCAGGTTGGTGTCGGGTGTTTTATAGGTGTGGGGTAAGAATATGGATGAAGTTGATTTGACAATCACATCTGTTCGCCCGTCATCCTGGCAATCGGTTCCCGCGTTTAAGAACAAACGAATTTCTTGCCGCCCATCTTGCCGAGAACTTTTCATTGCCCAGGAGGGAATTTCGAATGTGTATGTGTTCTCCCCCGTCCAGGATAACCCAACCTGGAAACTGGCATTCCCGTTATACGTAACGTACAGGATACCATTCGAGTATGTTGGTGCTTCTCCCCCCGCAGGTACCTTTCCAGGGGTGAAAGATGGACTTAGTGTCAATTGAATGATTGCACCTTCACTCAACTGCCAATCATTGGGCGTGCTGAAATAAATAGCCATCGAGTCGTACGGACCGTAGAGGAACGTATCCGTTAATCCAAGCTGCCCAAATGTGATTATGGACTCGGTTGGCAAGGTGTTTATTGCCGGAGCGGGAGCAGTGGTCGGGGTTGTTTGCGCCAGAGCCTGAGCATGGGCTGGCGAAATGCCAATGCTCAGTGGGAAAACAAAAGCGATCATCCCTGCCAGGATCAAAAAACTGATGAAAATGGAAAAAGTTTTCTTCATGGGTCGTTGCGCGTCCGGATCAGGATTTTCCGAAACGCTCCTCCTTTCGATGGATCAAAATGGATTTCAAAGGTTCTGAATAAGCATGGTTGATGATGCGATAAAACATAATAATTAATCACTCCGCCGGGCAACGCGCTGCCACAGATTAGCCTGGCGGCGTGAAAAAGCCTGAACAAATCCAAATAATACTGCCAGATTGCTGTTGACCAGAAATGCTGGCAGGTATAAGACTTTTTTCCACCCCGCTGCTTTATGGTCGCGCTGCAGCCAGGCACCCAATCCTGCTGTTCCATAAAACAAGACCTGGAGAATGAGAAAGAGCCAGGCAACATTGCTGGATAGAAATATCCAGGGATAATTGGTTGTTGGTGCCGTCGGCCAAACCACCGCTGCGAGATTGGCTAACAATGCGCCGAACATGGCAAACGGCAAAGCCAGGCGGAAGAACTTATGCGAAAAGATTTGCCATATCAGGACGGGTTGATTCCAGGGCAGCAAATCTGCTCCCATCCACAAAGCCTGGGTTCTACCAGTAGCAATACGCCTGCGGCGGGTACCTTCATCTTGTGCTGACAGAGAAATCCGTTCATAGGTCAGCGCACCAGGAATATACACAACCCGATAGCCTTTCCGCAAAATTTGCATCGCCAGGTAAAAATCGTCATTGATTACCCAGGAGGGTGGGGGTTCAAATAATTCCCTGCGAAAAGCAAATATTTCTCCACTAACACCGGTACAGCTGTTTAAATCCGATTCCTGTTGTTTGATGAAAGACTCGTATTTCCAATACAGTCCCTCGGAACTGGACAAGGTGTCTCCCTCGCGTAGGATCACTTTTGCTCCGCTAACCGCACCGACCGCGGGATCAAGAGCGGGTTCTACCAGCTTCTTTAACGCATCCGGTGCAAAAAAGGTATTGGCATCGGTCAGGACAATGATCTCACCAGTCGATGCCCGCACCGCTCGTGAAATCGCATTGATTTTTCCTGTGCGCTGAGGGCTGTAGCTTAGAACAATGCTTTTCTCAGCAAAGCTCTCAACAATCTCCCGGGTGCGATCTTCCTGTCCATCCACTGCGACCAGGATTTGAAGCCTGTCTGATGGGTAATCGATCGCCAGGCTATTTTCTAATTTCTTCGCAATTACGGCTTCTTCGCGATATGCCGAGATCAACAATGTGACAGAGGGAAATTCGGTGCCAACCCCTTTATGAGGTCTTAGCGTTTTTTTAAAGAATCGTGTTAGCAGCCACAACAGTGCTGGATAAAGCGCATATACATACACAATCAACCCGACGCAAATCCAGAAGAAGAGAGCGATCATAGGATTCCCCTCTTCTGTTGCTGGGAGGAATCCGCGGCCAGGGTCGTATATAAATGGGAAAGATCGGCTGCAACCCTTGCCAGGGAGTAGGTTTGTGTAACCAATTCACGGCCTGCTTGAGCCAGTCGAGTTTGTAAGGATGTATCAGTAAGTAATGTTTGCACAGCCTCCGATAAGTGATGAGGAAGTTCATCACCGGCGGCATCCGGAATCAACCAACCTGTTTGCAGGTGATGGACCAAATCGACATTGCCGCCCACCTGCGTGGCTATCACCGGCAGACCGCATGCCATCGCTTCCAATAACGAAACGGACAGTCCTTCACGGCTGCTGGGTAAAATAAATAAATCAGCGGCCTGCAGGTAAGGTGCTACATCTTGTATTTCTCCAAGAAAATAGACGCCAGTACCATGGTCATCTTGTGGATTTGAAAAATGGACATTTGTGGAATATGCCAACTGCTGCAGGGCTTCATGTTCCGGACCCGTACCCAGGATCAAAAGACTGGCTTGAGGGAACTGCTTGCGCACGTTGCGCCAGGCAATAATTAATTGATCTACTCGTTTTAACTGTACAAGACGCCCTGTAAATACCACCAATGGGCCTGGCGGAAGCTGTAAATCGACTTTTAGCTGTTCTTTCTTTTCATTTAATATGGGATGGAAATGAAGTAGATCTACCCCATTGGGAATCCAGGTGCGTATATCATCCGGAACACCTTCCGAGGCTAATTGATCGTCTATCTCTTTACCAATGGTGATAAACCGTTTGATTCGCGAGCGGAAAATATTCAGCCGTACCTTTCCAAAAGCCTTCTCTTTGAGCCGGTGAATCTCTCCACCACCATGCACCGTGGCAACCACCGGGATTTGATACAGCAGTCCGGCTGCTACAGCAGTTGTGGCTGGTGAAAGCAGCTCATGGGCATGCAAAATATCAGGGCGTAAACGGTGAATCAAGGGCAGTGCAGACAGGCTAAAGGTGAGCGATGCCAGTGCTTTGGGGCGGGGGGCTGGCAGACGATGAACCGTTACACCCTGGAGTTTTTCTTCGGGCTGCAAGCCTGAAAAACGGCGCGTAAGTACATGCACTTCTACACCGCGCTGTGCCAATTCCTGCGATACGGAGGCTACCTGGCGTTCAGCACCGCCAACCAATGGGAAATATCCCTGGCAGATCATCGCTACCCGTAACGGCCTGGAGTTCATCATGGTTGGTTCCCCCTGGATGGTAACTCTTTGCCGTTTTGATGGAGCACTTCACCATAGAGATCCATTACCTGGGTGAACCAGGTTGCAACATCATAAGATGCCCTGGTGTGCGCCTGTGCAGCTGCGCCCATCGCGTGGCGCTGTGCAGGTTGGTCTATTAGCTGGCAAACCGCTTCTGCCAGTTGTACTGGATTATGGATGTGCACAAGCAGTCCTGTTTCAGGCAAAACAACCTGGGGCAGGTCGCCTACCCCGGTGGTAATCACCGGCAGCCCGGCAGCCATTGCTTCCAGGACAGCAACCGGCAATCCCTCCAGTGAAGACGCGGAGACATATAGATCACTGGCTTGCAGCCATTCCGAAACATCATTTCTCCTACCCAGCAAAATTACATCCTGCACCAGGTCCAATTCTTTCATTGTGTTTTCCACGCGTGTTCTTTCGCTTCCGTCACCGATCAAAACCAGTTTGGCTTGGGGGTGGCGCGTTTTTACAATCGAGAACGCGTTGATTAGTTCAGGGAGTTCTTTTACCTTTGCAAACCGGCCTACTGAAATCAGGATCACTCCATCCTGGTTACCCAAAATCTGGTAACGCAGCGACTGGCGTTCTTCGGTTGTTATTTTTTTGGCCTGAGGTACGGGGTTGACAATCACATCGATTGGTTTCCCCTTTAACCGTGGCCGGTGTGCTTGAGCCACGCTATTCCCAACCGCCATAACCCTCGATGCCCAATTTCGTAAGGCAAATGTCTCTATTCGATTGCGTGGTGATCGAAAGTTAGCGGTGTCTGTGGAAGCCTGATCATTCCCGGTGGAATGCAGCGTCATGACAACCGGAAGTCCACAGAATTGCCCAGCCAACCCACCCAAGATATTCCCGTAAGTCAGGTGGGTATGCACAAGATCAAAAGGCTGAGAACGCATAAATCTTATCAGGTTGGTGATGCGTTTAAGGTCTATTAATCGATTGGCAGCAAAGACAGACACCGGTATGCCTATTGTTGCCAGATCCTCAGCAGGAATTTTCCCGCTGATATCTGATAAGCTAACGACGCTGACCGCTACCCCATGTTGAATGGCTTGACGTGCAAAGCAGTTAATCAATTTCTGCGCACCGCCGACCTGGAGTGAGTCAACCAAATGCAAAATGCGCATCATGCCCGCCCCCTTGCTAACGCCAACCGTAATGTACTTCCCAATTTTTCCAGCAGTTCGCGTTGAAAAATCCACAAGAGAGCCAAATAGACTATCCCGCCAACCAAAACAGCAATGATCAATTCGATGGCTGGAGCAACTTGCTGCAGCAAAGTCATTGAACCGTATACCGCACAACTCATTACCAGGCCGCAGAGCACTGCCGGGGCAAACGCGCGCAAAATAGAATACACGGGTAAATTTAACATCTTGCAAGCTACGGTAAGGTCTAATACCATTGCCCCAAACGCAATTACAGCCTGTGCCCAACCCACAGCTTGAATCGTTCCAATGCTCAAAACCACCCAGGTTAATGCGGGTACTGTCACAAAGGCGCGGATGAACTCGACTATGCTTAATACATTGGGTCTTCCCTGAGCCTTATAAACGATCCCGGCACTGTATCCCAGGGAGAGTAATGTCGCATAGATGGCAATCGCTCGCAAAACGGGAATGGCTTCTACCCACTTTTGTGTAAACAAAGCCAGCACCATAGGTTCGGCTACCAGAGCCAAACCCAGCCCAAGGGGGATAGTGATTAATGCAATATAGCGAATTGAAATCAAGAAACCTTCGCGAAGGGCATTTACCTCATCCTGGATCTTCACAAACACCGGAAAGACGACCTGGCTGATTACATTGCATAATTGGTTAATCACCAAATCTGGGATGCGGAATGCCAGGGTATACACCCCAAGCGCTGAAGCGCCCAAGACGCGCCCGATCAGCAGGTAATCTACATTCGAATAAATGATGGAAAAGACATCAACAGCCACCAGGCTGCCGCCATACTTAAGCAGCTTACCCGCTGCTTCTTTTATAAATCGCAAGGATGGCCGCCAGGGCATTACCCACCAAAAAGCCACATCTGCCGCCAGCGCACCAGCGATTTGTCCAATCACCAGGCTCCAAAAACCAAAACCCAGTGCGGCAAGTGCAATCGAAATACCACCTTTGCTGAATGCTTTAATAAACTCTGGGATAAATTTTTTCCCAAAGGAGAGTCTTTTCCGTAATAGCATATTGTGAATATTGCCAGCTGCGTTGAGCGGGAAGGTGAACGCCAGTGCCCGTGTCGCTTGCACTGCGCGCGGGTCATTGAAAAACTGCCCGGCCAAAGGCGCTGCAATCCATGTGACCATCAACATGGTTATGCTTATGATTATTCCTAACCAGAAGGCAGTATCGGGGGTGTCCTGGTCATCTTTGTAATAAATTACTGCCTGTCCAATTCCAAAATCGCTGAGAATATCAAGAAAGCTCATCACCACCAATGCGTAACTCATAACTCCAAAGTCATCTTTGGTGAGCAGCCGGGCAAGGATGATCGTGCTGATAAACACCAATAATTTGCCGCTGAAGAAAGAAGCATAAGACCACAGCGTGCCATTCAAGGTCGCTGCAGCCAGGCGAGAGCCTTTGCGTTCTTCTTGGAACGGCTTAGTATCCAAGCTCCTCCTTGTTTATTTCAGTCAGTGTGTTTTTCGCAGCTTGAGGCAAGGAAAGTGCAAGCCCAACCAACAACCAAAAATATCGTGGATATGCCCCATGAATGAATAACGCGGCGGTTAAATATCCCATTAACCCAATGCCAAACATATTAACCAATCCGGCATCGGTTTTTAGACCAACTTTGCTAAATAATAATTGGGCGAGATGAATTCCCCGGAAAGAGAAATATAAGACCAGACCGAACACCAACAGACCAACCAGACCGGTTTCTGCGGCTACCTCCAGGAAAAGGTTATGCGGCTCACGGTTTTCGGTACGCGGGTCTAACCCGATTTTCCGTGAATAGGATTGGTAAAATTGTGGGTAATTTCCCACCCCAACCCCAAGAATAGGGTGTTCGGTAAACATTTGCCATGCCACCAGCAGCTCGCTCATCCGTCCACGAATGGATACTTCTTCACGCACATCCGCCTGGCCTGTTACTAACTGAGTCAGTGTATTCATCCTTGCACTATACTGATCCGGCAGTGCCGCAAACACACCGATGACCAGCAAACCGATCAGAATCAGCTCAAATGGGCGAGGCCGCCGGTACAAAATGATCCCCGCAACAACTACTCCTAGTGCAATGGCGCCACCACGTGAAAAGGTGAAAATTATGGAAAGACTGCTCACAGTCAGGCTCCAGGCAGCAGCGATCCGTAACAGCAGCTTTTTTTCGGTCATCATAAAGTGGAAAGCAATGGGAACAATGACCACCAAAATTTGTGCGTAAAAATTGGGGTCACCAATTGGACCGGAGATGCGGTAGTCCTCTGTGCCGGTTACAATGTTCAATATTTGTGCCTGACCGAAGCCCCAATAGGGATTGGTGAAGGTCTTGGTCAGGTATTGAAATACGCTGATTGTGCCGGTAAAGAGACCAGCCACAACAATCACCCATAGCGATCGGCGGAAGGTCACTCGTTGTTGTACCAGAATGACTAACAGGATCGTGATGACCCCATTTTTTGCAAAATCTGACGCAACAGATGAAGCGGTGGTGAAATTGATTGCGTAAAGCAGCGAGGTGAAAATCACCAGTCCATAGGCAAGGACCAACAACGCAGCCCTTCCCCATCCCTTTTGAATTTCTCTGGTGCGCACCCATTGGATTAAGATCGCAGCGATCAATAAACCAATAAACGGTTTGAATATGGAGGGAACGCCGTAGTAGTCAATGGCAATATCTGAAATTCGCAGATATGCCATAAATATCAAGGCGTAGAGACCTATATCAACGCGGAACAGCGTGATCATCGCAACCACTGCACCACTGGCGATGATTATTGTTTTTAAAGCACTATCAGCTATCGGGATAATCAATCCTAGCACAACCCCTGTTCCTGCGGCCAGGAGAAAAAATAATACCGATAACCATCGCGATCCGCTATCGTCTCGATTTACGATCATTGAATGCCCTTCTTCTCAGCCTTCCCATCCGGGTTTAGCGCGAGATCTTTTTCTTCCAGAAGGTCAGCCATGCGTTTAAGAGTCGCCTGGGTGCGGGAAATTACCTGTTCAGCCGATTCATTTGCTTCCGACGTAGATATATTCGCTAATGGTTGGAGGTTGATCGACTCGCCATACGCACGGAGATTTACAGGTTGTGTAATGGTAGCGCAAAGACGGTTGATTGTACGCTGGGCAGCAGCAGCCGATGTTTTTGGCAGTAAAATTGCATATGTGATCTCATCCCAACGAGCGATCATATCACTGCCGCGTAATTCTTTTTGGAAGGTCTGCGTTACGGTCCGCATTAAGTCTTGCGTCATATTTTGAGGTAAGATCTCGATTACATCCTGCAATCCACTCAATTGCACCAGGCCAAAGGAAAGTTCCGTATCGGGATACCGGACAAGTTCCTGTTCCATTCGCCTGATTAAATATGTGCGGTTATAGGCTTTGGAAACTTTATCCAGGTTTGATTGCTGCCGGTATGTGTCTAAGGAAGTTTGAATTTGATCTCGTAGAATCGCCAGGCCGCTTCCTAAGACAAGCCCTAATACCAATGCAAGGCTGGCATCCCGCAACGGGACAGGGCGGACGGGTGTTTTGGAAGGTACAGCCGGGTCTAAAAAGCTGATATCGTACGCACTGTACAGTTCCTTAATCACGGTAATTGCCCGCTCTCCAATACTGTTTGCCAGCATGGCGACCACATTCGGATCGGTTCCTTCTACCGTCAGCTCCAAGACATTGGAGTCCGGAATTACATTTGTGTTTCGGATATAGCCAGCCATTGATGCTGAATCAATATTCAGGCTGGTGAGTGTTTCATTGTAAATTCGGTCGCTATTTAAAAACTCAGCATAGGTCGTCACCACGGAACGCTTATCCAACGTGTCCAGGCTGTAGAGGATATCCGAAGAATTATCCAATTGGGTAATATTCGGGCTGATTGCAAACCGGGCGCTGGCTCGATAAATTGGCGCAGCGATGTAATCCAAAACCAACGCGACTTCCAATGAAATCAATGTGGTTAACAGGATTAACCACCAACCTCGTGAGAGGGTTCGTAAATAGTATTTAAGCTCCATTGCATCTCCTCCTGAACAAACCACAGCACTAGTGATGATGAAAGAAGTATCTGTATAAAAATTTCACAACTTGGGAAATCAATAATTCAACACGATTAGGGAAGATTAATCAAAACAGCGATTTAAATGAGTCCCCTAATATAGCTGCCTGGGTAGTGATATTAAATTCTTGCTGTACCTTTGCGCGTCCTCGCTGCGCAATGTAACGAGTCGATTCACAATCCGCAAAAATTTCTACTAATTGATCCGCAAGCGCCAGATCATCCCCCGCAGGGACCAGGTAACCTGTAATTCCTGGCTGCACCAATTCTGGAATTCCCGAAATGTCACTGGCTACCACCGGAAGATTACAGGCCATTGCCTCCATTAATGCCAGGGGAATACCTTCCATTTTTCCGCTGGGCGTAATAATACTGGGCTGGACATAGCAGTCGTATTCAGGCAGCCTTTGAGCAATTTCTTCTTGGGTTAACGCCCCTACCAAAGTGACATGCTCTTCCAAACCACAACCTCGGATTACCTTATGCAGTGATTCTTTTAAGATTCCTTCTCCAATAATGTCGCACTGCAAAAGGATACCTTGGTTCATCAACCGTTTACAGGCCCGGATGAGGACTTCCTGTCCTTTGTACGGCTGCAAGCTGCCAATGGTAACCAACCGAAAAGAACTTTGATCATCCCGATGAACAGGTTGTTTTCGTGGTTGATACCATTCCGGCGTAATTCCACAATGAACCACTTTGGTTTTGGCTCGCACCCAGTCACCAACTTCACGGGAAATAAATTCGCGGTTGAACTCAGAAATTGCCACAATTAATGAAGCATCCTGCATTTTCTGTGCCAGCATCGTCCTGTTCACAAAGATATCATGGGCGTGAACCGTGATGCTGTATTGAATGCCGGTTAATTGGTGAATGATCCAGGCAGCCAGAGCAGGATGGGTAGCGTAATGTGCATGAATATGCTCTATTCCCTCTGCTTGCATTTGACAGGCCATCCAGACTGCTTTTGGAAAAATGATTAATGCCCGAAAGAAAAATGGAAAACTCTTAATATTAAAGTACACCATTCGAAACCAGGTTCGCAAATACGCACCGGGTGAGCGAAACAACGTGTTAAGGTTTGCAATCCAGACTGAAGGGGAGGAAAAAGCAGCCTTTTTGGCATTTTGGTTCCATGAAAGCGCATCTTGATGAACAACGGGTTGGTCTTGAGTAATTAACGGGTATAGTGAAATTGACCATTCCAGGCGTTCGAGTTCAACCATCTCCCGCAAAATAAAGGTTTCTGGCAGGTGAGGGAAGCGAGAGACGATATAGCCTAGCTTATGTTTCATTAAAATGCGCCATGTCCTTTAAAAACAGCTCCAATGGTGCGCAGCAAGATTTCAAAATCTAAGCCCAGGCAGCGCCTTTCGATATATGTGATGTCCAAACGCAGCCGCTCGTCAAATTCAGAAACACCGCGTTCTGAGATTTGCCATAGTCCGGTCAACCCTGGCAGCACTTCTAACCGCTCTGTGTGCCAAAGTGCATACGTTTCTGGTGAAAATGAGGTAGGCCGAGGGCCAACTAAAGACATATCCCCTTTCAAGATGTTGAATAATTGGGGCAGCTCATCAAGGCTGGTCTTTCGTAAAAATTTTCCAATCCGCGTAATGCGAGGATCGTTTGGGATTTTAAAATCCGGCCATTTTAAAACATTGAGGTGGTCATAAGCATGCCTGTCTTCCTCAGAGGTGACCACCATTGTACGAAATTTCATCATGGCAAAACGCTTGCCATCTTTGCCAGTGCGCTGTTGAATAAAAAAGATCGGGTCACGGGGTGATGAGCACTTAATGATTACCGCCACAATGAAAATAACCAGCAGCCAAATTGGACTGCTGATCAGGATAATGAACAGATCTACGACACGTTTGATTTTTAAATAAAACTTTTCGGGAATAGCCCGTTTCTTTTGCGCGTATTTTTCTAGCCATGCGAGTTCGTTGCGTATGGATGATCTCATAAAAAATAATGATTTTAATGATGGTTATGATTTCGGCAAGGTAAGTTTGGTAAGAAACGGTTCCAGTATTTATGTCGGGTTTATCGCTTCGTCAGGCTGCAAGTCGGATTGGGCATTCGCTTCCTGGACTTCTTCATGATCTGCCAGATCGGATTCTCCGGAACTTAAAACAACAGGTGCCGGAGGTTCTATTGTCTGGCCAGCGATGGGTGCAGCCTGGGTTGTGGAAGTGATGTTGGTTTCAGCACGATGGAGCAGGTCTTCTAAGGTTAATGCATCAGAAGGAAATGCAGCAATTCCATAATTAATCGAGACACCAAGGGTATTCTTCATGTCCGCCTGGATTCTTTCGGCCAATCGACTGGTTCCGTTAACTGAGTTTTCCGGGCAAAGAATAATAAACCGGCCGTCCCAGTTTTTTGTCAGCACCATATCCGTCCGGCGTGCCTGGTGAACGATGATTTCAGCCAGCCTGGAGGTCAAAACCTGCTTTGAAATCTTTTTCTGGTTTTCCAGGATCATCCGGTCAAGGTCTTCTTTCAGCGTATTCTTTGAAGGCTCGATCACCATTAAAGAAAGCGGGTGGTTGTAACGGCGACTTCGAACAAATTCAATTTTGATATCTTCAATCGCAGTGTTAAAATTGCGAACCTGCCGGGTTGTGGTTGGCAGGGAGATGAGCTTACCTAATTCTTCGGTTTTTTGAAGTTGATTTGCCAAACGATAAGCAATAGCAACCCCTAATACAAGTAAGGTTATCTCTGTAATCGACTGATAGATATTCAGTTCTAGCCAGGGATTTGTTTTAGGGTAAATTGCCCAACGTCCCAATAAATAAATACCACTCCAGCCAGCCATATGTCCAAATAGGGGGATTTTCAACATGATAGGGAATGCAATAATCCCCAACACGGCTATGGTGATCACAATAAAAAAATTTGGGTTGAGCGCCAAACTTAAACCTGCTCCCAACCCTAGTTTTTCAAGATTAAAAACCAGCGCCAAATAGGCAAACAATACAAGCACCGACCGGTTTGGATTACGCATAAATTGTTCTGTTTTCGGGGAAATAATGGAAAGATAATATATCAAATTATAAGCCCAATAACTCATAAAACAAAATGTTTTCGTGATTAGATTATCTGGGGATTATTCATTCGGTTGAAAACTAAACAGGTTTGTTCTTTTTGTTTGATCAAAGGTATTTTTGTTCGTCAAATAAATGGATATCTGTACTTTGTTTGCCAGGGTCTGGTGTTGTACCTGCTCATGGATCAGAGGTCCATGTAGAAAACTTTGACAGAAAAATTGTGATGGAATGCTTTGCGATAATGCTGGCTAAATGTATTTCCTTTGATCTGATGGTCTGCTCCATACATTTTGGGGCAGACCTATTTGATTCCATGGTTAAATCTTTTCTGGTCTAGGTTTTTTTTATTAACACGGCTGTATTACATCCTTTGCGCGTAAAGGCTGCACAAGACGAAAAATTTGATAAATGACCTTATTGACATTTGGTTAAATTATTGTAAAATGAACGTACACGTGTACGTTTTGGTTTTTAGTACTATTTTGCTAAAAATCATATTTTTGGCGATTTATCGTTCACGTGTACAATTGTCCCCCCCGCAACCATCTATATATACGTGGAGAGAAAAATGAAGCAAATCAAACTCTATTGGCGGATCATGTTGGTCACCATGATTGCTGGCGTTGCCTTTAATCTTTGGGGTAATCTTTATAACACGTACATGCCAATTTTCTTGCAGGCTGGCAATCCAACCTTTGACGCGAAATTGCAAAACCCATCGTTTGGTTTCGGCGCATCTCCTTCTCTTACTTCCATTATTATGTCATTGGATAATATCTCTGGTTTCATTTTTATTCCATTGATGGGTATCCTGGCGGATCGTGCTCGCCGAAGAAAACCTTTCATCACTTATTCTCTCCCTGTATTTGCATTCGCCATAGGTGTTATGCCATTTATTATGCGGATGATCACCCCGGAGACCAATGGCCAATTTAGCCTGCTTCTCCTTCCGTTTGGGTTGATTACATTTTGTATCCTTCTCACTCTTGCTGCCCAGCTATTTGATGGAATTCCCAGTTCTGCTATTTATTTTGCGATCATTCCTTCAGAAGACCGCGGAAAAGTTGGCAGCATTAACAGCACCATTAGCATGATTGTTGGGGTTGGTTTAATGTTTGGATCTGGGTTCCTCTATCAAATTGATCGAACCATTCCCTTTTTGCTGGTTTCTGTCTTAATGATGATTTATTGGGTGTTGTTTGTGGTTCTCATCAAAGAACCGGAATATCCTCAGGTAGAAGGTGAAGGAAAAGAGAAGCTCACGCTGCGCAATCTCTTTTCTGGTGTTAAGAAATTCTCGAAGCAAGAGCGAAAAGATCTGCTTTTCACCTGCCTTACTGCTTTTGGTTTGTTTGGAACCTCAAATATTCTGATAACTTTTGCAAGTTCTTATGCAGTCTCTGTCCTTGGCCTCCCGGAAGCGCAAACCATTCAGCTGTTAATGACATTTCAGATTGGCATGGTTCTGATGGCACTCCCTGGCGGTTACTTGCCTAATAAAATTGGACGCAAGACCACCATGAAGCTTGGGGCAGGTGTGATGTTTTTGGTCATGATTATCCTGTTCTTTGTTCAGAATTTCATCGTTGCTATGATTGGTATTGCGCTGCTGGGAGCTGGTTGGATTTTTATCAATGTGAATATTATGGCGTTCTACAGCGATATTATCGACACAAACAAGAAGCTGGGGACTGTACTTGGATTGACTGGTGTTGGCTCTCAATTAGGGGCTATTCTGCTGGTTCCGGTGGTTGGTTGGTTAATTGAACGTTTCAATAATAACTATAACCTGGTCTGGTTGGTAACTGCAATTACCATTGCGTTTGGTATGCTGATGTTCTTCATGGTTAAGGGTGGCGAAATTCAAAAATCATTGCCAACTGACCTCTCCGTCGAAACACACGCAGAATAAGTTTACCCAGGGTAATGTAATGTTTGATCTTCTGATTCGGTCTGGAACAGTGATTGATGGGTCTGGAGGAGAAGCCTATCAGGCGGATATTGGCATTACCAATGGACGCATTGAAGCCATTGGGAAAATTGACCCTGCTCAGGGAAAAGAACTTCTATCCGCTACAGGTCTTACTGTCTCTCCCGGATTCATTGAC
>JAJUJY010000035.1 GCA_029265085.1 Chloroflexota bacterium
CCATTATCTTGCTGGATCAGGCTGCCTTTGACAAATAGTTTGCGTAAGATAAATTCGGGTATCGTGGCCATGCGGAATCCTGAAGTTAAACAGGGCTGTGGATGGATTATGCCTAATTAAACCACACCCTGCCTGAAAAATGTGCTTAAAAAAGGGCTGGCCGGAATTTCCGGCCAGCCCAATACTATATGACTGAACTGGTTTGAAAATTCGATTTATGGGACAGCATCCAAGGCTGCATCGGCTGTAATCAGCCCCGCGCCAGTGGCATCTGAATCCCAGCACACTTCTTCCATTGCGCCAGCCGAGTTGTAAATATCCCGGCAGCCAGGATTCAAATGAATGGCAGCGCTTTCCAGGTAGGTTTCCACCATAGGCGCCAACAGTGAGCCGTCTTTTTGTAGCATCAAGGCTACAATGCCGGCCACATGCGGGGAAGCCATTGAGGTGCCGCCCAGGAAGTAGTAGCTGAGCTGGCCGTTGGTCTGGTAAGGACCAACAATCCATGAACCGGGAGCTGCAATATCCAGGTCCTGGTCGGCTAAGGCGCGGCTGGAGAAGTCGGTAATGTAGAAATCTTCTTCAATAACAGGATCTGGGACATCCCTGTTGTTCCACCAGGCGCGGTTTCCTACTGGAGACCATTCGCCTATCCAACCGGAGGCTGCAACCGAAATGACCGGGCCGTATGCGCCAGGATACCCCATGCCAGCTTCGCCTTCGTTACCGGCGGAAGCCACAATGATCACACCTTGATCAATTGCGTAATTAATGGCGGCTTTTTCCATGGCATCCAGGCTTGGGCCGCCCAGGCTCATATTGATCACCACGGGATAATCTTTCAGCGGGCCAGCCTTCAAATCGCCTACATAAGTAATACCGCGGGCAACCACAGAAGACCAACCGGAACCGTTTTGGTTGAGGACTTTCACCGGAATCACTGTGGCATCTGGGGCTACGCCATTTATGGGTGTGCCGCGCAGGCTGTAGCCCAGGATGGTGCTGGTGACATGCGTGCCGTGCGAATCCTGGTCCAGTTCCCACTTGTTGGGCTGGCTGGATACAAACCCAACCTCGCCGCCGCCGCCGCCAAAGGCAATGCCATATTCCACCGCAATGCGGTCAGCGGGGAAGTAATTGCGCCAGGTTTTCAATAACCCGGTATCCAGAACAGCCACATACACCCCTTCGCCGGTGTAGGGTTCCACCCGGCCTTCACCAAGATTGGTGACATTGACAGCATCCAGGTCCCAGGTATTATAACCATTTGCAAAACTGGCCGCGGCCGCCGTGGCCACGGGACGGCCGTTGCGGGCAGCATCCGGGTTGGCAGCGACAACATAGGGCAGCGCCTGAATTTCCGGTAGCCGGGATGCATCAATCTGCATGGTCAATGCATCAATTTCATAGACCACGTCGCGGATTTTGCCAAGTTTTCCCAGTTGTACCAGAATGGAATTGTTGATGTCCGTGTTCAGCACAACGTTGACACCAATGATTTTTCCGGCTGCAGGTGCGGCGGAAACAACTGACACAGATGAGAGAATAATTACCAACGCAAGAATGATATTAAAAGTAATTTTCTTCATATGCAGTGACTCCTCCCAAAATAGAAAAATATGAGTTTCCGCCTGTTTGTGGAGCAAAGCAGCGCGGAGATCAAATGTTGTGACTCAAATTATAGAGAGGTTCGGGGGTGAAAGTAAAAGGCAAAAGTCCGAATCGGAACAATAAATCTTAGAGAATCTTTTGAATTGGTTAGTTTTTGATTGGATAAACCTTTCAGATTGTAAATTAGAGGGAGAATGTCTGAGAATAAGAGAATTTTCTCAAATTGGTTCCCTGGTAAAATGATCAATTATTACGAATGGAATCTTTTGGATTGTAGAGGGATACGAATTTGAACCGGGTTTATCTGGTACGGCATGGTGAAAATTTAGCCAATTTGACCAAGGAATTTTCTCACCGCAAGGTGGATTATCCGCTGACCGAAAAAGGTATATTGCAAGCGCAGCAAACCGCAGCATGGTTTCGTGGCTGTCAGGTGGATGGATTATTTAGTTCGCCGTTAATTCGGGCTCAACAAACAGCGCAGACTATCGGGCAGGCCATAGGAATTACGGTTCAGGTGGTGGAATCGTTTCGAGAAGTGAATGTTGGTGATTTGGAAGGCCAACCCGTTAGCAAAGAAATTTGGGCGATTTACACCCAAATATTTGATCAGTGGACTGCTGGGAACCTGACTGCCTGCTTCCCTGGCGGCGAAGATTATCACACTTTGTGGAAGCGCATGCACCAAGGTCTGCAATTGGCCTTACACAAACGCCAGGAACAAACGGTGGTCATTGTTGGGCATGGGGGCATCTTCAGTATTGCCATGCGTGATTTGTGCCCCGAGGTGGATTTAAATTGGCTTGCACGCCTACCCAATCCAAACTGCTCGATCAGTGAAATCCTGATCGAGCAGAAAAATGGAAACCTATTGGGGCATTTGGCCAGGTGGGCAGATGTGTCTCACCTGTCTGGCTATGCTGCGGAATTTGTAAACCCGCTTCCGGAAGATTAACCGTCTTTTAGGAATTAATCCTCGTACGGAACCTGCACTACCCGTTGAGTGAGTTCAGCCTGCATGGCCGTAATTTGCGCCTGGATATATGCGGTTAGCTCCGCGGCAGGAACCATGACTTTGTCAGCTTGATCGCGGCGTTTGACCTCAAAGCTGCCAGAGTCTAAAACACGCTGGCTGATGGTGACGCGGATGGGCAGACCGATCAGGTCTGCATCGTTAAACTTTACGCCAGGACTTTCCTCGCGGTCATCGTACAGCACTTCGATCCCGGCGTTTTCCAGTTCTTGATAAACTTTTTCAGCCGCATCCAGCGGAGCCTGGCTTCCTTTTCCAAGCAGTAAAACGAGGTGAACTTTAAAGGGAGCGATGCTGATCGGCCAGATTAATCCTTTATCGTCATGGTGCTCTTCCGCCACGCAGGCCAGCAAACGGCCTACCCCAATACCGTATGACCCCATAATGACTGGTTTTAATTCGCCGTTTTCGTCCTGGTAGGTGCAGCCCATTGCATCGGAGTAGCGCGTACCAAGTTTAAATATGTTGCCTACCTCGACTCCCCGCTCGGTGTGCAATGGATTGCCGCAGTGCGGGCACAGGTCGCCGTCACGGGCTGCGGTGATATCTGCAACGATTTTTGCGGTATAGTCGCGACCATAATTGGTGTTGAAAAGGTGATAATCGGTTCGGTTTGCGCCTGCTACCAAATTGGTCGATTGCGGAATCAGGTCGTCAACAACCACCAGAACGCCTGCCTGAACACCAATCGGTGATGCATATCCCGGAACTGCGCCAATCGCTGTGATTTCTTCTTCCTGGGCAGGGCGCAATTCTTTCGCCTGGACTGCATTGGCCAGCTTGGTTTCGTTTAATTCCATGTCACCGCGCACCACTGCAAAGACCAGCTGATTAACTTCTTCACCATTTTCCTGGATGGTTGCAACCATGAAAACCGCCTTGGCAGTTTTGGCTTTTGGAATGTTGAGCAGGGCAGCCAGATCCTCGATGGTTTTGGTGTTGGGGGTATGGACGGGTTCGGTGGGCAGCTGGGCCTCGACTGGCAGGGCTTCTTTTTTGAAGCGGGCAATTTGCCGGTTGGCTGAATAGCCGCAGTCGCTGCACAACACCAATGTGTCCTCTCCAATTGGGCTGAGGTACATATATTCGTGCGCCAGCTTGCCGCCCATCATGCCGGTGTCTGACTTGACTGCAATCACGGACAGGCCGCAGCGGTTAAAAATATTGAAGTAAGCCTGGTAATGGGCGCGGTACTGTGTATCCAGTCCTTCCCAGGAGGCGTCCAGAGAATAACTGTCTTTCATGGTGAATTCGCGCACGCGGATTAACCCAGCCCGCGGACGGGGATCGTCGCGGAATTTGGTTTGCAGATGATAAATTAATGCAGGTAGTTGTTTGTATGAGCGAATTTCACGCCGGACCAGATCGCCAACAGCCTCTTCGTGGGTCATGGCTAACACCATGTCGCGGTCATTGCGGTCTTTAAATCGTCCCATTTCTGCACCAATCTGGTACCAGCGGCCTGTTTCTTTCCAGATATCTGCGGGGAGCACCACGGGCATGGAGAGTTCTTGCCCGCCAATGGCATTCATTTCTTCTCGCAAGACAGCCTCAATTTTTGTGACCGTACGCTTTGCCAGCGGCAGGCTGGCGAAAATACCAGTGGCAACCTGGCGAATAAATCCTGCCCGAATCAGGTATTGGTAGCCGGGGGATTGGGCTTCTGCGGGAGCTTCTCGCAAGGTTTGGGAAAACAGGCGCGACATTCGCATGGTGATCTCTCCTGAACAACGATGTTCACGGGATTATACCATGCCCCTTGATCAACGGTTTTGATCAAAAAATTGGATGATCCGTGCCGCGTAAAGATCGCCAGCAGTTGTCCGGTAGTTTCCATGCCCTGCGCCAGGAACAATCCAGAGCTCTTTTGGAGATCCTGCCGCAGAAAATTGTTCCTGTGCGCGGGTGATTTCGGCTTCTTTTTCACCGTGAATTAGCAGTACTGGCCGCGGGCTGATGAATGGAAGCGACTGGATCGGGCTTACCCGGGCGGGGCGTGTTCCAGTAAGAAGCCAGTATTCAATGGATACCATCTGGTGGATTTGCCATTCTACCGAGAGTACAGGCGGGTTGGAGTTGCGGATCTCATAGGCAAGGTCACGGTAATTCCCTTCAGCTATCACAGCTTGAATGGCACGCATCTCCGCGGCACCGCGGATGGCCGTGACTCCACCTGCCGAAAATCCTAAAACGCCAATCCAATCCACGTGCGGCTGGTTTTGTGCAAATTCAAGCATGGCCTGCAATTCAATCATTTCTCGATTGCCCAGGGTAGCCATCTTTCCGATGCAGGCACGTGTTTCCAGGGTCAATACCCCATAACCTGCCTGAGAAAGGATGTCAGCTTCCGGCAGCATGGCATCGCGGCTGCCGCCATGCCCGGCCAGCAGCAAAATCACGGCTCCGTTTTGCGGCGGTTTCCACCACCCCCGCAGTGTTATTTGGTCTTTTGTGATCAGGCGGATGGATTGGTAACCGGCAGCATGTTCTGCAGAGGGCGGGCAGCCTGGATAAAGCAGTCTCCGCAAATACAAGCTGGATAAACTGACGATCAAAATGACCCAGGCAAAGAAAAAGGCCAGAAAAAGGCGGCGCCCAAACCTGGCCCATTGATTAAAAATTGGGTGGATATTTCTGGAGGAGGTTGGGAAAATTCTAATCTTCCCAGCCATCTGGTTCAATGTGGACGTAAGCGCGGTCCACTTCAGGCAGGGCCTGAACGCGGCTAATTACTTCGTCGCTGATTTGGTGGGTGTCATGAAGGCGGGTTTCTCCGTTTACATTGATATGCAAATCAACCAGCAGTTTTGGACCAGCGTAATCGGTCATCAAGTGGTGGACTTTGATGACCCCAGGAACACTTTCTGCAATTTCAATAATCTGTTTCCGCAGTTCTTCAGAAGCGCCTGCGCCAGTCAGGAAGTTAAGGTTTTCGCGGGCTGCTTTGTAAGCGGCGCGGAAAATCCAGGCAGCTACCAAAAAACCGGCAATCGGGTCTGCCAATGGATGGATTAATTTTGAACCAAATGCACCAATAAAAGCTGCGGATGAGGTTAATACATCGCTCAAATTGTCTTGCGCAGTGGTGTTGAGGGTGGGACTGGCCAGTTTGCGGGCAATTTTGGAGATCGAAAAATACATGCCTGCTTTGACCAGGGCACTAAAAATTAATACAAGAGTCGGAAATCCCGGATCAATGGCCTGGCCGCCGAGTTGAAAACGTTCAAAAGCGGCGCGGGCAGCTTCATAGCCTGCAAAAGCCATCGAAAAAGACACCAATAAGCCAACCATTGGTTCGAAACGACTATGCCCTTGCGGGTGACTGAGATCTGGCGGCCGTTGTGCCATCCATAAACCAAGCACCATTAACACCGAGTAAAGCACATCGGAAATGGAGTTGGCGGCGTCGGCATACAGCGCAACAGAGCCGGAAACATACGCGGCAAATGCCTTGGAGACTGCCAGAACAACATTGCCGACAACAGTGATGATTAATGCGGTTTTGTAGAGACGATTTTCGTCCGGTTGTGGTGTGTAATCTCGAACCCAGCGCATTTCTTTCCCTTGACCTCTTAATAAAAAAAAGCCATTCTGGTGCCACATCCCCGAAGCTTAAGGGGAGTCGTTGCACCTTTGAGGCTTTCAATTCATGTGTAGGTCAGGCTGAGTGCTCCGCCTGAAAATTTTCCACCAGTATACCACAACCTTTTTTAAATGACGAAATTACCTTATAAATGGACTAAAATTGTCTTGATTGACTGGCTGTTTTTTAGTACACTGATTGTGAAATTTGTTATTAAAGGTGTGAGAGGTTTGCAATGGGAAAAATAATGTCAGTTTATCAAAAAGTAGATTTTGCGCTAACGCGCTGGATGGCCCGCTATGGGGTTGTGCTGCTAAGAATCAGCTTAGGGGTGATCTTCTTCTGGTTTGGGGTATTGAAATTCTTTCCAGGCTACAGCCCTGCTGAAGAATTAGGCACTCGAACGATCGCGACATTAACATTTGGCATCATCACCCAGGACCTGGCCCGGATTCTCTTGGCCGCGCTGGAAACGGTCATTGGATTGGGATTAATTACGGGAGTCTTTTTGCGCGGGACCTTGTTTTTATTGTTTTTCCAGATGCTTGGAACGGTTACGCCTATTTTTTTGTTCCCTGCGGAAGTGTTTACGCGGATACCAATTGCGCCAACTCTGGAAGGGCAATATATTATCAAGAATGTGGTCCTGGTGAGTGCAGGATTGGTGATAGGGGCAACCGTCCGAGGCGGGCGGTTAATTGCCGACCCACCTGCTGGTGAGCGAAAATAATTGATTAGCCCTTTACCGAGCTGCTTCCAGAATGCTGGTTGTAAATACCTGGCTGGCATCCACTTTTCCTAAAGCATCGTACTGGTTCAGCATGTCTGCCAGCGCCTGCCATTGTTCCAGGGTTTGCCAGCCAATCCCATGCGCCTGGGTCAGGTCAGATTGTGCATCTGCCAGTTCTGTGTCGAGCATAAAGCGCATATGTTTGGAGTCGGTTTCGGGGCCGGCGTATTTTAATACGATTTGTACGGCTTCATCCCGGTTTTGATCGGCGTAGTCAATTCCGCGCAGTGCGGCTCGTAAAAAACGGGTCAATAATTCAGGCTGCTTTTCGAGGGTTTCCTGACTGGTAACATAGGTTAAGCCCAGGCTGGGCAGGCCAAAATCCGCCGATTCCCAGAGGGTTAAATCATATCCCCAGGATTGCAGCAAAAACGGCTCGTTCGATTTAAAAACTGGATAAACATCTACTTTGCCTTCTGCCAAGAGGCGCGGGTCAAAACCAACATTTACCAGTTCAATTTTGTTTGGGTCAGCACCAGCAGCCTCCAACAAGGCAAAAAGGTCGGGTGGAGGGGTCCCTTTATATCCCACCAGATGGCCTTCCCAATCTTTTGGCGTTTGAAAATTGGCCGTGGAAAGTGCCGCAAAGGCTTGCTGACCGCGCTGGCCCAGTAAAGCAATTGATACCAGCGGCAGCCCCGGATCGTCCCGGCGCTGTAACAGCACAGCAGCATCCTGGGTTGTGACCTGCACTTTCCCGGCTGAAACCAATTGCAAATGTTGGCCTTGCCCCGGAGAATGTTCGATCGTAACCGTCAGACCCTCTTCGGTAAAAAATCCCTTTTCCTGGGCAATGTAAACTCCAACAAAGGGTAAATTTGCCTGTGGCTTGTAACCAGCCATAAACGTCATGGACATTGGTTCAGGGGTATTGGGAGCTGCCTGGCAGGCAGAAGTTACCAGTAATAAAAATAAAACCAGGATGCGGAATGTTTTGGTGCCCATGCGTATCTCCAAGGGATAAATCAGGATTGGGGGTTGGTTGGCTGCCAAAAAACAGCACGTTGTTCTAAAAATGAAAGCAGCCGGTAAAGTCCCATGCCAGCCGCAGAAAGGATCAAAATCGCTGCGAATAAATAGGGCAGGTTCAGGTTGCTGTAAGCCAGCCACATTGTGCGCCCCAGGCCGCCGGATGCTCCCGTCCATTCTGCGACCACTGCGCCAACCAGTGCCAGGGGAGCACTGATCTTTAGTGCGGCAAATAAATACGGCAGAGCAAAGGGCAGGCGTAAGAATCTAAATATCTCAATCCGGTTTGCCTGCCACGACCGGAACAGATCCAGGTAGGCGTTGTCAATTCTCTGCAAACCACTGAGTACATTCACCAACACCGGAAAGAAGGTCATCAAAGCCGTAATGACAATTTTCGGCAGTACGCCAAAGCCCAACCATAAGGTGAGCAGAGGGGCAATGGCTACCAGCGGGGTGGATTTAATCAGGATTGCCAGGGTCATAACCCCATCTTCAATGCCGGGTAAAAGGGTCAGGATCACAGCAAGAAGGCTGCCCGCAATTACTCCAATGAGCAAACCAGCCAGTGCTTCACCTAAGGTGAGCAGGGTAGCCTCAGCGTACAAGCGCGGCTCACTAAAGAGCGTGACCAGAACCCGGCTGGGGGATGGCAGCAAGTAAACCGGGATATCAAAGAGCCTGACGGATATTTCCCAGCCCAGGAAAAATATCAGGACGATGCTCCAGGCAATCCAATTTGAGTGTTGACGGTTGGTCATTCTGTCTTCCGTTTTTCAGGAAAGCCCTGGGATAGGCTTAGATCATTTCGCAATCGGGCTAAAGCTGCCTGAAAGTCCGGTTCAAATTCATGGCGCGGACGCGGCAAATCAACGCGCAGGTCGGCAACCAGCTGCGCCGGACGCGTGCTCAGTACGAGGATACGGTCGGCCAGGCGCAGGGCTTCATGAATATTGTGGGTGATCCACAGGACAGTCGGCTTAAGCGGCTGCCATAAATCCAGCAATTGAGCAGCCATGTGCTCGCGAGTCAATTCATCAAGCGCGGCAAAGGGCTCGTCCATCAACCACAAGCCGGCATTCAGACTGAGCAGACGGGCGAGTGCAACTCGCTGCTGCATGCCGCCTGAAAGGGCAAATGGATACGTGTCGGCTGCATCTTGCAGACCTACCCTCAGCAAGGCTTCTTCTGGGGTGAGCCGGTGATTGGTGTTGCGCGGGAGAAAACGTTGGGCCAGGGCTACGTTCTGACGGGCCGTAAGCCAGGGAAGCAGGGCAGGGCTTTGGGCCATCCAGGCCAATCTGCGCTGCGTGTTGGCTTCTGATGCAGGTTTGCCGTCCAGATGAATTTCACCTTTTGTTGGCTGGATCAGGTTGGCAATGATGCGCAGTAGTGTGGATTTTCCGCAGCCGCTTGGCCCAATGACCGCCACAAATTGACCGGAATTGATCTGAAAGGATAGATCTTGAATCGCCGGGCGAGGCGGCCGGGCAGTGAAGGAGTGGGTGAGGTGGTTGACCTGAACTTGCATTGCTCATCCTGTTTATGCGGTTGGAATGGCTGGGCCAGGCAGGCCTTGCCAGCCGCGCAGTGATTCAAGTTCGATCCGAAATGCACGGGCTACCTGTGCAACGGGTTGGGCAGTTGCGGATTGGCCCAGGTAGCGGTGGGTGAGACGCTGAAGTAATTGGTTTAGCTCGGGACTGCCGGTTGTGTAGGGCAAGGCGGATGCTTTTCCGCGGGCAACAATGCGGCGAAGCGGTGGCCAGGGCTCATCCACGGTTAAAGATATATTGGGATTTTGAAAGACAAAATCTGCCCATTGCGACCCCTGCCAGGCAATAATGGTGAAGGCTTGACCGTCCCATTCTTGCCAGACTGGAATCACGTGCGGTCTTCCGTCCGGGCGGATGCAGGCCAGCCGGGCTGCCCAGGGGCCTTGTAAAAAACTGGTGATTTCCACTGCGTCCAGGGCACCGGTACCGGGGAGTTCTTTGGGAGATTGTCCGCGATAGGGGGAATAATATAATGCGCCCATCCGGTATGATAAGCGGGCAGCTAATGCACGCAGTTCCGGCAGCCATAAACCAAGCATCGGGTCAGACTGCCAGCGATAAACAGGAACACTTAAGACAATGGCCGCACCGGGTTGGCTGCCTTCCGGACAAACCGGCAGAGCCAATTCGGCCATGTGACGGCCGATTTCCAGTGTGTAGCCATTTTGTATTGTGGTTTGATCTGGATTTGTGGATAAGATGCGGGCTGCCGCAGTGATTTCAGCCGCATTTTGGCCGGGGTTGTATACCGAACGGACAGGGTGTTGTCCTTCGATTTGACCAAGAATCTGGCTGCCCTCTGCTGTTGGCATAACCAGGATCATGGTTTCCGGCCAGTTCTGGCGGCCTACCTCCTGGTAAAAAGCGGTAAGCAAATCCTGGCGGTGATCTCCCGGCATGGTGCGCCATGCCAACAGCCGAGGCCCGCAGTGATAGCGTCCGCGGCGCTCGGATTGCTCTACGTAGCCGAGAGTCTTCAATGTGCGCAGCAATATAAATAATGTGCTGCGCGAAACATCCAGATTGAGCAAAATTTCCTGCGGTGTTAACCCGTCGGGTTCAGCCAGGAGCAGTTCAATCAGGCGTAAGGTGCGTTCTGCGGTTGAAACAAGGGGATCTTCGGGCATAATAAGTCTGATATATTGGACTGGTGTCCAATATATCAGACGATGGTTTGTGCGTCAAGAGGATGGCGCAGGATGAATTTATTTCACCGGAATATAAATATACATCACCGAATTGGGCGAGCCGGGAATAAAGTCTTTATCATAAACTTCCATATCAACGAGATCGGCCACTTGCAAACCCGATTTTGGCAGCCAGACCTGGTAGATATATTGGTAGGTTTCTGGTAATGTGTCCAGCAACCCGCGGTGAGCAAAGACCGCATATTTTCTTTCTGGTACCTGACGCAGCACCATCCCTTCAGGGATGCGGTCGGTGTTGTTCACTTCGACACCGGCAACATATTCAAACTCGCCCTCCGGCAGATTGGGGATGGAGGAATCGCACAGCCCGTAAGAGACCATTGGGTCACTGCGCGGGGGCTCGTTGATCCGCCAAACAAATCGGCTCCACATTTCAGCCACTTCATTATTTTCATTTTTACCAATATATTGCATACCAATCAGGTTGAAAGCCGGTTTCACAACAAATTTCGGTTCCATGAGGTTCTCCTTTTGGGTTTGGCTTGCGAAAGCAAGGCCAGGGAAGTTGAGTTTTTGGACCGGACATTGAACCTCAATCACTTCAATAGGCTCAATGCTTCCCGGAGGGTCGGTGTGGTACACCTCATGAAAGGGACCGCTGATCTGGTAACCATTATTTTGTGCCCAGGTGAACATGGCCGCATACGTTGCGGTAAGTTCTTCCGGGTTTGTTCCTGTGTGGATGGTACTTGCGATGGGTTGTCCGGCGGACGTTTCGATTACCTCGATGGCCTGTCCATCCAGTAAATATACCTTTTGGGCTGGGCGTGAAGCGATTGGCAGCGTCATCACTATTTTTAAGTTGGACTCTGCGTATTCACTTTCTTCTACAGTAGAGAGCCAGGATCCGTTCACTTTTAACTGGTTTGCTTCTACACAGCTTTGAATGCATTTCATCAAGGCTTTTCGAATCCGGATCATCTCAGCCCGGCTGGGAGCGATCCGGTGAGCCTGAAGAGCGGGATAAGCCTCGGTTGTTTTGAGCAAAATATCCATCTTGGAAGGAAAGTCCTCCTGATCCAGGTTGCGCATGTGCAGTTGGATTCGATTTAGACGTGCCTGCTCTTCTTCCAGGCGTTGTTCTAACTCAAGCTGCTTCATGTGCAGCATCCCGCGCAGCTCGGCTGGAGAAACATTCTCGTTCAAGACGCGCTCAATTTGATCCAGGCTCAGTCCCAGGTCTTTGAGTGCCAGGATACGGTTCAGCCGGCGAAGCTGTTCCAGCGTATAGTAACGATAGCCGGTAAACCGGTCGATCCAGGCTGGTTTCAGCAGTCCCAGTTCACCATAATGGTGCAAGGTCTTAATGGTTACGTTAGCAAGTTTTGAGAAGTCGCCAATTTTAATCATGCGCTTGTCCCTTTGGTGTACATCCTGAAGGCCTTCAGTGTCAAAAGGATACAACCTCCGGTAAGGGAAGAGTCAAGGGGAAAAAATAAGAAAAGCGGCTTGTTTTTCATTCATTCTAAAGCCGCTTTTTGTTAATTTTTGAGCCGTGTTACGTTTTGATCAAAGTTTCCAGGGCAGTAATTAAATCTTCAACATCTTCTAGTTGAGTTTCGCCCATTGTGGCGATGCGGAAAGTTTTGTCTTTGAGCGAACCATACCCGTTGGCGATGCGCATACCGCGTTTTAACAGCATCTTATTCACTTCACTGATATTCCATCCCAGGGTGTTTTTGAGGGTGACCACGGTTTTGGATAAATACGGTTCATTTGCGAGGGTTGGCATTCCCCGGCTGGCAGCCCAGCTTTGAATCCGCTGCGAAAGGGAAATATGCCGATCAAAGCGGTTTTGCAGCCCTTCAATTTGAATCCGGTTCAATTGCACATCCAGGGCATAGATTAATGACATTGCAGGCGTCATAGGGGTTGAATCTTTGAGGCGGTGTTTTTCCATCCTGAGCAAGTCAAAATACCAGCCGCGGTTGCTGACTAGTTCGGCCTTTTTCATGGCACGTTCTGACGCAGCCGCAAATGCCAGTCCGGGCGGCAGCGCCATACATTTTTGGGAGGAGGTGAGTAAAAAGTCGATGCCCCAGGCATCCATTTCGATCTTAACACCCCCCAGTGAGGATACTGCATCTACGAAGATCAGTGTTTCCGGGCTAATCTCTTGCACGACTGCTGCCAGGCTGGCAAGCGGGTTTTCAACGCCGGTTGAGGTCTCGTTATGGACTATGGTCACGGCTTCATACGATTTTTCCCGCAGGGCTTCTGCAAGCAAATCGGGTGTAATCGCAGAGCCGTATTCCACTTCCAGTCGTCCGGCCTGTTTGCCGTTTGCCAGGGCGACTTCATACCAGCGTTGGGCAAAAGCACCATTGACGCAGCATAACACGTCCTGTTGAACAAAGTTGCGAATGGCCGCTTCTTGCATTCCCGAACCGGAGCAAGTTGCTTGAAATACCCGGTTTTGAGTAAAAAAGATGGGTTTTAATTTTTCTTCGGTTTGATGAAATAATTCTTCAAATTCTTTGCTGCGGTGCGGCAAGATGGGGCGGGCTTGCGCTGCCAGAACTTCTGGTGCCACATCAACTGGCCCTGGAACAAACATTCGCGCCATGATCTTTTCCTTGTTGAGTATCTATCAGTGGAAAGGGGAAAGAAAAAGGCTGTCCTTATGAAAAAACACGCTATCGGACGGTTTCAATTCTGGGTGATACGGTTTGATCAGCCTTATTCCAGAAGAGAAATGCCTTGAGCGTGTATTTTGGTAAAGACAGCCTGATGAAGTGTGATATTAGCGCAGGAAGAATGACAAGACAACCAGAATGATGATGAAACTGGATGCCAAAATGCCAATCCGCTTGAGATCTTTGATTACGTAGCCGTAATCCGGATTGAATTCTGATGAAGTGCTGCGTGAAGTGGTGGCGGTTTTTACCGGCGCCGGGGTGATGGAAGAAGTCTGACGATGCTGTTTCTTGCTCATTACTTACTCCTTAAGGATGAATTGTATTGCTAATCTTGCAAATTTGCCGTGACAACGATCCGCTGGTCATCGATCAAATAGGGATAACAGGAGATCAGGGTCACAACCGGTTCTTGCGTAGGTGCCATAACTTCAACCCGGGTTGGTTCGACAATTTGTGTCTGTTGTACGACGTAGGTGTAAGCGCGCTGGTTGGTATAAAGGATGATTTCGTCACCCTCGTTGAGTTTATCCAGATCGCGAAACAATTCGCCGAAAACATCATTGTGAGCAGAAAGGACAAGATTGCCTTGCTGTCCCGGATTGGGAGATCCGATATGTTGGCCAACGCCTTTTTTAAGCTGTTCCCAACCATCCCCTTGGACAATCGGCGCATCCACACCAATCGCTGGGATCTGGATGCGAACAGCCTGTTCGGGGCTGGGGGTCGGGATGGGCAAGTTTGCCAGGCTTTGTACCAGCGGGCGCAGGTGTTCCGGAATTTCGGCTTCATTGAACTGCACTCCACCGGGAGCATTGGGTGGTGTATGCCCAGAGGGTAGAACGACCGCGGTGATTAACGGGGTGGGCGTCAGGGTCGGCTGGTCAAGGACGGTGGCAACCTCTTGATTCAGGTTGCGCAGCAGCGAGAACCCATTTAGCAAGACAAACGCCAGGCCGATAACGGCAATCACTTCCACCAAAAGTAAAGCTCGGTCAAGCCAGACGCGCCGTGGATTTCGGCGCACCGGAACGTTCTGGTCGTCAATCACTTCCTCAGTCGGCATGGTCTCAAACGGGTTTGCGGAAGGCTGCGGTTCTACCACTACAACACGACCGGTACGGCGATATTTTTCCAACCGGTTTTGACGTTCCGCGCGGCGTTTTTCGATGAGCAAATGCCGCAGTTCTTCTACCGTAAGGTCTTCGACTGACCGTTGACGAGGCAAGAAACAGTCCTTTCCTGGTCTTTGTGGCCTGACCAATACCGGATTATACCCCAAATTGTGCTTCCTGGATAAGGAACAGTTGGCCCGGAATCAGCCTTTTGGGTAGTTTACCTCACCTTGTACGATTGACAAAAAAAAGATCCTTTCCGGCGCTGTTTAACTGAATTGATTGTGGTAAGATTGGGTAAAAATTGGCGGAATTGTTTGGGAGGGTGACACCATGCGTCGATGGCTACCGATCTTGTTAATGGTGCTGGTGACGGTGCTGACTGCGCCGGTAAATGCGCAAAATCCGGTTGTTTTCGAACAAATGCGTATTGATATCTGGCCGGAATATGACCGCCCAGAAGTTTTGGTGATTTACCGGATTAAACTGGCAGCAGAGGTAGAATTGCCTGCCCAGGTCAGTATGCGTATTCCGCGTGATGCCGGTGCTCCCTACAATGTCGCGATGGAAGATATGGACGGGTTGTTATACAACCTGGCCTACTCCACAGAGGTGGAGGGCGATTGGCTGCGCGTGACGTTTACAGCTCCGTCTGCTGATGTACAGTTAGAGTATTATGACCCTGCCCTGACCAGAAACGGTGTCAAACGCGTTTTTGAATATTCCTGGGCTGGAGATGTTCAGGTTAACGATCTCACGATTTCTATTCAGCAGCCTGTGAATGCATCCAATATGCAGATTTTCCCTAATATGGGCAGCGGACAACCCGCGGATGATGGTTTAACCTATTTCAACAACCAGGTTGGGCAGGTAGAACCGGGCACAACCTTCTTGTTGCGGATAAATTACGATAAAGCAGATGATGAATTAAGTGCCGGTCCTCGGCCGGTTCAGGCAACAGAACCATTGGACTCGACCACTACTGGACGGACAGATTTTCAGGGATATTTGCCCTGGATTATTGGTGGGGTAGGTTTGCTGCTGATTGCAGGCGGGGCAATCTGGTTTGTGGTCAATCAGGACCGCAATCATTCGACGTTTACCGGTCGTGCACGTCACAAAACATCAAAACCGCGCCCGGTGGTGATGGAACAACCGGAGGGCGGTGATATTTATTGTCATCAATGTGGTAAACGTGCCGGACCGGGCGACCGTTTTTGCCGTAAATGCGGTGCGCGGCTGCGGATTGAATAGGCCGTTTGCAGCAGCCGCGTTTGGTTTGGTCAACTTGATAATATTGTAAGAAAGCGGAACAGGCGCGGGTTTTCCCTTGTCCGTCACTTAAAGCCGTCATATAATGAAGGCACTTCCGGCGTAGTATTTGGAGGAATTGTGGAAGATCTTCAACCGGAGTTGGTTCCAGAACCTGCTCCAATACAAAAAACACGACCTGCCTGGGTCTCTTCTCTCATTGAGATCGTCCAGACAATTCTATTAGCATTGGTATTATATTTTCTGATCGATTTCGTGGTCGCACGAGTACGTGTTGAAAATATCAGCATGCAGCCCACCTTGAAACCTGGTGAATTTATTGTTGTCAATAAGATGGCCTATCGCTTTGGTGAGGTCAAACCAGGTGATGTGGTTGTTTTTCATTACCCTGGAAATCCGCAAGAAGATTACATCAAACGGGTGATTGGTGTGCCGGGTGATCAAATCTCCGTTCGGGATGGAATTGTTTATGTGAATGGCGATGGATTGGTAGAACCGTATATTTCCGCTCCGCCTCGTTATGCCGGGGAATGGACTGTCCCGGAGGGAAATATTTTTGTATTGGGAGATAACCGCAACCAATCCTCTGATTCCCATAGTTGGGGGTTTGTCCCGTTTGAAAATCTGGTTGGAAAAGCTCTGGTTGTGTATTGGCCTCTGGAAGAGATCAAAATCCTCACACAACCTTTGATTGTTAATGCTGCACAATAATTTATGACAACACAACTTACTGAAATATTGAACTTAACCAAGTCTTACGAAACTGCATTGCCAGTCTTTCGACCGTATGAAGGCGAAAACCATCGCCCAATTACTGCTTATATTGACCACACACTGCTCAAACCGGAGGGAACACCGGCACAGGTCCAGCAGATCTGCCGCGAAGCGGTGGATTATCATTTTGCAGCGGTTTGTGTCAACCCAATTTTTGTACCATTGGTGGCAAAAGAACTGTCCGGTTCTCCTGTGGCAACCTGCACGGTAGTGGGTTTCCCGCTGGGTGCCAGTGCTAAGCGGTCTAAAGTGGAAGAGACACGAATTGCCTGCGAAGAAGGTGCAACCGAGATTGATATGGTGGTTGCAATTGGCTTGTTGAAAGCCGGTGAAGTCAATGCAGTGATGGATGATTTACTGGCTGTGGTGGAAATGTCTCACCGGCATCATGCGCTGGTTAAAGTGATCCTGGAAATGGCCCTCTTAAACCAGCATGAAAAAATTCTGGGCTGCCTGCTTTCTCAAGCAGCCGGAGCGGAATTTGTAAAAACCTCCACCGGGTTCGGTCCGGGCGGTGCAACAGTGGCAGATGTCGAATTAATGCGCCGTGTGGTGGGTCCCAAATTGGGGGTGAAAGCTGCGGGTGGTGTGCGTTCACTGGCCGATGCGCAAGCAATGTTAAAAGCCGGTGCCAGTCGATTGGGGTCCAGTGCTGGTGTGAAAATTGCACAGGAATTAGGATAAAATAAGATTAATGAGTGAGCGATTATGTCGGACTATGTGATCCCATGCAGTGAATGTCAGGCAGGCCAGATGCGCCGGGCGTATCTGGTATATTACACTTGGCTGGGTAATGAGTTGATCACAGTCCCCGATTTTCCTTCCTGGGTTTGTGATGTTTGCGGGCGCCGAGAATATGATATTCACGCTTTGAACCGGTTGTCTCTCATCCTCAGTCCCAATGCTGGGAACAGTACTTCGCGAAAGCGCAGCCGGCAAACCACGCATGGATTGCGGGTAAAACGCTCGCGCCCCAGCCAACCTGAATAAGGTTGGGGTGATGTGTAAATAAAAACCGTGCAGAGGAATTTCCCTGCACGGTTTTTTTGGCATTAAGGCAGTGCCTGCCAGGCGGGCTGCATATCCAGGCCGGGATGATTGGTCAGGTTCACCTGGAACTGGCCGTTGGCGTTCATAAAATATATCTCTGCGTTACCATCTCGTTCTGAGGTGAAGATGAGATACCGCGAATCGGGCGACCAGGCTGGTTCGCGGTCGTTGTTTAAATCAGTTAATTTGACAATATCTGCGCCCCGCGTGCCGAATTGTGCCGCAAAAATTCGGCGCTGCTTGCCGTCCACGCGCGTGTAGGCAAGCCAATTTCCATCGGGGGAAATTTCCGGATCGGCCACCATTCCCAGACGGCCAAAGATTTCGGCTGGATCATAAGGCTGCGGGGTGGCGAAATCATTGCTGGCGGCACGCATATACAGATATTCGTGACTACTGGCGGTAATGACAAAGACCAGCCATTTCATGTCCGGGGTCCAATCCGGTGAAAATTCTTGCAAATCATAACTGATCCGGCGGGTTTCTTTGCCATCGGGTGAAATCAGATAGATCTGGCGGATACCATCCAGGCGTCCATTATTGGTAAAAGCAATCCATTTACCATCTGGCGACCAGGAAGGGTCGGTATCGTCTCCTTTGCGGTTGGTCAGGTTGACAGGATTGCTGCCATCGGCAGCGACAACCCAAATGTCCAGCCCGTTACCGTCTGTGCCGGGGGCGGAATAGAGTAGTTGACTGCCGTCTGGTGACCAGGCTGGCTGAGACTTTTCAATTGGATCAAAGGTTAATTGCTCTGGCTCGCTGGCATAAGCCCGGCCGGTGTTGTCCAGAAAGACATGCATCGTCCAGATCTGCTGGATACCGTCTGGGCTGCGGTCACTGACAAAAGCAATTACCCCAGGGCCTCCCAGGGGCAGCAGTGCCGTGGTTGGTGAGGCTTCCGGAGTGATTGTTGCAGAAGGCTCAAGGATTTGGCTGGGAACTGCGGTTGGGGTTTGGGTGCTGGCAGCAGCAAGTGTTGGCATCCCGGTTTCTGTTGCGGTTGACTGGATCATTGCGGCTGCCGGTGCTGTGGGGCTGGATTTAGCTTCCGGGGAATTTGTAAAAAAGCCCCGCAGCAAAAGTATTCCGCCAATGACAACCACAGCGCCCAAAAATAAGACAACCCCAGCAATAGCCCAAATCCAGCCGGGTAATCCTTTACGAACGGTTGAGGCAGGCTCTTGAGGGGGTATCACAGGCTGCTGAATCCGCACGGTCGGAGCGGTAATTTTCCCATGCAGCGTAAGATTCAATTCATTTACATTGTTAAACCGGTCTTGTGGACGCAAGGATAGGGCTTTTTCCAGGGCTGCCTGAACGTTTGGGGGTATCGCCGGATTCAACAGGTTGATGGGGGTCAACACAGCCTGGCTTAATACCCGTTGAACACTGTCAACAGGTTTATGGCCGCTTAACAAATGATATAGTGTGGCTGCCAGAGAGTATTGGTCGGTATAGGGACCTGTGCGTGCACTGCCGTATTGCTCTGGCGGAGCATAGCCGGGCGTATATCCGGTGGCGCCTGTAGAGGTAACCTGGGCGGTTTCACTGGCTTTGGCAATGCCAAAATCGACCAGGACGACTTCATTTTGAGGGGTAATTTTAATGTTTGCCGGTTTGATATCGCGATGAACGACTGGCGGGTTCTGTGTGTGAAGATAATTAAGCGCGGCGGTGAGTTGGTTCGCCCAATCCAGCACTTTTTCTAACGGCTGCGGACCTTCCCGCTCGAGGATTGTCCCCAGGTCTTCTCCCGGGATGTAATCCATTACCAGGTATTGGGTTTCATCAAGCACAAAGTAATCAAAAACCCGCGGTAGATTGGGGTGGCGCAGCGAGGCCAGCAGCCGAGCTTCGCGCATGAATTGTTCTGCGCTTTCTGGCTGGGGGTTGTAATTGATTTTTACGGCAACCTGCTGGTCGAGTGCGGTATCGCGGGATAGATAAACTGCTCCCATGCCGCCTTTGCCCAACAGTTCAAGAATTAGATACCGGTCGTGAAGGAGGGTGTTGGGGGATAATTGCATGGGATTAATTATAGCAAGGATAGGCTTGATTTACCTCAGAATGGTTGACTTGTAAACTTACCCGTGATAGAATTTAGGTCGCTTGGGGGCGTGTAGCTCAATGGTAGAGCAGTGGCCTTTTAAGCCATTGGTTCAGGGTTCGAGCCCCTGCACGCTCACAGCTTTTTTTTTTGATTAACAATTTATGGGGGCATGGTGGCAAACGCTGAGGAGTACGAGCACGAATTTGAGCAGTTAGCCGGTGTTGAACATAAACCGGTTTCACCTGCTGAAAGGGCAGGTGCGGCGCGGTTTGCCTGGCGTGGTATTCAAGATGATTACATAGAACCGCTTGTATCTCCAGGTACAAGCAAAACCAGGCGAGAAGCAATTCAAATTCGTAACATTGATCGATTGCGTGGCTTGGTGATTAATGCTGTTTTTGGCTCAACGGTAATGTGCGCTCTGATTACTGGAGCGTTGATCGCTACCGAAGAACCCACAACCATAAATTATCAAGCATGGCTACAAGCGCTTGAAAATGCTCTAAAGCCTTTATTCGCAGCAACGATTTATTTCCTTTCAAACCCCACATTGTATTGCCTGATGTCCTTATTTGCCTTTTTGGTCCTCACTGGAATTGGGTTTGGTGTAAGCCTGATTAAATGGCTAAAGGAGTAACACCATGGATATGTATATTCCCCTAAAGAAAGCGGCGCGAATAGTCAAGAAGGATCCTGACCTGTTGTATCAGGATATTGCTGCTGGTATGATTAGAGCAATTAAAGCGGCGGGGAGTGAAATCCTGGTGAATGAAAAGGACCTTTATCACGATTTGCCAAAAGAGGAACGGCCAGAATATAAAAAATATGCTCATCTTTGTGGTGTAAAGATTCTGGCTAGTGAAGCGTCAAGGCGATATGGTGTGTCAACCCAATCTATTAGCAATTGGGTGAAAGCCGGATATATCAAGATGATTGAAAGATCCACAAAGCGGGTTTGGATAGATGAGGCGGATATAGCCTATTGTGCCGAGGTTTACAAATCAAATCCTGGGCAGGGGAAATGGCTATTCAATTCGGACGGAACCCCATATAACAAAAAATAGTCAATCAATTTCAAATCAAAACCGCCAAATTCGGCGGTTTTTTTATTGTTCTTATTTCCCAATGTATTGACAACTTTTGGAAATGGGTATACACTGATCGTGTCGTTTGTCACCAAATCCCCAGGGGGTAACCCAATGCCACAATCAAGCCAATTATCTTACACGGTCATTTATGACCCCACCGGGGGCGATTTTCTCTTAGGCCGGTTTACGGATATCCGTTTACCTGTCAAATACAAGGGCTGGCCGGAGAATATCGCTTTTCAAAATCGTTGTTCTTTTCAAATTGTTGCCTATACAGGAGGGAAATTGCGCGAATTGGGAAGGTGTAATAAAGCTGGTTTGCTGTCTGTGCGTTTATCTCAAATTGCGGCGGTCCATCCGCCAAGCCACCCCAATTTTATAAAAGCCCTGGCTGATATTCGGGAGCATTATAAAACCTGCACCCAATGCCGGACTTATTTAGATTGGCTGGCTAATGTTTGTATTCAACCGGCCCCGGATCTGGAGCCGGAATTAACAAATGATTAGTCCGATGCAGCAACATCGGACTAATCCAAAAGGGGCTATAACGATGGCTATCTATGTCAACCTTGATGATATCACGAATAACGGCCGTGCGCTACTGTGTGACCTGCGCGGAATGGCCGAGCAGCAAGGATCTGATTTCTCAAAAGTTTGGATGCCTGCTGCGGATCTGATCCATGACGTATTGACCGGAATTGGTTTACCGGAAGATGCGGTAACCGCCATTTTAGAATCCCAGGAGGTTGCCGCGTAATGGAAACAGGATTAACCGCTGCTGATCTTGCCGAGGGAATCAAGCAGGTTGTTGAAGCCTTGCAAGAAAAAATCAATGATCTAACCGCCAAGCTGGTAGAGATTGAATACCAGGGGGTAATCAACGCAACCCCATATTACAAGGATGGGAAATACCTGCAATTGATCCACCCCATGACCAACGGCGAACGAGTGCGGGAATATGTGGGCGCGGATCCTGAAAAGGTGCAGGAAGCCCTGGCAGCGGTTGAGCGGTATAAAGCCTGGGTAGAACTGGACCAGGAGCGGGCAAAATATCAGGGGATATTAAACCAGATTCATTCTGAATTATCCGCCGTGCAAAGGTCTATCCGTTCTGCTGCCCAGCGTGATTTACCGCTGGCTGATATTTTCAAGATTGGTGACATTCTGAACTGTACCAGGTCGAATGAATGTCACCAACTCATTACAAGATTTTAGAGGGGTACATCATGGATGCAAAATTAACTATCCTGTTCCAACAAGAGGAATATTTCGGGAAAGGCAAGTTTGATGACCCGGAAAATGTTGTGTCTGTCATTTTGCGCAAATGGGAAGCTACCGGGGAATTGCCAGAATACACCCTGGAATTGGCTGTATGGGCCAATGATGATCGGGTAAGACTAGAGAAGGGCTTGATTGATTGGGCAGATATCCGAGGGGATTACCCGGATGCGGCGGCTATTCGGATTGCAATTCTGAAATTCGATATAGCCGTAAAAACCCATTTGATTAACCAAGCGGATGCCCTGATTGAAGAAATCGAGGCTGGGCAGCCATGACCATAATCACCATAGCCAACCAAAAGGGCGGGGTAGGGAAAACCGCTACCGCTGTGACGCTGGCGCATGGAGCCGCCCTGCGCGGGCTGCGGGTGCTGCTGGTTGACCTGGACACCCAGGGCAACGCGGCCGATTCGTTGGGCCTGGACGCGGCGGGAGATCTGTTCCGTTGGCTGATCCAGGGCCAACCGTTGCAGGTTTGCGCGATCCAGGCCCGGCCGGGGTTAGATCTGATCCGGTCCGATAAAACCACCGTTGCGCTGAAAACCATTCTGGCAGGTCAAGATTTTCGGGAGCGTTGTTTGGTCGCTGGCCTGGCTGGCAACCGGTATGACCTGGTTGTATTCGATTGCAGCCCCAGCGCGGATATTCTGCATACCGCGGCGCTTGTTGCTGCTGACTATTTGATTATCCCCGCTCAAATGAGCCAATACGCGATTAAGGGGGTTGTAGAGGTTCGCCAATCGCTTGACGCTATAACACGGGTTGGGGGTTCTAAGTGCTCTCTTGCCGGGATTATTCCAACGTTCTTTGATCGGGTGACCAATGAAAGCCAACTCCAGTTAGAAAACCTGGCTGGTGCTTTCAAGTCGCTGGTTTGGCCTGTGGTGCCGATTGATAACAAGGTCCGGGAAGCAAACCGGGCCGGTCAAACCCTTTGGGAGTACGCCCAGGATAGCCGGGCCGTTACCGGATACGAATTGAACGGGAAGCGGGTTGGGGGGTATGCCCAGGTGCTAGATCGGCTAATGGGGATTGTATGAACGAAACGGTTAAATCTATCGAGGTTGAAATACCGGTCCATGCCGGGCGGCCTTGGGATCCAATTCCTGAACCGGCCTGGTACATGAGGCGGGTTGTTCGAGAAATTATGCGCGTAGTCAATAGAGCACCAGGCTATAAAATTGTGCTCTTGTCCGTTTCTCTGGAAGATGGGAAATCAGCCGCGGCACGTCATTTTGATTGGGCCAGATACCAGGGCTGCCGGGTGACGGTGTTCTATTCCTTCTATCGCCAATTAGAGCTATTCGGGGTGCAATCATGAGTGAAAACTATCAACGTCCTGTACTTTCAAACGAAGAAGTAAACCAGGCTTACCGCTTTGCTAGAGAATTGAGCACGTTATACCCTGCGAGGCGAATTGTAGTGATCGGTTCGCTGTTGGTTGAAAATGCGCGTTTGCTGCGTGAAGTAAACCAGCTCCGGGAAAAGCTGGGAATAGATCCATTGGCTGAGCACAAATTAGCAGGGTAACCATGACCACAAATGATCTGATTGCCCAGGCTGAACAAATGATCCAGCAGGTTGACGCGATTAACGAGCGGGTATTCTCTGCCTGGTCGGTGCGCTGCCGCCAATGCGGTGATAACGTGGACCTGGTTCATGCAGTCAAGGTTAGTGATGATGGCCTGGAATATTGGCTTTGTGGTGAATGTGCGGATCTGTGCGGTTGGCTAGAGGTGCACCATGAAGAAACAAAATAACGGCCTGATTGATTTTAATACCCTGGGTGACCTTGACCCGGTTATCAGCGCGACCATCAGCAACGGGCAGCGGCGGGCTGCTGATCGGACCTTGCCGCAAAAAGAGCGCAAAGCCAAGATCCGGGAGCGGGCAAAAGCGGAGGCACGGAACGGCAGACGGTCGGTTTACGATATGGACCCGGAATTAATCCGGGAACTGGCCGCCCTGGCAGAAAAGCACCAAACATCCGCAAGCCAACTGGCCGCCCTGGCGGTTTGGTTTTTCCTGGATGCAATTGATAAGGGTCAAATCCAGGTTCGGGACTATCTCCAGCCGGTTAATAACCCCCGCTATGCGTACCTGGTCAACTGGCAAAAGAGCGGCGGTGGCAAAAAATAATTAATTACTGTCTTGGGGGTACCCCCGTATTTTTACCGTCTAAAACGCGGGGGTACCCCCACATTTTAGACGGGGGTACCCCCTAAAAAATCGCGGGGGTACCCCCAGGGCTTACAGGAAGCCCCAGGAGCGGCGCAATAGGGCAGGGGGCTATAAATACCCCCTCAAAAATAATAGGGGTTCTATGGGCAAAAATGGATCAAACGGAAACAAATCAAATGAGCGGGACGCATACCAGCAAACCCTAATGGAATTTATCCAATGTCGGCCGGTTGCCTATTGGCCTGGCCTTGCCCGGCGGGTCGGCGGTGTAAAAGCGGCGGTCATGCTAAGCCAATTACTGTACTGGAATGGTGATCCAACCGTTAAAAGCCGCGGCGGCTGGTTGCTTAAGTCGGTTGATGATCTAGAGCATGAAACCGGATTAACCAAGGTCGAGCAGCAAACCGCAAGGGAAACATTAATCCAGTATGGGGTGATTGACGCTGAACTACGCGGTGTTCCAAGGATCTGGCATTACCGGGTTAATATGGCCGTTTTAGAAAATATTCTCATTGGGAAGGAATCTCATCCAATGGAAAACTCATCCAATGAGAATCTCATCCAATGGGAAACTCATTCAATGGAAAACCTTCCCAACATTGGGCGGGAAAGTGATCCAACATTGGGAAGGAATCTCACCCAACTTAATAAGGTATTAAAGACTACCTCCTTAAGACTACATAAGAAGACTACCTCCTCCTCCTATCCGGCCCAAAAAAATCAAACGGAAGCCCCCCAAACCGCTGACCAGCAGGAGCAGGGCTTACCGGAGAATTTAATTTCTGGGTTATCTAACATTGGAGTATTTGAGGACCTATACCCGGAAATAGTAAACGCGCTCCAGGCGGGTTGGTCCGTGGATGCGCTCTTAGATCTGATTGGCGAGGTAACCACCAGCGCAAATGTGACCGCTCCGGGCGGCGCATTTATCTACCGTTTACGCAATCGCAAACCACCCAAACCGAGGGATGATCGAAAAAATTACCTCTCCGGTGAGTATGCCGATTTAATCAATTGCTAAGGGGAACTATGAATAAAATGACTACCACCGAAACAAGAATCTTAAGCGCAATCAACCAGGCGGGAGCAATCCAATCAATTCGTTGGCTTTGCACTACGCTGGGAATAAGCCGAACGAACGCAAGGACCAGGATCCGCAATTTACAAAAGCGCGGATTAATCCAGGTTGATTATCAGGGACCGCGGCGGGCTGCGGTGCTGCGGGCGGCGCGGCCGTGGGTGCAGCGCTGGGCGGGCAAGGCGCGGCGCTGCCCGGTGCCGTTGACGATCCAGGCGCGGCATGCCTGCATGAAAAAGCAGCCCAGCCAAACAAATAGGGGTAATGATTCTCAAATGATCCCGGTACACAGTACACAGTACACAAATCATGATGCCTGAAATCGGGGAGAAGTTAGGCTCTGTGCTGTTATGCCTGGTTTGCCTGGTTCCGTGGGCGGCCGGGTTTGGTGCTGGCTGGCTGCTGTGCAAACGGGTTGCCCAGCGCGGCTGGCCCTGGACTGAAATCATTAACTCCATTCGAGAAAGAAGGGAAATCTAAGAGGTGTAGCTATGGAAGATGACGTTAAATCATTTGCATTGTCAATATTGGTGATCCTAATTGGCAGTGTGATAGCAATATTGATGCTGATGTCCTTGACTGCAAAAGCGGGTTATGTTTCTGATCCTGTTTGCGTTGAAGAAAAATGGGTTGCAAATGTTGAGCAAACACTAACAGGAACAACAACTGTTTATTATGTCAGTACTTCGGATGGTAAAACGTTTGAATTATATTCGGCTGGTATGTATGGGAAGTTGAAACCTAACAAGTGTTACATAGTCAAAGCGCTTGGCTCTACGTTTTCTGCTGGCATTATTACCTATATTGAAAAAGAGGTGCAACCATGATGATAACCGATAAATGGTTAGTGTATCTGGCGTTGGCGTTTGTGTTTTTTACTTGGCTTGGGGCGATGGTTGTTTGTGATGATTACTATTCGGACAAGGTTCGTGCAGTATGGCGCAAAGTAACAACCAACATTTTGATAACAATCATTGTTTTGTTTGGTGCTTTTTCAGTCGTTTTGATTGTTGGGGGGTGACACATGAAAGACGATACTAGTCTAGATCAAAACGATGGTGCTGTTTTAGCGTCAATACTTGCTGTGATGGCTGTGTTGTATCTATTTAGCCGTATGACAGTTTTAGGGGTTGCGCTTATCGGCGGGGATATTTTAGATATTTTGGCCGGTGTTTATGTGGTGGGTTATCTTGCCTATTTTTGCGTACGATCCATATAAGGGGTAAGAATGAGCGAATACATATTCTGGGTAATCAAAGAAATGGGGCTTGAATGGCCTTTGAAAATCATGGCCGGATTGGTAGTTATCAACGGGTTGCTTGCTTTATCGCTAGAGAAACTCAAAAAACCAAGTCGTGACCGGGGAGAATTAACCGCGATTACCAAACCGCTATATCCCCGTTATAGGGTCGTTGACCGCTCAAAATCCAAACGTTTGAAATACAGAAGAAAGGAGTAAAAGCCATGTTAACTAGTATTTTGGTTCTTGTTGGAACGGTTGCATTAACCGTAATCATCGGCCTGGCTGTTGTCCTGGTTGTCAACAAAGCGAAAGGGGGCAAATGACCCAGCGTTATGTAGAACTGTTGAACCGGTACCAGGCGCGGGATGATTCCTTAGTCCTGCTGGCCGGAATATCTTTACTCATCATCCTGGCCTGGGTGCTGATTGACCAGCAGCATATAAAAGCCCAGGTTAAAAATTGGCTGCGCTCTGCGGTGACCGGAATCATCCTGGTTGTATTCCTGGTTACCCTGTTGAGGTCAATCCATGTTATCTAAGCGCGTAAACTGGCAAACCCTAGCCCTGGCCGCTCTGGCGGCCGGGGCAGCCCTGCGAATTGCTGGCCTGGGCGCGGCTGCCCTGTGGTATGACGAAAGCTACACCCTGGCTTTGACCCGGTTTGATCCGGTGACTATGGTCCGGCTGGCAGCCCAGGATTTTAACCCCCCAGGCTGGGAATTGATCGCCTGGCCGTTCACCCGGTTAATACCCGGTTTGTATCATGCAAGGATACCGGCGCTGCTGGCAAGTCTGGCCGGGCTGGTCCTGGTTTGGTTGATTACCGGCCGGTTGATTCAGCAGCCACCGGCGCGGTTTGCTGCGGTTGCCCTGGCTGCCCTGCTGCCGGTCGGGTTCTGGACTGCCCAGGATGGCCGCTGTTATGCGCTGCTATCTACTCTCTACCTGGCCGGGCTGTGGTTTATTCTGAACCGGCGCTGGCTGGGGCTGGCCGCGGTTACTGGCTTGATTCTCTATATGCACAATACCGGGTTATTTTATGCGGCTGCCCTGGGCCTGTCTGGCCTGGCCGCGTGTGGTGACAATAAAATCACCTGGTCAACCATCAAATGTCACCAGGGTTTGATTTATGCGATGGCTGCCGGTGTACTGTCGTATTTACCCTGGGTGCCCGCTCTGATCCAATCCACCAGCGGGGATTTTTGGTTAGGTCCATTGACCTGGGGCGGTCTAAATTATGCCATGATCCAGGCGGCATTTACCGGAACCCTGGGGCCAGTCATGGCTGCGGTTGCGGTGTATGGGATCTGGTTTGCCCTGGCTGCTGCGGTGCTGTTGGTCGGGGGCGGTTGGCTGGCTGACCGGATCCAGCCTGCTACCGCCAAGGTGGGGAACCTAGTGCTAAATTACCTTCGGATGCCAACGGTTACCGTTCAGGCTGATCCAGCCGAGCGGGGACAATTGGTATTGATGGTCTTTGCCCTGGGGCCGCTGGTGCTGCTGGATTTGGCCTCAATGACCTATAAAAATCTGATCTTTTACCGCCCTCTGGTTCCGGCCGTGGTGCCCGTTTGTTTATTCCTGGCCGCTGCCCTGACCCCCAGGCGGTTAACCCTGACAACCTGGCTGCTGCCCTATACCGCGGCGGTGCTGGTCCTGGCTGGCCTGATCGGTTGGGATCCTGACCGGCGCGGCGGCGATCTGGACCAGGCAGCCGAATTTATTACCCAACATGCCCAGCCGGGGGATATTGTTTACCATGCTACTGCAACAAGCCTGATGCCCTTTGGGGATTACCTGAACCTGAACCAATATTTATTGGACGAGCAGCAGCCGGACGGATTATTAAGATGGTCCTTGCAAGATGCGTTTGATATACAACGGGCACCCCTGGAAGATCTGCACTCAGGCGGGCGGGTTTGGTTTGTTTGGGCGCGGGATCCAATCGTAACTGACCAGGCAGCCCGGCGCATGGCGGGATATACCCAGGGCGCGGTATTGGTTGGCCGGGTGCAATCCTGGCAGTTTGCGCCAATGGAGATCTACTTACAAGGGGAGGTCAAACCATGACCAGGAGAAAAAAATCAAGCGGGTTTGGCATGCTGGGGGCTGCCTTTGCTGGCAGCGGATCCAAGCGGCGCGGAAAGCGCGGCGGGTTGGTCAATATTGCCCCATCCATCAACGGGCGCAAGCGGCGCGGCCAACGGTGGACGATGGCCGATAACATTGATACATTCAAAGCCTTTCGGGGCAAGGGGCGGCGCTCCAGCCGTGGGGGTATCACGGCCCAGGCAGCCCGTTCATTCCGTGACCGCATGACCCCAACCGAGCGGGCACAAATTCAGCAAGAACTGGACGAAACCATAGAAAATGACACGGTTCTAAGCGGCCAAACCGCTGACCAAAAGCTAGTAAATCAGCCGTGGTATCAGCGGTTAATGATCCTGGCCCGTGAACGGTTCCGAAAACCTGTTTTATAAAAGGGGGAAACTTGAAAAAATCCCGGTTGGTATTCTTGACAATCTTTACCCTGGCCGCTGGTTTGCGATTGGTTCAATTGGGGTTGGCCCCGCTCTGGTATGACGAGGTTTTCAGCGCAACCCTGGCCCGGTTACCCCTGGGGCAAATGCTCCAGGCTACCGCTGGGGATACTCACCCCCCGCTGTATTATTTGATCCTTTGGGGTTGGGTGCGGTTGGCTGGCTATTCTGAGTTTGCCTTACGGATGCCTTCTCTGATTTTCTCTCTGGTCGGGCTGTGGCTGTTTTGGCGGTTGTCGGCCGCCTATGATCTGCCGGATCCGGTCCGGCTGGTTGGGTTGGGGTTCATGGCCTTTATGCCGGTCATGCAGCATTACGCACAAGAAGCCCGCATGTATGCTCTATTTGTTGCCCTGGTGCTTTGGGCTGCCCTGGCGGTCAAGCAGCGGCGCTGGGTCCAGGCTGGTATAGCCAATACCCTGATTTTATATATTCACAATTACGGGCTATTCTATGTTCCGGTCCTGTTTATTATGGCCTTATGGCCGGAAGTCCATAAAGCGGTAACCTGGTACCGCTTAGAAGATGGCACCAGCCGGGTAGATTGGCAAGATTGCCAATCCCGTGAGTGTACCAGGGCGTTTGTTATTCCAGGGTTGGCCTGGCTGCCCTGGGGGGTTGTGCTGCTATCTCAAATGCGGACCGTTGCCGGAGGCTATTGGATCCAGGCGGTAACCCCTGGGGGTGTTCTCTATGCTGTGTATATGCTGTTCCTGGGCTTTGCCACCCCGGATAACTTTCAGGTAATCGCTATCCTGGTATGTTTTGCCGCTCTGATTCTGGCTGTGCTCCAGGGGCTAAAATCTAAGCGGCTGGCCTGGCTTGCCCTGGGCTTGCTGCCGTTGGTTGTGGCTGTGGCTGGTTCGCTGATCTGGCGGCCGGTGCTGCTGTTCCGTGGGCTGCTGCCCTCTGCCCCGTTTTTATATCTCTTGATTGCGGATCTGATCGGCCGGGCAAAGCTAAAACGGTTGACCGGATATATCTTTTTTACTCCGGTAATCCTGGCCGGGTTGATCGGCCATTTTATCTATAACCCAGCCAACAAGGGCGGCGCAAACGAAACTGTAAACCTGATCCGAGAGGTAAGGCAGCAAATCCAACCGGGGGATATTATCTATCACGTTAATGACGGATCGGCGCTGTCCTGGTCCTGGTATGCCCCGGATCTGGAGCAATACGAATTACCCAGCGGGGACCTATGCGGCCGGTCGGATCCAGGCAGCCTATCCGATAAAACACGGGCGGCGGTTGGGATCCAGCAAGCCGAGTTAACCAGCCTGGACTATAAAAGAGCCTGGCTGATCTATTCGATTGGCCCATTAACCACCCAATGCGAGGAGCAAATAGCCGCGGATCTGCGCGACAAATCGAGCCAATACCGCTTAGTTTGGGAAGATGATCTAATCACTACGGGAGTGTATCTTTATGAGCACGTTACAAATACAACCGGTCAACCATCGGCGCGATAACAAAGGATTGCATATTGACCCTGGCCGGTTGGCCGGTGCTGTAACCAGCAAGGGCGGATCTGCTGAAATGGCCGCTCCTGAAAAGGTCGAGAGCACCCCAACCGGTCAAGCGCTGCCAACGCTCCAGGCAGGACCAACGGAAGCCCCAACAGAAAACCCGGAACCATTGAAGCAGCGCATTTATGCCCATCCGCCCAGGAACAAGATCAAGCGCTTGATTTATGATCTGTTGACCCCAAAGCGGCCAGAACCAACCCCGGAAGAACTCCGAGCGTTGGAGGAACAAAAGCGCTATGAAGCCCTGGCCGCCCTGCTGCGCGAGGAAAGCGAACTATTCAGGGACCGGATTATCAACGCGCTTAACCGGCTGGGGCTGTGCTAC
>JAJUJY010000164.1 GCA_029265085.1 Chloroflexota bacterium
GAGCGTCCATTGGATGCAGCCATGCTGGCTTATGCCCGGCTTGATTCCCATTATTTAATTCCTTTGCGTCACCATCTCCGCAAAGAATTAATTGAAAAAAATCGTTTAGAACTGGCACAAGAAGATTTTGCCCGCCTGACGCGAGTCAATATTCCACAAAATGACCATCCAGCAATGAATTACTGGAAAATTGCCGGGAAACAAGAATTATCTTCCAGACAGGCAGCAGTATTGCAATCCTTATGCGAATATCGGGACCGCCAGGCACAACAAGCCAATTTACCGCATTTCAAGGTATTTGGAAACCAGACCCTGCTAGAAATTGCGTTGGCCTGTCCGCGCACACCCGAAGCGCTTGCAGAAGCCACCCACTTAACCACCCGGCAGCTAAATCGTCACCAACAAGGGTTATTGCGTGCAGTTCAACACGGCCTGGAGAGCAGCCCTCCCGAGAAGCCTTATTATTCCCGCCCAGACGAGAATTATCTTAACCGCTTAGATGTATTACGAGAATGGCGTAAACAAACTGCACGGGACTTAGGGGTTGAATCGGATATTGTTTTACCGCGGGATGTCTTGGAAGAAATTGCTGGTAAGTACCCCCGCAGCCGGCAGCAGCTTAATGAGCTGCTCCAGCTCTATCCCTGGCGAAACGTTCACTATGGAGATGCAATTTTCAAACTATTGAACTAGGAGGAACTATGAAAATCAAGTTTTTCGGTGCCGCACAAACCGTTACTGGATCACAATATCTCCTGGAAATTAATCAACATAAATTGCTTCTTGAATGCGGTATGTTCCAAGGTCGCCGCAAGGATTTCTACGAACGCAACCAAAATTTCTTTTTTGACCCGCGGGATATCGATGCGGTCATTCTCTCGCATGCACACATTGACCACAGCGGCAATTTACCCAACCTGGTGAAGCAAGGGTACGAAAATGCAATTTACACCACCCCGGCAACCGCAGGACTGGCAGATATCATGCTGCGAGACGCAGGGCATATCCAGGAAGCAGACGCTGAATTCGTCAACAAGAAACGTGAAAAACGCGGCGAGCCGCCAATTGAACCACTGTACACAATTGCCGATGCTGCCCAGGTGGCTGGCCTATTCCAAACAAAGCGATACAACCAATCCTTTGAACCTATTCCAGGAGTTATTGCGCATCTGGTCGATTCAGGCCACATTCTTGGATCATCGTCCATTGTATTGGACATTGAAGAAAAAGGGCACAAATTCCGCTTATGGTTTTCCGGCGATGTTGGCCGGGAAAAATTGCCGCTCCTCAACGACCCAGTATATCCAAACCAGGCAGATTACCTGATGCTGGAATCGACCTACGGCGATAAGCTCCATCGCGACCCAGAGGAAGCCTATTTGGAGCTGAAGACAGTGGTGGACCGCACCATCCAACGAAATGGAAAAGTAATCATTCCAGCCTTTGCCGTTGGACGCACCCAGGAACTTGTGTATGATCTTAACCGGATGATGACAGAAGGTGAAATTCCAGCCGTGCCGGTATACGTAGATAGCCCACTGGCAGTCAACACCACCTCAATCTTTCAGAAATATTCTGATGATTTCGACGAGGAGACCAAGCAGTTTGTCAAAGAAGGCCGCCACCCTGCCCTAAGTTTCCCACAACTGACGTATATTCAAAACGTTGATGAATCAAAAGCATTAAACGATCGCCGTGAACCTATGATCATTATCTCCGCATCAGGAATGGCAGAAACCGGAAGAATCCTGCACCATTTGCGGAACAATATTCAAAATCCGCGGAACACAATTCTGATCGTTTCCTGGCAGGCTCCAGATACACTGGGACGCCGCCTGGCTGATCGAGAAAAAGTTGTGCGGATATTTGGAGAGTTGTACGACCGGCGCGCAGAAGTGGCAACAATCGGCGGCTTTTCTGCCCATGCCGGGCAAAACACATTACTAAAATATGCCCTTGCGACAAAAGATACGGTCAAGAAAATCTTCCTCATCCATGGTGAAGAGCAGCCAGCAATGGCTTTAAAAAGCCGGTTGATGGAAAGCGGTTTCAAATCAGTAGAGTACCCCAAATACCGTGAAACCGTGGTAATTTAGGTCACTTTCTGCTATAATCCATCGTTGCGAGTCAGGAGAGGTGCCGGAGCGGCCGATCGGGGCGGTCTCGAAAACCGTTGTAGTCTTCTGGGCTACCGTGGGTTCGAATCCCACCCTCTCCGCTAACAAATAGCCCCCAAAGGGCTATTTATTTTTTTCATCCCCAACAATTGATCAAGAACCGATCCAATGGCAACAATTACCGACCGAGTATCTCTTTCTTCACGTATTAACGGAATGTCCAAAGAGTTAAAATTGTTTGTGGTAGCCTCTTTTGCGCTAGGCACTGCATACAGCCTTGTCGATTCTGTCTTGAATAATTTCTTAAATGCGCGTTTTGAGCTGAGCGGATTCCAACGCTCGTTTTTGGAATTTCCTCGTGAATTACCCGGATTCCTTGTAATTTTTGTGGCCGCTTTGTTTTGGTTTTTGGGCAGCCGCCGATTTAGTGCAGTTTCTATGCTGCTTGGTTTGGTAGGTGCAATCCTGATTGGATTTGCCTCTTCCAGTTACGCAATCATGGTTGCATGGTTATTTATTTATAGTTTAGGACAGCATACCTATATGCCGCTCGCCTCAACAATCGGCATGGAACTTGCGAATGAAGGCCAAACCGGAAAACGACTGGGGCAGCTAAACGCAATCCGCAATATTGCCACAATTGGAGGAAGCGCGCTTGTTTTTGTCGGTTTCCGATACTTGGGGATGAATTTTCAACACACATTTATCTTGGCAGCGGTTGGTTTTGCAATTGCGGGGTTCCTTTTTCTGTCTATGAAACCCGGTCAGGTACGCCCTGCAGGTTTATACCTTAAGCTGCACAAAGAATATAATATTTATTACTGGCTGGCTGTATTATTTGGATCGCGCAAGCAGTTATTTATCACATTCGCCCCCTGGGTATTGATCACGATCTTCAACCAGCCAACCCAGACCATCGCCACACTCATGACCATTGGGGGTATTATTGGCATTATTTTCCAACCCCTGCTTGGATGGGCAATTGATCGATTTGGGGAGCGGGTCATTCTTACCACCGAGGCAGTCCTGCTGGTTTTTGTTTGCTTCGGCTATGGCTTTGCCCGTAATCTTTTACCAGAGCATGCAGCATTCTTACTCACCTGTGCCTGTTACCTGATTGACCAAATGTTATTATCGGTAAGTATGGCACGTTCTACCTACATGAAAAAAATTGCAAAAAGACCGGATGATGTCCAACCAGCTTTAACCCTCTCGGTCACCATTGACCATATATTCTCAATCAGCATTGCCTTGTTAGGCGGGTTGATCTGGAATACCTTTGGTTATCAATATGTCTTTCTTTTAGGCGTTGTGATTGCATCGATTAATTTTTTTGTGGCGCGCAAAGTGGTAATTCCACAACATGCTGCCTAATTGACAAACCTATTTGCACCTTCATTGTCCATTTTGAGGGCTTGACTTTCAAGATAAAAAAGTGTAATGTGATTTTATTGGAAGCTGGGGTGAACATTGTGGATACCCAGGCAAAAAAAACAGCCCCGATTCAGTATGGGCTGTTTTTATTCATTAAAGTACATTACTAATTCAATATTCATCTTTTCTGTGCCCGTATTAATACCAAAATCACTCCTGCTTGTTTGGTTTGGTAATTTGCCAAGGAGGATTGATTATGGCTTCTGAAAAACCTGTTTCGACATCCAAGGTGGTTAGTGCAAAGAAACCACCCGTCACTGCGGAAATACCAAAAGAACGACTGCAATTCAAATCTCTACTTCTAAAAAACCCAAACTATTTTGGTAATTTTCCAGAACTGGAAATAAAACCCGTTAAGGTAATCAAAGGAGATCCCACCTATGAACGCATCACCTGCCTGGGATATAATCCGGATTTATCTATCCTCGAGGCAACGGTAGAAATCCGGAAACCAACGGGCTACAACGGATCACTCTGCTATACAGGCAGCAGCGAATACGTGCGATTTTTTATCGACTATGGTACTGGCTGGGAAGACCTGGGGATCGCTTCCTTTAAAGCCCACGATTTCGCTGATGGGGTAGATTGTGCAAATAAAAGCAACAAACCCCTTATCTTTTCTGCTGCTTTAAAGATTGATCCCAAAAGAGATGTTTGCAGTGAGCCGGTACTGCCCAAAGTACGGGCAATTTTATCCTGGCAGGTAGTTCCTCCCGCCGGAAACCCAAACTGGTCACCAGTTTGGGGGAGCGTGCTTGACCGGCATATTCAGATCAAACCCCGGCCATGGAAGATCATTGATTTTGCTGATCTATTTGCCAAACTGTACGACAAAAAGATCAAACTTCCACCGGAATTGGAATTTGTCGGCCCATTTGAACCGCCATTACCCGATCCCCCCGATCTTGAATTAGTCGATCTGGTAAAACTCTATAAAGGCAAGGGTGTCAAAAAGACGGCTGACCTTGCTGCCAGTACGGATTTTTTGGTTGAACCAAAACGCTTTGCCTTCAATGCGGTTCAAGCAGCTTCAAAAATGATGTATCTCCAGCCAGATAGCCTCCAATCCTCCATTGATACTTTCAAGTTGAATGGTTTAAATTTGGTGAATATCTTTGGGTTATTGGAAGACACAACCGGGGATATTTCCTATGAAGAGCTCACCTGCCTGGGCCTGGACACCAATCGTGAAATGCTCACTGCTTCGTTTGTGGTTAAAAAACCCAATGGCTTTTCTGGCGCCTTATGCCAGAAAGGCAGCCTCGAATACATCGCTTTTTGGGTAGATTGGGAAAATACCTGCGAATGGAAATATGAAGGAACAGTGATCGTCCCGACTCATGATTTTGCGAATATTCCAGCAGGGGGGTTGCATTATGCAGCTTTCTTGCCCGTTTACCTCAATCCATACCGTAAACCTTGCAGCCAACCTCAAATCGCTCGTGTTCGCGCCGTATTATCCTGGAACACCCCGCCTTCAAATATTGATCCCGATGCACTACCCGTATGGGGGAACCGCCTGGATGCGCATGTCATCATCAAGCCTGGTGAGGTGAGCCAGCTAGAAGCTCGTATTCGCACTATCGCCGGTGTACCCGTGGAAGATATTGATTATGGTCCATTTGGCAATGCCATGACCAAATCCACAGCTGAATTTGCGTTTTATGACACGCCGGTCGACTCTTTAGGCCGCGCCTGCCCATTTGGTGGCACCATCTGGTTCACAGTCCCTGATTTCTTCCCCGGCTACCAATATCGAATTTCATTCACTCGGGAAGGTGATCCATCCGGCACAATATTCCGGCTGAATAATAAATTCAAGGTATTGCGGAAAGATTTCGGCTCAGATTGGGTCATTCCCGATCCGGCCACCGGTTGGACAACCTTCCTGGATCCAAAATTCTATGCTGAACTGCCGTTGGGATATTGGGGTTCATCTGGTGATGATATCTGGATCTTCTGGATGGAAATTGCGGATATGGCTTACAACATTCTTTCGATCAGTCCAATGTACCGCATTCAATTGGATAATACCGCTCCAACCGTTGATATCCACATCGCTGGCGGCGGCGATTGCAAAGACTTTGCGGCTGGTGGTTTGATGTCCGGCACATTTGTTGCAATGGATGCCCATTTTGGCGCATTCTCGCTTTCCACCATGCCCAACACGGTTGCATTCCCGTCCAACCAACCAACTACAGCCCATTTGGCCACCTCGCCAACAACGCTGGCTGGAGCAGGCTGGACGCTAAACCTGGCCAATCCAGTAAAAATGAAGCCGTGTGGTTATGTCATAAGAATTGACGCAAGAGACCGGAGCATCATAAACAGTGTTCCAGGATCATATAACTGGAATCACACAGAGGTCGGCTTCTGCTTACGGGAGTAAGCGCATCACATCATCGGAATTCACAGGGCAGTTTGACATAAATAAACAGACCGGCGATTGGCTCGCCGGTCTGTTGCTTTTTCTTAGGTGAATTCTTAATTTTGTTACGAATTTACCGGCTCAGCAAGCATATTTTCAAGGAGAATCTCCAGGGCCATTGTATGGCTGCATACACCACGTGAGTGGAAGAAATCGCAATCACACTGCCATTTACCAAGGTCATAACTTACATGGTGTGGATTATTTTCACCATCCATTGTCACGCTAAAGCTTTTGAAGTGAAAACGGGTCCGTTCCTGAGCATACCGCCGGGCTTTATCTCGCTTGCCGATCATGCCATAGTCCATGTCTTAATCTCCTTTCAGGTGGTAAAAAGTTGAAAAAAAGGCACGCGCAAACACGCGTGCCCCAATGAGCTAAAAAATGTGTATGTATGCTGATCCTCGCATATCGGTCTGGTACTCCGTTAGGATAATAATATCCTACCTTTTCAAGAATGTCAACGAGTCTTTTCTAAAACGTAAGCATCTTCTCCGCCGGAATAGTATCTAGCCCAGGTATCCACCAAACGATAGCCAAGCTGAGTATACATCTGGATTGCGCCATAATTTGACCGGCGCACGCAAAGTCGAATACACCGAGCAGATATTCTTTCTTCAACCGCCAACATCAACGCTCGCCCCACCCCATGGCGGCGATATGCAGGATCAACACCAACAGTAGAAACCCAACCGCATCCGTCCTTATGCATCAGATCAGCGGCGATAAAACCAATCATCTGTTCTCCTGCCACGGCCTTCAGCCGGACAATCCCTGGAATCGTAAGCACTCCCAGCAAGTCCAACAATGGCCAGGCATCTTCTTCAAAGCACATTTTTTCTAACTGCCTTAACGGCATCAGATCATGCCAGTCAGCTTGAAGAATTTGGTAGGGTGACATTGTAGATTGCATTGATTTCTCGATAAACCAACCTCCCCCTCATTTGAAGAGGAGGAGGTTCAGTTTTTCAGGTTTTACTTTTCAGAATCGCGCTGTTTTACAAAGCTTTCCAACAGACTGGTAAATTCCATTGGGAAGATGTATTTTGTCGAAGCCCCAGCGCCAATACTCTTGAGCGTTTCAAAGTACTGCAAAGTCATCGTCTTGGGATCAATTTGGTTTGCAACCGCAAAGATTTTTTCCAATGCAAGCGCATAACCTTCTGCCCGCAAAATCTGTGATTCTCTTTCACCTTGAGCCAACAGAATTGCAGATTGTTTTTGACCGTCTGCTTTCAAAATGGCTGCTTGCCGTTCACCTTCAGCGACATTAACTGCGGCTTCGCGTGTACCAGTGGACTCTGTAACCACTGCACGACGGGTTCGTTCAGCAGTCAGCTGCCGGTTCATCGAGTCTTGTACTTCGCGCGGCGGGATAATTTCACGGATTTCCACATTGGTAACCTTGACACCCCAACGTTCAGTTACTTCATCCAGGCGGGTGCGCAGCGCTTTGTTGATTTGCTCGCGTTCAGACAGTACGCCATCCAACATGATACTTCCGATGACTGACCGCAAAGTAGTAGTTGCAATACCTTGCGCAGCCAACTCAAAATTACCAACCTGCAGAACCGACTGCACCGGATCAAACACTTTGTAATACCAGAGGAAATCGATTGAGATCGGTGCATTATCTGCTGTAATGGACGTCTGTGCAGGAATTTCACGCACTTGTTCCCGCAGGTCAACCCGAACAGCCCGATCGATAAATGGGATCAGCAAAATCAAACCAGGCCCCTTCTCGCCAATGCAGCGGCCAAGACGAAAGACCACCAGACGTTGGTACTCCGGGACGATTTTAAGCGCAGTGGCAATAAATACCAGAGCACCTAAGACAACAAAACCTATCAGACAATAGATAACTTCCATCGTTCCTCCTATTCTTTGATGTTCACTGAAGGATCAGTGAATGATAAAAATTATGCAGAGATCATTCCTGTGTAATAACTGGTTCTACTTGCAGGAATAATCCTTCACGAGCAACAACTCTCACCTTACTGCCTGCCGGAATACGAACAGCGCTGTGAGCTGTCCATTCTTCCCCACCAACATAAACCGTTCCATCTTTATAAATATCCGATTTCGCTTCTCCCACCGCCCCAAGGAGTTTCGACAAATCGATGTCAGGACGGCGGGTAATCGCCTCCAATCCTTTGCGACCAACCACCCACAAGATTGCCACTGCCAGAGTAGAAGTCACCAGCGCTAACCAGACATTAACTGCAGGACCGCCTTGTTCTTTTCGGAACAGAAATACCGAGCCGACTACCAAAGAAGCGAGCATCAGTACAAGAAACGGCCAGCGCCTCGTCTTGCGCAGTGCAAAAATAAATGGCACAACCCCGATCAATAATATGGCTAAAGCCCAGATATTGATGGATAAATTAATTACCCCAATACCAGCCAGCACAAGCATAAATAGTGCCCCAATTTCTAACAAGCCAGTACCGGGAGAAAACAATGCTAATACACCTAACAACATACCTATTACCAACAAGACATAGGCTACGTTTGGATCCATCAATGGATTGATCATTTCCCCTCGCTATTCTATTCTGCAAACAACCTGACATCGTAGAAATGATGCGGATCTGCAGATCATTCTGGCAGCTCATCGCATACCAGGAAAATATTCTTTCTTTTTTATATACGAAACTAGTCCATAAAAGATGCACAAGAATGATCTCTATTGAAATTATTATACAATTATTCTATTCCCAAAAGCAAAAAGTGTGACACACGATCACACTTTTTGCATCCACTCTATCTGCCGGAAGCACGACCCGTCCAGCAAATGACCTAGTCCAGGATCAAATCAAATTTTTCAAAATGTTGAACGATCAATAATAGAGTAACCCCATTTGCGCCTACCAGCACAAGAGAAAACCAGATCGGTGTACTCACAAAGGGATCTAAGCCTAAATAATAGGTTAAAGGCGATAACCAAACCAACCCACGGATACCATTAATAAACACAGTAGCTATATACACCACATA
>JAJUJY010000168.1 GCA_029265085.1 Chloroflexota bacterium
CAAGAAATGTTTAAATGCGCCAACAGCCAGGATGGGCAATCGTATGCATTATATCTGGAGGGGTTGATACTAAACCGGATGGGTGATTTTGACGCAGCTACCCCACTGGTTGAACTTTCAGTGGCTGCCGCCCGCCAATCCGGCAATCCACGACGCAGTATCGCGCCGCTCAATTTACTGGGAGATATTGCCTGCATCCGTGGTGATTATCCGGCTGCTGAACGGATTTTCTCTGAGGCTGTGGAAACTTGTCGCAAGTTAAATGACCGGTACAACCTGGGAATTATCATCAACAACCTTGCCACTGTGTATCACCTGACAGGACGGTATGCCCTGGCAAAACAAGCCTATGAAGAGAGTCTTGCGATCTGTCGTGAGCAAGGTGACCAGGATGGTGAGGCTCTCGCGCTTAACAACCTTGGGGAACTTGCTGTTGCGCACGGCCGGTTTGGAGAAGCCGCTGCGCTTTCCCAACAGGCCTTATCCATTGCCGAGGAAATTGGCGAGGAATGGACCATTGTCGTTTGCCTGTATAATCTTGGCGAAGCAGCCTGCGGTGCAGAAAAATATCCACAGGCTCTCGACTATTACCGCCGCGGCGCCAGCCTGGCAATCAACATTAATTCCAGCGACCAAACAGCCCGCATTGCAGTCAACGCAGCCCGCGCGCTGCAATGCAGCGGTGACAAAAATGCAGCAGCAGCTCTGTTAAAAGCCGCATTAGCGCATCCCGCGACAGAGCAGGTTGAACGAGAAAAAGCCATTAGCTGGTTGGCAGAGATGAATGTTTCCGAAAAAATCAATGAGGATGAGAGCTTACTGGACGAAGCCGTGCGAACAGTTTTGCTCAAAGAAACAATCTGAGATATCGACGGAGAAAAAGCAGGCAGATTCTCTGATTTATAAATCCAAATCTTCCCAATTCATTGCGAATCCGTCAAAAAATCTTTCCTCATCCAGAAATACGTAGAATCAGGTGGGTAGTTATCTAATTGGCCAACCACAACATAGCCATGCTTTTCATAAAATTGACGAGCCTGAAAACTGTACGTTGTCAGGAAGCTGCGCCTGGCACCGTGCTTCAACGCGGTATTTTCAGCCAGGGATAGGACACTGGTCCCAATCCCTATTCCTCGCACTTTTTGTGGTAGGAAAAAATTTTCAATTTCCAGCCATTCCCAATATATCTTGCCTGAAAGCCCTCCAATCCAGCTTCCTGCATCATCCAGCAAAATAATATTCAAGGACTTAACTGCACCAACCTCACGGGATAAGCGATGGTGAAGCGAGTGTTGATTGTTGAACTCGCGGATATTGCATTCCAAAAATTCAACAAATTTCGGCGATTCTTCCTCAACCACCGCAATTTCATAATTACATTCATCATACATACAAACCACCAAAAGATTCCAAAGGCAAAGTTATACCCAACCACAAACAATTCAAGCAATCGCGCGTTGGTATGGAAAAATTTTACCAGTGGTTCTTGTGTTTTTTTAAATCAATTCATTTACTACACCAACAATGTACATCACCACTAATAAACCAAAAGCTCCCAAAAACTGTGCTGCCCCGATCATCTGGCTAACCTCAGGGAGAATGCCTGTCAAAATAGTCACCCCAATTGCACCACCCAAATAACGCCCTAACTGAACAATACCGCTTAAGACTGTTCGATCTTCGTTATTAACTGCATTTTGCGAATTGATTAACAAAGTAGCTGTAATCCCCCCAAGTAATAATCCAAGAATGCCTGTTGCGACATTGTATAAAACAATGTTACTGATGCTGATTGCGTAATACAGCAAAATTGCGCCAACCACAGACAAACCCCATAAGATTTTCGGGAAATTCGTACTCAGCTTTGTAATCAACCGGCTGGCTACCAAAACACCTATGGTAGTTGCCAGCATAAACACCATCAAGACCTGGCTGTCATTAATTTGAAAACCCTGTTGGTTCAGAATCACGCTGCATAACGGCAGAATCGTGACCAGCCCGTACATAATACTTCCCGCAATCAGAGAGCTAACGATTGACCGGCGCAGAACTTTGGAGCGGAAAAAGGCAACTTTAATTACCGGGTCTTTGTGCCTGGATTCGTTCCATACCAGAAATATTCCAGCAATCACTACATCGATGAAGAATAAAAATCCTGAGAGATCAACCCGGCCCTGGTTACTGATGACATCCGAGAAACGAACTGCCAGGACACAAAAAATTCCAAAGGATAAACCGCCAAGGATATCGATTTCTGTCCATCGCACTCGTTGGGATACCTGGGAAGCCTGCTTTCCCAATATCACAAAGATCAAAGCAACCAACAATATTCCAAATGTCCCAAAAAATATCCAGTGCCAGCCTAATTGTTTGGTTATAAAACTTCCCAAAAAAGGACTGATCAAATTTGCCAAAAGTTGAACAAAACTAAAGATGCCTATCATGCCGCCGCGTTATTCCGCCGGGAATAATTCAGAGATCAAAGCAATAGCAACCGGGGTCATCAATCCCGCCCCTAAGCCCTGAATCACGCGCGCAACAATTAAGTGTTCCATGGTCGGGGCAAACCCGCCATACAACGTACCTACAGTAAAAATACTCATACCAAGCAGGTAAAATTTTCTCTTTCCATAGAGATCAGCTAGCTTGGAAAATATGGGAATGGTCAACAGAGAAGCTAACATATAGCTTGAGAAAACCCAGCTATACAGATAATCACCGCCAATTTCTGTAACAATAAATGGCATAGCCGTTGCCAAAACCAACTGCATCAATCCAATGCCAAACGAACTGATAATGAGACCAAAAAATGTGATCATTGATTACTCCAATGGATACAAACGACGGAATTCAAAAATCAAACGGGCAGATTGGGTGTGGAGCAATTGTAGAAACACCCAAAAATTCACCTATTTTTGAATAGAACGAAAATCCTTTTATGATATTTAGATATCAATATAACAACCACCAGCAAAGCAGGTATTCCAGTAATGTACGGCAAGAATGGATATATATCTTGAAACAGGGTGGTTAGGATCTTTATGGCTGATGAAAAATTCTCTCCACTTGCCAAACATACAACAATTACGGCTGCACTTAAAATCGCAACCAGGGCAAGTGGTGACAGGACCACCAGTAACAGATACATCAGAATTTTGAGAATTTTCTTGAACATAGCAATGGCCTCCAGTGGACTAACAATCCGTGGCAAATTTTGGCAGATGCAAAAAATTAGCACCCAAAGCCTTAATCCAATATCCGCACCACGCCATTTGATCCATCCACCTCAACCATCTGTCCATCCGCCAGCTTTGTAGTGGCATCATCCAGCCCAGAGACACAAGGAATACCATATTCACGCGCAACAACCGCACCATGCTGCAGCGCTCCACCAATTTCCAAAATAATACCTTTTGCGTTGATAAACAAAGGGGTCCATCCGGGATCGGTCGCTCGAGCTACCAGGATTTCACCAGGCAACAAGGGTTTTTCATTGGCGTGGTGAAGCACCTTAACACGTCCTTTTACCACACCAGGGGAAATCGGTACACCGCTCCATTCGCTATCTGAAGAGGACTTGCGCGGCGGAAAGTAGATCTTTCCACGCGAATCAAAGACTCTGGCCACCAGGTGGCTTCTTTTAATTTTGTTGATCAGGAGAGTCCGTTCGTGAGCCAAAGCTCGTAAATCAAGCGAGGGATCAATCTGTGCCTGATCGATATCTTCTATCGTGAGATTAAATATTTGCTCTGGCTGATCCAGCCTGCCCTGTGCAACAAATATTTGAGCAATTTCTAATGCCCTTTGGCGGAACAAATCAATCACTTTAATCACATAGTGCTTGGGGGTTTCCCGATATCCTCCAAAAGAAACCCAGGTTTGGTAATACTTTTCAAACTTCCTGGCCTGATGTTTTCCTTTTTTGAGAGCTAATTGATATAAAGACTGATAGGCTGTTTCACGTTTTGCACGAGCTTCTTCAAAAAAGGATCGAGACTGCGAATCACGTTGGATGGATAACGACATCGTCTTTAATTGGACAAAAAATAATTCCTGTTGTTCCTTAGGGCGTGAAGTTGCCGGATCAATTTCAGCAGGGCAGCGCATCCCGAATTCAGCCATGAAATGCTGCCATGCCTGAGAAAATTCTTTGGATAATTTCCCCGCTTGCAGATCCGCCAAAAAATCAACCGCAATTTCATAGCGGCGAATTTCCTCTGAAGCAGCCAGTGCGTACATCAATTCGCCCATCTCGGTCGTTTTATTCCCTGGTAAAGCCACACCCAGGTTAATCAAGTGATCTTGCACTAACGCGGCATCTTGCTTAAACAGGCTTTTAATACGCTGCATAGCAATTTGCCCTGCCAGGATCATCGGAATGCCGTACTCACTATAAAAGAACTGCAGCAATTCAGATATTTCACCGGCTTGTTCTTTGAAAGTACGGCCCTCGCCAGTATATTTTTCAAAACGCTTGTTTTCTTGCGGTAAAATCTCCTGGCATTTTCGGAGAATTTCATGCGGACGAAGATAGGCAGCAAGTACCGATTTGATCATCGGAAGTGCCGTAAAGATCATTTTCCGCCGGTTATTTTTTAATTTTTCCGGAAGATCTCCTGCGAGGTATTGGCGCATATCAATACTGTCCAGGATTGCGGTTACCCGGAGATCGCCAAAACTTCCGGGGGCCAATGCTGCCTTCCCCATCCCAAGCATCAATGCGTACGAGATATTCATGTAATATCCCCCGCCAACCGTAAAGGCGGTCCCTTCCAGTCCAATTGCATCCTGTGCAATTGGACCTGATACTTGCTTCAACACATAGCCTAAGAATTCTGTTCCCAATACCGATAAAGGCTCTGAAAGTCCTTGTTCAATCAAAGTTGAATTGGCATACAGCCGTTTGGGTTCCCCTGGCGCAGTGATCAGTTCTTCTGGCAACGGCAGATATGTAGTAATCGGCCGTGCCTGAAGCAAATAAAGCTGCTCTCCAGCGATTGCCCATTCAATATCCACAGGATTCTGGTAATAGGATTCCACCCGCCCAAGCAATTCAGTTACCGCAAGCACTTGCGCTGGTGTAATCGATGCTTCTGACTGGCTGGCTCGGTTTAATTTATCCGTCCCGCCTGCTCCATTTAAACGGATCATCGTCTGTTTGCTGCCAATCCGCGTTTCAATAATTTTGTTTTGGATTTTATCCACCACAAACAGGTCTGGATCAGCGTCACCGGAAACCACCGACTCACCCAGACCATGATTCGCATTAATGACAGCTTCATCAAAACAGTTATTTAATGGATTTAAGGAGAAAGCCACACCGGCACTTTCAGCATTGACTTGCTGTTGAACTACAACCGCAATTCGAGATTGGTCTAACCGAAAGCCACGCTCCTTTTTATACAAGAAAATTCGTTCATCAAAGCTGGATGCATACGAATGACGAATGGCCGCTTCAATATGATCCACTTTGACGCCCAGGGTGGTTTCATACCCGCCGGCAAACGAGGCCCCTTCCAAATCTTCTTCGGGAGATGACGACCGGACTGCATAAAGATACCCGTGATTAACCTGGCGGAATTTATCCAGCATATTTTCTAACTCGATTTTCTGCTGTTCTGTAAACTGGAGATCAGCACACAAATGCTGAAGTTCTTTAGCAATTCGTTTCACTTCCTCACCAGAGGCATCAAGCATATTCTCCCAGAGAGGAGATTGCTGCAAAATGATATTCCACGGCTCAAAAAATTTTACAGCCAGGACAAACCCAGGCGGCACAGGCATTCCGGCGGCGGTCATTTGCATCAATGCCAATGCTTTACCACCAACCTGGCCCATTGGGGGAAGTTGATCCGAATCAAACGAAAAGATGGTATTCATCGATTTTGCTCCACTGGTAATTTTTATAATTTTTGAATATAATCGTATATAGATTACAAAATTTGATTATATCCATAATTTTATAATTGTCAATGCATTTTATTCTAACAATTACATCAATTCGGGCGAGCATGCTTTTTTTTTGCTGCTTACCTGATTTACTCGAAATGGGAGGATAGCATGGATGGTTTTGCACGCAGAAAAGAACAAAGCAGAGAAGAAATCCGTAAAGCAGCCTGGGAATTATTCAGCCAGTTTGGCGTGGATCGGGTGAGCATAGCGGATATCGCGCGGAAGGCAGGTGTTTCTCAGGCTACCATCTATAACAACTTTGACAGTAAAGAAGCACTGGCGCGTGAATTTGTTACTACTGCCGTAGAGCAATTAGTCAACCGAGTGCAGGAAATTTCGACTCCCAAACACCAATTTAATGAAAAGATGAATGGTTTCTTCCAATTCATTGAGGAAATGATCATTGAAGGCAAACCGACTGCAGCAGAAAGGACCATCTTTGCCAGCAGTGTTGATCTTCAAAACGATCCGGAAATCAAGAAGATTCGCGAAACAGCCCAGGAGAAAATGGGGGCGTTGTTGATGGAGTTGATCCAGGAAGGAAAGCAGCAAGGGGATGTAAATCCTGATCTGTCTGAAGAAGCGCTTAGGCTGTATTTTCCGGTATTTATGGATCTTTTTGCAAACCCTCAACTGCAACACCAGTTCTTCCAGCATCCCAACCTGATTCGCGAACTTGGTGAACTGATGTTGTTCGGTTTGAAAGGCGCACGATAACTAAACAAGGTTATTTCGGAATTTATTCGCCGCAAAACAATTTGTATTTAAAACAAGTTATCTCTTCGTACTTCCTCGTCAAACTTACAACCGGACAAAGCTAACACCTGTATCAATTTCTGAAAATGTTTAAATAAGCTCAAGGCAAACTCTGCCGATGCAAAATAAAACAGGCAGGTGAATTGGTATCGATGCCAATTCGCCCCGCCTGTACAAGCCAGAAATACTACCGGATAGTCAGTTTCCACACCGGTGTAGGGATGGATATTTCGATTGCGTTATTCCCACTTAAAGGTAAAAGCAATCACCAGCATTCCCAAAACGAACAAACCTATCAGGACGATGAGCTCCAGAATATGGGCTCCCCAAACATCCCCAAACCAAAGACCGCGAAGCAAAGTTACCACATGCGTCAAGGGAAGAAAACGAGCAAAGTTTTGAACACCCTCAGGCATCACTTCAATAGGCATTAGTGCACCTGAAAAGATATTCATCGGAATAATCACCACATTCCCCAGGATAATTGCAGTACGTGTATTGGGAACCAACCCAGCAACGGCATACCCAAGGGTAAAAAATGACAGTGTCCCTAAACAGGTGGCCAAAGCGATACTCCACCAGTTTCCTTCAAAGCGTACCTGATAGATAAACAAACCCATCACAATTAAAATCGCGACACCTACCAAAGTAACCACAAACGGCGCAAGGATATCTGCCAGGAAATAAACAAACGCTTTTAACGGCGTAGCTGAAAATCTACGCAGCACACCGGTCTCACGCCGGGTTGCAATTCCAACCGGCACAGCCGTCAATCCGGTTATGCCGACAATCAAAGCAATATATGCAGGAACCGAAATGTCCATCTGGCTTAGCCCATTCAGAATCTCCTGAGGGGAATCCCCAAAAATGAATCCCATAATCACTAACAACATCGGTCCAAACAATATCGTAAAGAATAAAGCCATTGGTTCACGTACATACAACTTGGTTTGAACAACCGCTAATTTCCAAAATGCGCGCATTTGATATCTCCTAATCCCGGATTTCTTTCCCGGTGAGTTGCAAAAACACATCTTCAAGAGTTGGCTGCTCTGCATGGAGATTGCTAAAAGGCACAGCAGCCCGCTCCAGGGCATTCACCACCTGCCCAACCAAACCATCTTTTTTTCCGTACACAACCGTTCTCTCTCCAATTATCTCTACCCGGTTCACACCTGCAAGCGCAGAAAATACAGCCTGATCCACAGGATGATTCGTTTCAAACACGACCCTACTTTCATCGCCCAGGCTGTCAATCAAATTTTGAGGTGTATCCAGCGCAATCAGCTTGCCGTGATCCATAATCGCCACCCGATCGCATAAACGTTCAGCCTCTTCCATAAAATGAGTTGTAAGGAAAACCGTTTTTCCCTGTGTTTGAATATCGCGCACCAGGTCCCACATTGCCCGCCTGGATTGCGGATCCAATCCGGTTGTTAATTCATCCAAAAACACAATTTCCGGATCATTGATCAATGCCAATGCAATATGGATACGCTGCTTTTGCCCGCCAGACAATTTAGAAACAAAGGCATTTTTCTTATCATCCAATTCCATCCTTGATAATAAAGAACGCCAATCCACAGATTTTTGATAGAAAGAAGCGAAAAGGTCCAGCGCCTCCCATACTCTGATCCGCTCCGGCAGCGCTGCGTATTGAAATTGAACACCAATTTGCTCACGCAGCTGGCGGCCATCTTTCCGAGGATCCAGCCCCAACACACGGACCGCTCCCTGATCATAAGAACGCAGCCCTTCCACACATTCAATTGTCGTGGTTTTCCCAGCCCCATTGGGTCCGAGCATACCAAATATTTCTCCACGCCGGACTGAAAATGTCACACCATCTACAGCCCGCACCTCAGGATATTGTTTGACCAATTGATTTACTTCAACGACAAAACCATTCTTTTGTTCCATTCATCCTCCATCAACGATAAAGCATAACCTTTATTCTATTGGACGCTCTTCTTGATTTGTTCGCCCTAATCCGATCGCACCAGAGATCAAACC
>JAJUJY010000196.1 GCA_029265085.1 Chloroflexota bacterium
GATCTCTTCCAGCGGACCATTCCAACCAGCCTACACACTGGCTGAGGTTGTTCCCGGGTTAATTCAAAACATCGCCGCGCCGGAAAATCGTTCGATTTGGGCAACAGGTTTGGCCGGTATGGCGCGCATTGACCGCGATACCGGCGTATTTTCCGTGGAACGCTTCAACGGCAGAATTCTTGGTGCAGGGCCTGACGGCCGCGTCTGGATGTTGCCTTACGACGGCAGCACCATTATGGCCTGGGACGGCACAGGCTGGACGGAATATAACCGCCATTCCGGCTGGATCTTACCCGCCGAGATTCCCCCCCTGCCCGCTCAACCACCCGCACTGGCGGCAGACCCACGCGGCGGGTTCTGGTTATCCACGGCCAAAGATGTGCGATATTTTGACGGTAAATACTGGACAGTCCACCCGGCCTCGCTGGTTGGCTCCGATCTGCCCTGGTTGTACGGCTACAGCTCCTCTTTCAGCATTGCGGTTGACCCAATCAGCAGTACGGTATTGGCAGCCTCTTGCCATTGGAATGACGGCCAGCCCACCGGCGGCGGTGGAGTGCGCATTTTCCAGGGTTGGCATTGGGTTGATGCGAAATTCCCGGTGCGAAAAACCTGCATCACTCACCTTGCTGCAGACGGTAAAGGAAGTCTCTATGCCGCCACGTTGGACCGCCTGTACCGGTATGACCCGGCTGGAAAAACCTGGACGATGCTTGAACCGCCCTCTCTGGCTGTGACCGGCTGGCAATACGCGATGCTGGTTGATTTGGCCATCAGCCCGGATGGAACGCTCTGGCCGCTCTGGCAGGTAAACGATGCTTCCGGAAATCCGGCTGCACGGCTGCGTTACAAGTTAAATGAAGAGACCTGGGCACTGGTGCGCGAGCAGCGTGATACTGCCCAACAACTCCTGCGCTTTACCTCCCCAGGGGACACCTGGCTGTTTGAACCCGGAAAAATCTACCTGTGGGAAGGCGAGCAATGGACGCTGAAAGCCGAAATCAACTGGCAGGATGCCGCGGTCAGCCCGGATGGGCTTCTTTGGGTAATTACCGATGTAAAAGAAAAACCCATTCTGTGGTCGGCTGCGCAACATTAACGAGCCTTCAGCCGACCACAGAATGGGTCGATTTTATTATCAACGGATAATCGCCGGTAAATACACTTTGTAAACGTCGTCAACCACAAACCATACTTTATTTGAAGAAATATCACCAGGGTTGATAATCCAGACCTCTATCTGACCGGCTGAGGTCAAATACCCTGAACCAATTTGGGCAGTTAATTCTGTATTGCTGACGAAGGTTGTTACCTGAGTGGCCCCTCCCCATACAATCACCGCGCCGTCAAAGAAATCGGTGCCGGTAACAGTCAATGTGAACGCATCGCTGCCAACCGCAACATGACCCGGCGATAATTCCGTCACCACCGGGGTAATCGATCCTTCAATCGTAAAGGTCAGTGCATTTGACGTATAATCTCCCGGGTTAACCACCGTAACCAAGATTTCTCCATCACAAACAAGTTGATCCGCAGAAATAAAGGCCGATAGTTCGGTGGAATTAACAAAGGTTGTTACCTGACTTTTACCGTCCCACACAATAACTGCCCCATTCCGGAAATCGGTACCGATAACCGTCAATGTAAACGCTCCATCTTGAGCTTTCCTTGTGTTCGGAGTTAATTCGGTCAGCACCGGAATATACGGCTGAACTGTAAATGTTAAAGTCTCAGATGTGACTGCGCCAGGATTAACTACCTTGACTTGCACACTTTGCACAGAAGACAACCTGGCCGCGGAAACCTCTGCGGTTAACTCGGTTGAGCTAACGAAAGTCGTGGTTAATGGACTATCCCCCCAATAAATTTCTGCGCCATTAATAAATTTTGTACCAATTGCCGATAGTTGGAAACTACCCTCTCCAACATATTTATGGTCAGGATTGATGGATGTCAAAACAGGCACTGGGGTTTGCACATCAAACGGCAGTGCGGAAGAAGTGCCGCCGCCAGGTTCAGGATTGGTTACTGTAACCGAGATTTCTCCACTTGCCAGCAGCAGCGAAGAGGGCACCACCGCCGTTAATTCAGTCGGGCTGACAAAAGTGGTGGTTAACGGTTCTCCATTCCACTTCACCACCGAATTACCCAGGAAATTGGTCCCGGTCACGGTCAGGCTAAACCCGCCGGATCCTGCTTCTTTTGAGGCCGGATTGATACCCGTTAAAGTCGGAACAGGATTGGGGAAATAAATGGAATACACCCCTGGATTGGCTCCCGCATATACCATGGTTGGTTGAGAAGGATTGATTCCAAGGCAAAAGATGGTGTAATTCCCCAAATTGGTATTAAATGCAAACCAGGAAGTACCCCCATTGGTTGATTTATAAAATCCAAACCCATTGGTTCCCACATATAATGTGGTTGGAGTAACCGGATCCATCAAAATCGTGTTGATGCTGGTTGGTAGATTGGTACTACTAGAAAGCCATGAGGCACCACCATCCATCGATTTATAAACTGCGGTAGAAGTTGCCGCATAGATTACACCCGGTGCATGCGGATCAATAACCAGTTTATTCACCCGGAAATTGCCTAAGCCGTTATTGATGACGCTCCAACTTTCCCCAGAATTTGTGCTTTTATAAATTCCATTATTATAGGTGCCTGCATAAAGGGTGGCTGGATTACTTGGATCAATAACAACACTGGTCAATGTCGGCGGCAAACCAGAATTGCTAGAAGCCCAATGAACACCGCTGTCCGTTGATTTCATCATGCCGCCGTTATATGTGGCTGCGTACATGATCGCAGGATTCGTTGGATCAAAAACAAGATCCCAAACCAAATAACCGTTCAGCCCAACATAACTCCAATTTGTTCCGCTGTTTACAGACTGGTAGATACCATTATCTGTCGCTACGATAACAGTTTCTGGTGTGGTTGGGTGAAACAAAATCGCCCGGTAATATGAAATTGTGACCAACCCGCTCCAGGAAGTCCCTTCATTGGTAGTTTTCAGCAGAGTGGCGTTGTTTGCTCCGGCATAAATTGTGCCGGATAAGCTGGCTGGTAAAGCCAATGCCGTTACCGAGGTACTATTCAAATTGTTGCTTACCCATTGGTTTGGGGTGGGATAAATTCTAAAATTTTTCCCGTTGGATGATCCTGATGTAGGCGATGGATTCTTAACCGTCACGCTGATTAACCCGCTGGCAGCCAGGTTTGCAGCCGGAACAATTGCGGTTAACTGGCTGCTGCTAACAAAGGTTGTTGCCAGGTTTTGACTGCCCCAAATCACCACCGCATCAGGGTAAAAATCCGTTCCGGTAACAGTGAGCGTGATTTGAGAACTGCCTGCAACCGCACTGGTTGGGCTAATCGTTGAAAGCACAGGAACTGGATTCCCCGCCCCATAATAAAAAAGGTTTCCGCCCGAACCACCATAATTTTGGGTGGCTCCAAATAAATCTTCATGCTTCTGCGGGTCAGTTACCAATGCATAAAATAATTTATTGGTCATTGAAGTATTATTCAATTGATGCCAGGAAACACCCTGGTCCGTTGATTTATATACCCCTCCGATCACCGCAGCATAAACCGTTCGTGGATCCACAGGATCAATCAACACGGCATCAATAGAGGTCTTTCCGGAGGGAAGACTCATCGCAGTCGTCCAATTTGCCCCACCATCCATTGATTTTTTCACCCCGCTGTCTGTGGCAGCAAATATAACCTGTGAGTCGTTCGGTGCTGCATCAATCATAAAGATGATTCCTGAAAGCACATTGTTCCAACTGCCTGCCCCGTCTGTTGATTTAAATAAACCGCCGTTGGTTCCCACATAGACCGTGGACGGCGATTGCGAATCAATTTCCAAACAGCGGCCAATCAAACTGGTCAAGCCATTATTTGCGGCGGCAAAAGAACCACCGCTATCGATAGACTTGAACACACCCAGGTCGCCGGTTGCTACATAAAGTGTGGAAGGGGTTAAAGGGTCGATCTTAACGGCTGCCGCCTTGGCAGCTGCGCCGCTGTTTAAAGCGGACCAGCTGGCTGCTCCGTCCGTTGTCTTAAAAATCCCTGCACCGTATGTGGCAGCATAAATGGTGTTGGGCGCAGTTGGGTCAATAGCCAACCCATTGACTTTAAGGCTTGATCCCGACCCGAGTCCAGTATTTACCAAATTCCAATTTTGGCCACGATTGGTTGATTTGTACACTCCGCCCCCAAACGAAGACGAATAGACAATGCTCGAATCTGACGGGTGAAAAATGTAGGAGGTCATCACATAAGCAGTGGAATACATACTATTCCACTGGCTGATTGGCCGGATGGTAAACGTTTTGGCATTTGAGGTAAAATCGCCTGGATTAACTACAGTAATCGGAATTTCACCGCTAGCGGTCAATTTATTTGCTGAAATTACAGCGGTTAAGGTCGTCGCGCTCAGATAGGTTGTCACCTGGCTGGCTCCACCCCAAACAATGACTGCTCCGGGCATAAAATTAGTTCCGGTGACCAACAAGGTAAATTCCGGTTCATTCATTTCCACCGATGAGGGGGAAATCGAATTGAGCACAGGAGCAGTCTCCCGCAAAGGCTCGCCATCAGAAAACGGATGAACTGAAAGAACCTTAGCGTCTGCTGCTACAGGCAGCACGACCTGGGAAAAAAGAATGAGACAAACAAGCAAAACCCCACCCAAGAACCGGGCAAACGTGTAAAAACGGCTCTTATGCATATATACCTCAGCAACAATGAATTTTTAGATCGCGGGAAAAAATGCTCATCCTGTTTTGGCATTATGGAAGTTTGAATTCCCCCATCGGATGAATAGAATTAGTATCCTTTCATCGATCTGGAATGTCAATAGAAAAGTAAGCCAAAATCCCTTATAAAGCTATATGAAATCAAGGCATCTTACCAGAATTTTGGCAAGAAAAACCGGCTTAAGCAGATGCCGGGTGATACAAAACGAGGAAACTCAATTCATCCTCTGGTATAATAAGCCCACTTAAGGTTAGGTGAGACACGATGGAAGATAAAAAAGAAATAATGGAATTTCCAACCATCTTTCGCTTGCGGGTGATTGGTTGGAACGAAGATGATTTTGCAACCTTTGTCATGGTTGGGGTGCGCAAGCACGTGCCGGAAATGACCGAAGACAGCATCCACCTGAAACCCAGCAATGGTGGAAAATACCTGGCAGTGACCGCCGCTTTTGTAGCCGAATCGCGCGAGCAGCTAGACGCCGTGTACCGCGAGGTCAGCGGCCATGAGCGGGTATTGTGGTTTCTCTAATACCCGACTTTTACACTGACAAGCGCAGCTTGAAAGGCTGCGCTTCCTTTTTAAAAAAAGGGTGAAGTTGCCAGGGGACGCAACTCCACCCTATGGATGATGGCGATTAAACTCAAAGAAATTTATTTGCCGTGACTTAAATGCAAAAATACAAAAAGAAATATCGTAATTTAATTTTCATCCAGCATGAATAACGAGGCTGCTTTGTTTGATTATTCCACCCAACGAACCCCGCATTAAGTTTATTTTAGCACAATCAAAATTAATTACAATTTAATATCATGAATTATAAGATTTATGTACAGGGTTTTAATCCCCAATCGGCCTGCTGCTGGTCTTTTTCCGGCGGCCAGACCGCGCTGATTTTTCCGGTCCGACTGCCGGGCGGCATAAACCCAGGGCAATTCCCCGGCTGACTGTTTGAGTCAAGGAATTGGTTCGCAGGTGGTTTTTTAAGGCTGTAATCACCATCGAGACTGTCCGGGTACCCAGGTTGAGCCGTTGGGCAGCCTCTTTAATCGACAAACCGTCGGCAAGGCACTGCAGCACCTCCAACTGGCGCTGGGTGAGCGGCAGCGGAACCAGGTCAGAATCGCCTTCTTCTTGAAGCAGGTTGGGGTAAATCAGCACCAGCTTGCCTAAACGTACTGCTCGCAGCCAATACCGCTTTTCTCCTTTGGGAAGCGGCGGCAAGGCAGCCAGCATTTCCTCAGACGGCTGCCAGATACCCATATTCACCGCCGGGACGAGATCCTCCAGGCTCAACGCGCTTTCTATGTGGATGGTGGTGGTATCGTTGGGTATAAACAGGATCCGCGTCATGAATCATCCCCTTAAATGATAGAATATTTGTTCTGTGAAATTATGGCAGAAATTAGAGAAAATTGCAAGAGGGTTTATCCAGCAGAACGAGGGCAGGATGATGTCGCTGCCCTTCAAAGCGCCTGCTAACCCGCAAAGAAGCAGGTGGAACCACCCGCCCAGCCCGTTAACTTTTAAGAAAAATCTCCGCAGCCTACCCCAGGCGTAGAAAACCACCCGGCGCTTGCGTTTTTCCTGCGGGTGATTGCATCTTGCCCCAATTTTCTTTACAATCTAAATATCCATTGAACCATTGGGAGAGGCTAACCGCCTCATCTTTCTGCATTTTCTATCATTTCCGCACACCGGACAACCGCACACTCCCCTCCCCTGGATTGCCAACCGGCAAGGATTGGTTTTCGCGCACCCGTCTGTATTCGGCTATGCGCAGAACAGAGGAGGTTTTTTAAGATCATGTTGAATTTGCACGATTTTCCCTGGTCTGCTCTCCCTAAAGTGGCAGATCTTTCCAAGGCGATCCCAAAATTACAGGCGGTCTTCTCCAATATGCTCACGTTCCACGAGGGAATCATCCTCTATGAGCGGTATTGGAATTTCTGGGTGCGCGCCGGTGTCTGTGCCGACACCCGCGCCAGCCTGTTTTTCCGAGATTACGAACAAACGTCTCCGCAAATCAGCCAATTACTCAGCGCGCTGGGGACCAACGGCACAATCCCAACCAGTGAAATTGAGCTGTGGGACCGCACCGGCAAAGTCTGGAACTGGCTAGGCCAGCACGCCCAGGACAACGGCAGCGAATATATCAAAATCAGCAGCCAGCCAAATACCTGGCCGTCGCTGCAAGATTATGCTGCCTACTATGCTGCGCACGGCCACCTGGTTTGGGCAGCCTGTTTTTCCAAAGCCCATCTGTTCGCCACGCTGCTGGGACGCAC
>JAJUJY010000120.1 GCA_029265085.1 Chloroflexota bacterium
GGAATTGGAACGATTGGCCGTAGATCGTTCTATTGAAGAAAATCAACGCGTACGACTGGCTGAATTACGGGCTCAACGTGATAATCAGCGTGTCAGCGAGTTGATGAGCCGGTTAGATATGGCGGCGAAAGGCAGTGAAAACCTGATGCCGTTATTCGTTGAATGTGTTGAAAACGATATCACTTTGGGTGAAATTTGCGGTGTATTGCGCAAAACCTGGGGTGAATACCAACCGCCCGCCTGGGCATAATGAACAATTCAACCTGTTATAAAAAAGGTAAACCATGGCTACGATTAAAAAAATCAATCATGTCGCGATTGCTGTGAATGATGTAGATTCTTCTTTAACTTTTTGGCAGGATGCGCTGGGTTTGAAAGTGGATCATATCGAGGATGTTCCCAGCCAGAAGGCAACGGTTGTCTTTATTCCGGTAGGCGAGAGTGAAGTGGAACTGGTACGACCAACCAGTGAAGACACGGGTGTGGCCAAATTCCTGGCTGAAAAAGGTGGTGGAATGCACCATCTTTGCTTTGAAGTGGATGATATTGACGAGATGTTATCTGAGCTGAAAGCAAAGGGTGTGCGTTTGATCAATGAAACAGCCCTTGAATTGCCCGGTCGGAAAATGGCTTTCGTGCATCCAAAAAGCACCGGCGGTGTTTTGGTTGAACTGTACCAATTAATTCATTAGAAAAAACTTGCTCTAAAATCAATCCCCTGGCGAAATACCCGGGGGAATTTTGTTTTAAGGTTCTGCAAAGTTTGTACAAACTTTCTTCCTGTTTTTAAAAAACATGCGATAATTATAATTAATCTGGGAATAGGATGATACATGATGAGAACACGACGGATTTTACAAGGCATATTGTGGATTTTTATCTACCTTGGCTTAACCCTTGCCCCGGTTTTCTTTATGTTAATTGAGCCGCGGCCTGCGGGGAGAGAGTTTTGGCGGGAATTTTCTGTGGCTTTAGGCTTTGCCGGTCTGGCGATGATGGCACTTCAATTTGTGTTAACAGCACGTTTTAAGTTCCTGAAAGCGCCTTACGGCAGTGATATTGTCTACTTTTTTCACCGCCAAATTTCATTGGTGACCTTCTTCTTGATTATGGCTCACCCGATAATGCTCTTTGTGACGTCTATTCATCCGGTGAGCCTGCTAAATATGTTTGATCCCGATACCCCCTGGAGAGCAAGGTTTGCCACAGTTTCTGTGCTGGCGCTCATAGGGATTGTTGTTACAGCAGTTTGGCGAAAACCTTTGAAAATTGATTACACGCGCTGGCGGATCTGGCATGGGATTTTGGCAACTGCGGCGGTTTCTTTGGCAATGGCGCATATTGTTGGGGTAGGTTACTATGTAAATACGCCCTGGAAACGAGCCTTATGGATTGGGTACGCTATCTTTTGGATTGGTTTACTGCTCTATACGCGGGTGATTAAGCCAATCGTACTTTTAAAGAAGCCTTACCAGGTAGTTGGTGTAAAACAAGAGCGGGGAAATGCCTGGACCCTGGAATTGGCCGCTGTAGGGCACAAGGGATTCACATTCCAACCCGGACAATTTGCCTGGATTACTGCCTGGAACTCACCGTTCAAAGACACCGAGCACCCTTTTTCCATATCTTCTGGAGCGGTGGACGGGGAAAATTTGCAATTCACGATTAAAGAATTAGGTGATTTTACATCCACCGTCAAACAGTTAAAATCAGGCCAAACGGTTTATGTAGATGGGCCTTACGGTGCTTTCAGCATGGACCGGCATTCCCATGCGCAACAGTTGGTGATGGTTGCTGGCGGAATTGGGATTACACCCATGATGAGCATGTTGCGAACGATGGCGGACCGTGGAGATCAACGAAGAGTAACATTGTTGTACGCGAATCGGGATTGGGAATCGTTTACTTTTCGTGAAGAATTGGAAGAATTAAAAACAAAAATCAATTTGAACCTGGTTTATGTGATTGAAAAACCTTCACCTGATTGGACAGGGGAATCTGGTTTTGTCAATCAAAGAATCCTGGATCAATATTTACCCAAAGAACGGAAAAAGAATTTATTTGAAATATTTATCTGCGGGCCAAAACCGATGATGGATGCAGTGGAGGCAGCCTTAGTTCGTCTGGGTATTGATTATGGTGATTTCCATTCCGAACGGTTCGATATGGTGTAACAGGTGAAACCATGCGTCAAAGATTAACTACATTATTAGCAATAAGCATTGGTCTGATCATCATCTTGATTGCAGTATTAATTGCACTGGCGCAAAGCGGCCAATAAAAAAACGGCCGGTGGAAATATTTCCACCGGCCTTCATCGTTTAAGCCAAACTGCTTTGTTCTACCATCAGGCGTTCTTCTTCTGCTGCAACTTTGATTCCCCGATCTACATTGACGCGGGTTAATAAAATAATACCCACACCGAAGAAGATGACCAACGAAACGATGCTGAGCCGGCTTTCACCCATAATTGTAGAGACAATGCCAAACAAAGCTGGACCGGCAATGTTTGCAAATTTTTCAAAGACGCTGAAAAAGCCGTAAAATTCAGCGGATTTACTCTTTGGTATCAATCGTCCCATTAATGAACGGCTGAGCGCCTGACTTCCACCCTGGACAGTGGCTACTGCTGCGCCTAAAGCCCAGAATTGCCATTCATGTTGCAGGAAATACCCTGCAATGGCAATGATGGTGTATATTCCCAGGCTAAGATAAATCGATGGTTTGGTACCCAATTTCTTAGAGAGCCAACCAAACAGGATGGCAAATGGTGCGGCCAGGAATTGGACCATTAACAATGTGCCAATCAGGGTGGTCTGGCTGATACCAATTTCGTTGCCGTATGCAGTCGCCATCGTAATGATTGTGCCGATCCCATTGGCGTATACCCAAAAAGAAAGCAGGAAAAACGAGAGATCGCGGTAATTACGAATTTCTTTGAAAGTCTGTCCCAGCCGTTTAAAACTAGCCTGTATCGGATTGAACTTTTCTTCACCGGGTAAAATTCGCCGGGAGGGTTCAGAAACATTACGCAATAAGGGTAAGGTAAAGATAAACCACCACGCAGCTACAGTGACAAAGGAAAGGCGAGTCATTTGTTCCGTAATCATCCCTTCCTGCTCGGCGGGGAACAACGAGGGAACGAACATGATCATCGCGAGATTGATTGCTAATAATATCCCCCCGCCAATATAGCCCATAGCATATCCGCGTGAGGAAACCTGGTCAATTTCATCCTGCCGGGCTACATGGGGCAGGAGGGCATCGTAATACACAAGGCTGCCTGCAAAGCCTATGTTTCCAAAAATAAAAAATAAAGAGCCCAATAACCAATCGCCGGTGCGAACCAGGTACAGCAATGCTGTACCGGTGACCCCAAGCAGCATGAATATGGTTAAAAACCGCTTCTTTGAACCGCGAAAATCAGCCATTGCTCCCAGAACGGGCGAAATGATCGCTGCAATCAAGGCTGAGATTGAGGTAGTAAATCCCCAATAGGCGGTGGCTATGTTGGGGGGTAAACCAGCAGCAGCTACCGAGGTGTAATACACCGGTAAGACGGCGGCCATGATTGTGGTGGCAAAGGCTGAATTTGCCCAATCGTACATGGTCCAGGCACGAATTGCCTTTTTATGCTTATTTTCTTCCATAATAAATTCCTTTGGGTAATAAGAATAAATCCAACTGTATGCAAATTATACATACTGGCAATAAAAAGAATAATCAAATCAGGTAAACAATTCTTAACTTATACAGACTCATGCGATTCTTAACCAGATCGAGTAGAATTATCGATTGCGCAGTTGATGAAATCCCGATGCGCAAGACGGATCGTGTTATAATAGAAAATATATTCGATTTTGTCATTAAGGAATTGTTCTATGACACAAAATGTAATCCGGGTTGTAGGCGCCCGTGAACATAATCTAAAAAACGTTACTGTTGAAATCCCGCGGGATAAATTGGTCGTTATTACCGGGTTGTCCGGGTCGGGGAAGAGTTCATTAGCCTTTGACACGATTTTTGCTGAAGGGCAGCGGCGTTATGTCGAATCGCTGTCAGCTTATGCCCGTCAATTTTTAGGGCAAATGGATAAACCTGATGTGGATTATATTGATGGCTTATCGCCAGCTGTGTCCATTGACCAAAAGGCAACTTCGCGCAATCCTCGTTCAACAGTCGGGACAGTGACCGAAGTATATGATTATTTACGTCTCTTGTATGCCCGCATTGGAATTCCGCACTGCCCGGTTTGCGGTCGAGAGGTTGTTCGCCAATCAGCGCAAGAAATTGTGGAAGCAATCGAAAACTTACCTGATAATACCCGCTTGTTAATTCTTGCTCCGATCATTCGCGGACGGAAAGGAACTTATCAGGCAGTTTTTGATGAGATTCGCAAGGCGGGGTTTGTCCGCGTACGGGTGGACGGCGTGGTGTATAACCTGGATGACGAAATTGTTTTGGATCGCTATAAAATTCATAACATTGAAGCTGTTGTGGATCGTTTGGTGATCCGGCACGGTCAAACTGAGGAAGAACAAAATGCAGCGCGCTCACGTTTGACAGATTCGATTGAAACATCGTTGAAGGTCGGAGAAGGGTATCTCATCATTCAAAACCTTTCCAGTGAACCTGCAGTTGATTTATTCTACTCTGAACATCTAGCCTGCCCGGAGCATGGAGTCAGTCTGCCGGAAATTGAACCGCGTACGTTCTCATTTAATACGCCGCATGGGGCTTGCCCGGATTGCCAGGGATTGGGGAGTAAATTAGAGATTGATCCTGATCTTCTGATCCCGGACAAAGATCGTTCTCTACGTGAAGGAGCGATTGCTTCCACCGAGTGGAGCGGGCCGCGTGAAAATGGCGGATATTACTGGCAGATGATTGAAGCGGTTGCAGAATATTTTCATATCAACCTGGATTTGCCGGTCAGCGGTGTTCCTCAAGATAAATTAGATAAGATTTTATACGGCACTGGCAAAGAAGAAATTAAAGTCCACATGGTTGGCCGAAATGACCGGCAATCTACCTTCCAAACGACTTTTGAAGGTGTGATTCCTAATCTGGAGCGACGTTTCCGCGAAACATCTTCTGAATATATACGCAGTAAGATCACGGAATTGATGAGTGACCGGCCATGCCCAACCTGTAAAGGGACTCGTTTACGGCCGGAAGCACTGGCTGTGACAGTGGATGACCATAATATTGTGGAGATCACGGATTGGCCGGTTGTGCGAACTCTTGCCTGGATTCAGCAATTTGGAAGAGAAGAATCTCCATTGACCGAACGGCAGAAAACCATTGCCAGCCGGGTGATTAAAGAAATTCAGGCCCGCCTGGGGTTCCTGGTCGATGTTGGCTTAGATTACTTAACCCTGCGCCGTTCAGCGGCAACATTATCTGGTGGTGAAGCCCAGCGTATCCGCCTGGCCACACAAATTGGTTCACGTTTGATGGGTGTGCTGTATGTGTTGGACGAGCCATCGATTGGTTTACATCCGCGCGATAATGCACGCTTGTTGGCTACATTAAAAAGTTTGCGCGACATCGGGAACACAGTTTTGGTGGTTGAACATGATGATGAGACGATCCGATCTGCTGATTGGATCATTGACCTGGGTCCCGGTGCGGGTGAACATGGCGGCAGGGTAATCGCCGAAGGAACACCAGAACAGATTCTGGATGATCCCAACTCGATTACCGGTTCATATTTGTCTGGTCGAAAACAAGTGCCTATGCCCGAGCGCCGGCGTAATGGAAACGGAAAGGGCTTAACCGTGGTTGGAGCCAGGGCTAATAACCTGAAAAATATCAACGTTAAGATCCCTTTAGGCAAACTCGTCTGTATTACAGGTGTTTCAGGATCTGGAAAATCGACGCTGATGGTAGATATTTTGTACAGTGCTTTAGCGCGCGATTTGAACGGGGCACATACACAGCCTGGAGAATATGACCGTATTGAAGGTTTGGAGTTTGTTGATAAGATTATCAACATTGACCAATCTCCAATCGGCCGTACGCCGCGATCGAACCCTGGCACGTACACTGGTATGTTTGATGAAATACGCAAGCTGTTTGCAGAGCTGCCGGAGAGCAAAATGCGCGGTTACAAGGCTGGCCGATTTTCCTTTAATGTCCACGGCGGGCGATGTGAAGCTTGCCAGGGGCAAGGGCAGCTGCGGATTGAGATGCAATTCCTGCCAGATGTTTATGTGCCTTGTGATGTCTGCCACGGTGCCAGGTTTAATCGTGAAACCTTGCAGGTAAAATTTAAGGGTGCATCCATAGCAGATGTGTTGGATACAACCGTGAATGCCGGGTTAGAAATATTTTCGGCATTTCCATCGATCATGAATAAATTACGCACGCTGGATGATGTAGGTTTGGGTTATATCCGTATTGGACAATCTGCAACGACCCTCTCTGGCGGAGAAGCCCAACGGGTAAAACTTGCTCGGGAACTTTCCCGCCGTGCAACTGGCCGAACATTATATGTGTTGGATGAACCTTCGGTGGGTTTGCATGCGGCTGATGTGCATCGTTTGGTAGAAGTGCTTCAGCGGCTGGTGGACGCCGGTAATTCTGTGCTCATCATTGAACACAACCTGGATATCATCAAGGTTGCAGACTATATTATTGATCTTGGTCCGGATGGAGGTGACCGGGGTGGTATGGTGGTTGCGGCGGGAACTCCGGAAGAACTTTGCGGGATAGAAGGGTCTTATACAGGCCAATTCCTCAAAGAATACATGGATGTTCATCACTTAAAATCATGTGCTGATCCTGCATAATTAGTTAAAATTAAAATTGGGCCTGGAAAACCAGGCCCAATTTCTTTTTAAACATTATTTTTTAGATGCAGTTGGTTGCCCGACCAATGCCGTAATAAGTAAACCCTAAATCGCACATCCGCTCTGGGTCCCAGAGATTCCGGCCATCCATAATGACGTTATTCCGCATCAATTGGGCGATCCGGTCAAAATCTAATGCTTTAAATTCATTCCATTCCGTTGCGAGGACTAAAGCATCTGCGCCATCAGCAACCTCATAGGCATTGTTGCAAAGGGTCACATGGGAAGGAAGTACTGCGCGGGCGTTATCCATTGCCTGGGGATCATATACTTTAATTAAGGCACCTTCATTCCGCAAAAGATGGATTACTTCAAAGGCAGGAGCTTCTCGGATGTCATCTGTGTTTGGTTTGAAAGAAAGACCAAGGATTCCGATTACTTTCTCGTCTAAACCTCCCAAAGCCTTCCGCAAGCGGAGGACGACCCGGCGGCGCTGATTGCGATTAATTTCCATGACAGCCTGTAAAAGCTGCGGGTTCGAGCCGTGCAAAACCGCCATGTGGGCCAGGGCTTTAACATCTTTAGGAAAGCAGCTTCCGCCCCAACCAAGGCCAGCGTCTAAGAAAGCGGGCCCGATGCGTTTGTCGTAGCCCATACCAATTGCAACCTGGCGCACATCTGCGCCTAATTCTTCACAAATGGTGGCCATTTCATTAATGAAAGATATGCGTGTTGCTAAAAATGCATTGGAGGCATACTTAATCATTTCTGCGGTGCGCAAATCTGTAATCATAATTGGACAGCGCAAGGTCAGATAAAGCTGGGCAACTTCGGAGGCAGCAGTGCGATCTACCGACCCCAGAATCACGCGGTCGGGGTACATAAAATCGTTAATGGCAGACCCTTCTCGCAAGAATTCTGGATTTGAAATAACTGCGAATTCCAATGGCTTTCCGCTGCGGCGTTTGCGGATCACATCCGCTACCCAGTCACCTGTTCCAACGGGTACCGTTGATTTATTTACAACAATAATCGATGTATCAACCAGATCGGCAATGGCTTCAGCTGCGGAGCGAACATATTGCAAATCTGCTTCACCATCTACGCCAGACGGGGTGCCGACTGCGATAAATGCAAACTCTACATCCTTTAATGCTTGTTCATAATTTGTTGTGAAAATCAAACGGCCAGCACGAACATTTTGTATAACGAGCTGTTCCAGGCCTGGTTCGTAGATGGGCATGACACCCTGCTTGAGTTTATCGATGCGGGTTTCATCAATATCCAAACAGCGGACTTCATTACCAAGATCCGCAAAACAAGTTCCGGTAACAAGTCCAACATAGCCTGTACCGATGACGCAGATTTTACTCATAGAATATGTTCCTCCTGTGGAGGAATTATAGCAAAAGCAGACCTAAAAAGAAAATATGTTTTTGGCTTCTGACCTATGAAAATCCTATGAATATGGCTAATGGCTAGGGTGGTATTCTGATCTGATTTCTTATTTACCATTCAGAGGGTATAATGATTTCGGTGGGTTTTTTAAATTATTCAATTCCTGAAAATTTGATTCAAAATAATTGCAAAAGGAGTATGGCATGACTGCTCAACTTATTGATGGCAAAGCTGCGGCTGAGAAAATCCGTGCTGAGGTAAAAGCGGGCGTTGAAGCGCGTGTGGCATCCGGCAAATCCGTTCCAGGGTTAGCCACTGTTTTGGTAGGAGATAATCCAGCTTCACATGTATATGTGCGTTCAAAACGAAAAGCCTGTGCCGAAGCTGGTATTGAATCATTCGGAATTGAACTGCCGGCCACTGCAACACAAGAAGAAGTGGAAAAGGTTGTCAGGGATTTAAATGCGGATCCAAAAGTAAATGGGATTCTGGTTCAACTGCCTTTACCTGGTCATTTAGATGAAGAAAAGGTTTTAAGTGCGATCAGTATTGAAAAAGATGTTGATGGTTTTCACCCGATCAATATTGGCCGGTTAGCACAAAAAGGGCGTGAGCCATTATTTGTTCCATGCACACCGGCAGGTTCAATTTATTTGGTTAAGCAAATCATGCCATCTTTACGCGGGGCAAATGCGGTTGTATTAGGCCGGTCGAATATTGTTGGAATGCCAGTAGCTCTGCTGTTGGTGCGGGAAGATGCAACTGTGACCATCTGCCATTCCCGCACTAAAGATCTCGCCTCGGTTGTACGACAGGCTGATATTTTAATTGCGGCGGTTGGTCGTGCGGAAATGGTCCGCGGGGATTGGGTAAAACCTGGAGCAATTGTTATTGACGTAGGGATTAATCGCGTGGAAGATGCGTCACTGCCAAAGGGATACAAATTGGTCGGTGATGTGGCATTTGATGAAGTGAAAGAAGTTGCAGGGCATATCACACCCGTTCCGGGTGGTGTTGGACCGATGACAATTGCAATGCTGCTGCAAAACACTTTACGAGGGGCAGAATTGTCAGACAAATGACATTTTTCGTGTTGTCAGACAATTGACATTTGAGGATTTTGTTATTAAACTCTATGTATCGGATGATTGACTTTTCCTAATTGGCTTTAATCATCTCTCCCTACGATTGAGTAAAAATAACAAATCCTATGACAAAAACACTCCTCGTAAAAAATGCCACCTTGTTGGTAACGATGGATGACCTCCGCCGGGAGATTCCCGGTGGGGGTTTATTTATCCGGGACGGCTTCATTCAAGAAGTAGGTCCATCCGATCAACTTCCCCAGGATGCTGACGAAGTGCTGGATTTAAAAGATCATATCGTCATCCCCGGGTTGATTAATACTCACCATCACTTTTATCAGACATTAACAAGGGCTGTGCCTGCTGCACAAAATGCCAATCTATTTAATTGGCTTAAGACACTGTACCCAATTTGGGCGCGGATGAATTCGGAAGATATTTATATCTCAACCAAAACGGCGCTGGCAGAATTAGCACTCTCAGGATGTACAACGGCCAGTGATCATTTGTATCTTTTTCCCAATGGGTCCAGCCTGGATGATGAAATCGCAGCTGCGCTAGAGGTCGGGGTACGGTTGCAGGCTTCACGCGGTTCAATGAGTTTGGGTCAATCAAAGGGCGGACTTCCACCAGATAGTGTTGTAGATACAGAAGAGCATATCCTGGCAGATAGTGTCCGGTTGATTGAGCGCTACCACGATTCAAAACCGGGGGCAATAATTCAAATTGTCCTTGCGCCCTGTTCTCCTTTTTCTGTAACGGGGGAGCTGATGCGGCAAAGTGCCAAATTAGCTCGCCAATATGGGGTGCATCTGCACACTCACCTGGCAGAGACCCAGGATGAAGAGATGTTCTGCCTGGAAAAATTTGGCTACCGGCCAGTTGCTTATATGGAATCTGTGGATTGGATTGGGCAAGATGTCTGGTTTGCCCATTCTGTGCATATTCGCTCGGATGAAATTAAGCTGTATGCCCGAGAAGGCTGCGGTGTGGCACATTGTCCCAGTTCAAATATGCGCCTTGCTTCCGGAATTGCGCCTGTAATGGAATATATGCGGGAGGGCGTGAAGATTGGATTAGGCGTTGACGGCTCGGCGTCCAATGACAGTTCTCACATGCTGGCAGAAGCTCGTCAGGCAATGCTGCTTTCTCGCTTGGGTGCGGGTATTGGGGGGGCGTCCCTTTCCAACGAGGCAGCTCCACCCATTATGACAGCCCGACAGGCTTTGGAGCTGGCAACGCGCGGCGGGGCTGCGGTTTTAGGCCGGAGTGATATTGGCTCATTAGAGCCAGGAAAATGTGCCGATTTTGTCGCGTTTGACTTAAACCAATTGGATTATGCCGGTGCATTACATGATCCATTGGCAGCACTGGTCTTTTGCAACCCACAAAAAGCCAGTTATACCGTGGTGCATGGTAAACCGGTTGTGAAAGATGGACAGCTATTAACAATTGATTTACCACGTCATATTGAAAAACATAACCGGGCGGCTGCACGTTTGTTATCGTGAGGTCAACCCCCGAAACAACCATCAACGGATGGATTGTTGTTCTCTTACGGAGGTAGGGATGGTCTCAAAAGAATATGCGGAAATAACGCAAGGTCTGGTTGATTGCGCAATGGGACGAAAACCAGCGGATTATGTTATCCGAAATGGACAATGGGTTTGCGTTCAAACCGGTGAAATCATTCCCCAGACTGATATTGCAATTTTTGGCCAGCGAATTGCTTATGTTGGCCCGAATGCAAGCCATAGTATTGGTGAAAACACTAAAATTATTGACGCTCATGGGAAATATCTGGTACCTGGGTTGCTCGATGGACATATGCATGTTGAGTCGGGTATGCTGACAGTAACTGAATTTGTCCGGGTAGTTGCCCCACACGGCACAACGGGTATGTTTGTAGACCCGCATGAAATTGCAAATGTGTTTGGTCTTAAAGGGGTACGGTTAATGGTAGATGAAGCGGTTGACCAACCGGTTCATGTGTATGTCCAAATGCCGTCCTGTGTGCCCTCTGCACCCGGCCTGGAAACCCCTGGAGCCGAAATTGGGCCAGATGAAGTGGCTGAAGCCATGTCCTGGCCTGGTGTTATCGGGTTAGGAGAAATGATGAATTTTCCTGGTGTTTTCAGCAGCCAGAAAAAACTCCATGAAGAAATGGCATACACCCGTTCAGCCAACAAGGTGATTGGCGGGCATTATGCGTCACCAGATTTAGGGCTGCCTTTTCACGGGTATGTTGCCGGCGGTGCCCAGGACGACCATGAAGGGACTTCTGTGGAGGATGCAGTTGCCAGAGCCCGGCAAGGTGTGAAGGTGATGATGCGCTACGGTTCAGCATGGCATGATGTGGCAACCTTGGTGCGCGCTGTAACCGAGCTTGGTTTGGATTCACGCGGATTTATCCTTTGCACAGACGATTCGCATTCTGCCACACTGGTGGAAGAAGGCCACATGGACCGTGTTATTCGCCACGCAGTTTCTCAAGGACTCAACCCGGTTACTGCGATTCAGATGGCTACGATTAATACGGCCGAACACTTTGGACTGTCGCGAGATTTGGGAATGATTGCGCCTGGACGTTATGCTGATATTGTTTTAACCGACAGCCTGGTTGACTTTCAGGCTGAGATGGTTTTTGCAAAAGGTGAATTAATCGCCCAGGCGGGTGAGCTGCTGATTGATTTGCCTGTGAGGGGTTATCCGGATTGGGCAATTCATTCTGTTCATATAGGAAAAACATTTACTGCCTCCGACTTTGCTTTGAAGGTCGCTTCTAGATCCGATCCCGTTACCGCGAATGTGATTGGTGTAATCGAGAATCAAGCTCCGACCCGCCATCTCCGAAAGTCGATAGGTATCAAAAATGGAGAAATTCATCCGGATATCCATCAGGATGTTGCAAAGATTGCCCTTGTTGAGAGGCATCAGGGAACAGGCCGGGTACAGGTGGGATTGGTTCATGGGTTTGGTTTTTCCCAACCCTGCGGCATTGCTACAACGGTAGCCCATGATTGCCACCAATTGATTGTGGTTGGAACCGATGAAGACTGCATGGCAAAGGCGGTAAATGCTTTAGTGCATTCTGGAGGCGGTCAGGTTGTGGTACTTAATGGAGAGATTATTGGGCAAGTCGAATTACGGATTGCTGGATTGATGTCTGATGAGCAAGCTCATGTGGTTGCACAAAAAGCAGCCACTGTGTTGCATGGTTTTCGTTTGTGCGGCTGCCAGTTAAATAATCCGAATATGCAATTGAGTCTGTTGGGGTTGGTGGTGATCCCGGAACTGAGAATTTCGGATCTTGGGCTTGTTGACGTAACCAAATTTGAATTCATTCCCGTAGTTGAGTAAAACAATGAGCAATAATTCTGAGCAAGAAGAAAAGCATTCTGAAAATATCCATCCTTACCAACGCTTGCAAATCGAACTGGGACAATTAATTGCCAGTGTTCAACCGGGCGACCGGCTTCCATCAGAACCTCTTCTGGCAAAGCAGCTTGGCGTCTCCAGGGCGACCTTACGCGAGGCAATGCGTTCCTTTGAGGCGCAAGGATTGATCCGCCGCAGGCAAGGAATTGGCACATTTGTGGTTGGACAAACCCAGGTTATCCAGACGGGTTTGGAAGTGCTGGAGAGTATTGAGACCCTGGCAAAACGAATGAATTTACAGGTCTCTATGGGTGCATTAAATATCCGGCAATTTCCGGCAAATCCATCCCAGGCTAAAACTCTCGGTGTAAAAGACGAAACACCACTGGTTGAAGTGTCCCGGGTGATTTATACAGCTGAACGCCCCGTTGCATACCTGATCGATCTACTGCCTGAAAAATTTTTTCACCAGGATTACCTAAATGAAGGGTTTACAGGGTCGGTGTTGGATTTGCTGTTGAAGAAAGGAACACCTCCGTTAGGTCACTCATTAACCGAAATTCGGGCCAGTGCAGCGCCGTCAGAAATTGCCCGTGCGTTAGAAATTCAACGCGGCGATGTATTGTTAGTCTTCGTGGCTTCCTTGTTTACGGCAGATGGAGAAATTGCAGATTATTCGCATAGTTATTTCCTGCCTGGGTATTTCAACTTCCAGGTTGTGAGA
>JAJUJY010000237.1 GCA_029265085.1 Chloroflexota bacterium
GGAGAAAAGCGAGGCAAATTGGCTGCCTCGCTTTTCTATTTTGTTTTTTGCTGACAACAAAAAACTGACAACTGATCACTGTTTTACCGGTGAATCACCGGCAGCCACATAACCAGCGGCTCGCCAATCCACAGGCGGTATTTCACGTCCGTTCCGGCCAGTTCATTAACCAGCGGGCTGATTTCAAGGTAATAGGTGCCGGTATCGGCAGCGGTAAATACAATGGCAGAGGTTTGCCCCAAGGCCGGCGGAGCGGATTGCGCCAGTTGGGTGCTGCGGTCGGGCGCATACAGTGTCAGATTGGCGGCTGCGTTCCCGCTGATTGGCTGCACCACGATCATCACCTTTTGGGCGGCCCGGGTAATGTCAAAATAAATCCAATCCGTGTCGGCAGTCTCGCACTGGTTGTGTTCCTGCGTGCTGCCCAGCGTAAATACCTGCGCACCTGCCAGGGTATCATCTCCGGCGGCATCAAATGCATCCGGCGTGCAGGCGGCAATGGTGGTGCTGGCCTCTGCGTTGGTAGGGTAGGCTTCCTGGTTGCCAGCCATATCCACTGCAATCATGCGGAACTGGTAGCTGTGTCCCATGACCCCAAAGAAACTTGCGCTGCGCTGGTTGGGGTCGGTAATGGTTGCCCAGTTCAACCAGGCGCTGCCGTTGTCTTTGTATTGAATGGTGAAAGAGGCCAGTCCGCTGCCGGTATCGCTGGCACTCCAGCTCAACGGGATCAGGGTGGATTGGGATGTGGCGGGCAGTGAATTGAGTGCAGAGGTTGGCAGGGTGCTGTCCACCACCAGGTCGGTGATCATGTCGCCAAACTGGTTCCCGGCGGCATCCCAGGCTTGAATGTAAAATGCGCTGCCGGTCATGCTGCCCAGCGAGGCTGGGGTGACTGCCCAGCTCCAGCCGTCGGTGCCGTTGGTATCGCTGCCCAGGAACACCCAGGCGCCGTTGGTCCAATCGGAACTGTGCCAGTAGAAATCCACTTTGACCACCCCGCTTTGCCCATCATTGGCATCTGCATGGACGCTAAAGGGAATGGCTGGAATTTGTTGGTTCACCGGGTAACTGATCTGCGCAGAAGGCGGGATAGAATCTTCGACCAGGCGCAGCGAATAAGAATAGCTGCTGCCGCCTGCGCCTGGGTGATCCCAGGCACGGATCCGCACGGTATAGGTTCCCGTGTACGGTAAAGTCGTTCCCAGCAGCGGATCGCGGACGACGCCAAAAACCTGGTCGTCATTTTCTGCAATCAATTTGCCGCTGGCATCCATGAGGAACAGGTAGGCATCCAACGTGGAACCGCCCAGGTCGTAGGCATCCACATCCAGGATGACGCGCTGGCCGGCCGTGCCGCTGAATTTGTAGTAATCCACATCTCCAGCCGGGCAAATGGTTTGTCCGCTGACGGTGCTGCCCAGGTTGACCGCGACTGCGGTTTCAACGGTGTTATTAGCCGGATTTTCCTGGCAGGTTTCACCGGGGGTGGTGGTGATGCTGAAGTCGTCAATTTCCCAGCCCTTCAGGCCGCTGTTGTCGGTGTTATCCACCGAATAAAAGTGGAAACGGATGCGCACGGTATGACCGGCGTAGCCGGAAAGATCGATCACAGGGCTGTTGAGCCAGTATTGGACCGGGTCATCCCAGAGCTGCCCCCAGGTAGGCAGGTCGTTGAACACACCGCCGTCCACAGAAATCTGGATGCGGCGCTGATCCCAAAAGCGGTAGGGGCTTTCTGTGTCGGATTGGTACTTGAAACGCAGGTAAGCCGGTTGACCGGCAGGCAGAGCCACGGGCGGAGAAGTCAGGTCGCCGCCGCGGATCGCGTCATGGGCAAGATCGCTGCCGTTGTTATACACCCAGCCGTAATTTCCGGCCTCGCGAGAAATCTCATCCCAATGCCACAGCCCGGAGTGGAACCAATCGCCGTTGTCGGTGTCAAACGAATCTGTATAGGGCAGGGATTTGGGGGTCAATTCCGGTAAAGTGGAAGCATCAACGGTGAAATAACTGGTAGCGGTGCCGTTGCCCCAACTGTCAGCGCTGTTGGAACCGCGCGCCCGCCAGCGGTACTGTCCGGGGGGCAGGCTGCCAACGGAATAGCTGTAAAATGGCTGGTCGCTTACAGCAGCATACGCAATCCAGGTGCTGCCGTTCCAGCGGTCCAGATTAAATTTATAGTTCGTTGCTCCAAAGACCCGGAAGGTTAAGTCGATCGAGCTGGTGGCGGGCAGGGTGACATCACCGGCATCCGGTGTGCTGGTGGTGTCGGCAGGGGGATATACTAGGTCAACCGGATCGCCAACAACCGTGGCTTTGTCCTGTACCTTGAGCGAGGTCAGGTGATCCAGGCGCAGGATATTATCTGTCAGGTTGGGATCATTGGCTTCCAGGGATTCAGTCCGGCCTGTGTAGTCTGTCTGGTCAAACAGGACCGCGCGGACGTTGGCCCCAATCTTGATTGAGGCGGTGTTGTTATCTCCAACGGTGCTAAATGAACCTGGCTGACTGTAGTCGCCAATTCCCAGTACTTTGCAGGCGCCCTGGTAATTCGGCTCGGCAAAGAGCGCTACCTGGCTGCTGGTTGGCTCACAGGCGGGGGGCGGAGCAGCTGTGCAGGCGTAGTTCTTGACCACGGAGCGGATCCCATCTGCCATGACGAAATTGCCTTCCATATCATAGATGAAGGCAGAAATTTCTACCGGACCATCGGGCAGGTTGGCGGAACACAAGTCCACTTCCTTGAGGAAGGGTTGGGCGGTGAGCGGCGTGCCGATGGGCGTCCAACTGCCGCCGCGCGGGCGGGCAACTACCTGCCAGCTCGTAATGCCGCGGTCATCGGTGGCCGTCCCGGCAACCACCAGGCGGCTGTCAGTCACATTTTCACCAAACGCGGGCATGACCATTGTGCCGCTGGGCGGGTTGGCACCCTGGTTGCCGGAAACAAACAGGTTGTTGGTATGGCAGCCGGTGCCGTACCCCGGCCAGGTGGAGGCTTCATAACAGGTGCGGGGAACGCCGTCATTAATATCTACATCGTCAAAGCGGATATCAACCGAGTTGCCCCAATAGGAATTGGGGTTGGTGTGCACATGGAAATGCAGGTGATGGCCGGAGCTGTAACCAGTATCATCCACGTTGCCAATATACTGGCCTTGCTGCACCACCGCGCCCACTTTGCGCAGTTCAACCGGAATGCTGTTGTAGGCCAGGTGCAGGTAAAGCTGGTAGGTGTACGGGCTGGTGCTGGCATCTTTGAGCACAATATAGTTATTGCAGGAAGTATCGCCGTTGGGACAGGAATAGCTGTAATACTGTACCGTGCCGCCTTTGGAGGCCAATAGCGGAAACATCGTCCCATCGGCAAAATCATAGGCGTAGCGGCAGGAGGTCTCAGAGCAGGAATTGTAAATTAAAAAGTGGCCGATGGAACCGGAAAGCCGTTTGGCCAGACCGCCTGCCCAGGGCAGCTTGTAGCCGCGATAAACCGCGCGGTCGGTTGTGCTGGTATCCGGCGGGGTAAGATAATAATTGCGTAAATCCTCGCTGATCAGGCTGGTTGGAACCGCAGATAATTTTTCTTTCCAATCCGCATCGGATTGCAGGGTAATCTGCCAGTCCTCCGGCAGGCCGCGGCTGCTGGTATGGTAGGCAATTGCCAGTCCCGGCTCAGCCGCAATGGTCTCGCCGGTTTCACGGTCCACCAGGGCCAGCCAGAGCAAAGATTGCTTGCCGTCCGGCGAAGGGATCACATTGTCGATTTTGATGTCGTAAATGGTGTAGGCCAGGACTTCGTTACGGCTAGTCTGGACGCGGTTTAACAGGGCTTCTTCCAGGCCGGGGTAAGGATCAGGGGTGTCTGGGGGCGGCTCGGGAGCTGCCAGAGAGTTTCCAACGGGTGTTAGCCCGAAGGAAGCGCTCAGCACCAGCAGGGTTGTCAGGATTGAAACGAGAATTTTCATGCCGCCTCCAATGCGAAACCAATCGATAAACACCTGGTCTATCTACGATGAGGCGTGCAAGGGTTGTGCCAGGGATACCCATATTGTACGGGAAATCAGACCCGTTTGGTTCAAATAACAAATCTGTTAGGGTGCTTCAGACTGCCAGGCTGGCCACAAAAGTCTGCAAGGCGATTTCCGGTTCAATCTGGCTGGTTTTTACCTGCCGGTCAATTTCCAGCAAGCGGTGATAAATGGCTTCCAGTTCGTCAATGGAATAGCGCTGCACCTGGGAGAGGCATTTTTCAGCAACAAAGGGGTGCAGGTGCAGGGCTGCGGCCACCGCGTCTTTATGGCGTGCCCCACCCAGATAAACCTCTTTCACTTGAATCATCAAGCGAAACTGGCGTACGATCAAGCCAAAGAGGTTAAAGAAATCTTGTTTTTCCAGCAGCAGAGCCAGGTGGCGCAGCGACAGGCGCGCATTTCCCACCGTCATTGCATCGATCATGTCAAAGACATTGGCCTGGCCGCCCGGAGCGGTCAGTTCCTGCACATCTTCGGCTTCTACCGGGCGCTTGTAATTTACAAAGGTGAGCAATTTAACGATTTCTTGTACTGCCACCTGCGTATCACTGCCGACCTGGCTGGCTAAGGCCAGAGCGGCATCCGGGTTAAACTGCCCGCCCTGTTTTTTGGCCTGTTTCATAATCCAATCCGGCATAGATTGCAGCGTGGGCTGTTGAAACACCTGGATAAAGACCAGGTCGCTGGCTTTTTGCGCCCATTTGAGCAGTGCGTGGGTGCCGGTTTTTTTGTTATCCAGCACATCCCAGCCTTTTCGTTCGCCGCCCGCATTAAAAGAGTCCTCTTGCACCAGAATCATCGCAGTGGTGGCGGGCAGAGTTTCCAAAAATTTGGTAAACCGCTCCTGGGCAGCTTTCCCGTTCATTAACAACACCGGGCGATCCAGCACCACCAGCCTGCGCTCGGCCAGAAACGGCATCGAATAGGCTGCATTGGTTACCTCGTCCATGCTGCTTTGTTTGCCGTCCAGGCGGGTGATATTTAACTCCGCGATGGTTGGGTCCGAGCCAACTCGCTTGCACATCGTCTCGACCTGCTCATGCATGGCGAGCAGGTCATCTCCGTAAAATAGATATACGGTGGGGGGTGTCTTTGTGGAAGCGGAGTCAGCGGCAGACATAAAAAGGTTCCCGGTTTTATTCTTCCGTCAAAATGCGGATCATCTTCACGCCGCCGCGTTCCAGGCAGTCCACCTGTTTTACGTGCAGGCCGCGCAGGTTGGGATCGGTGGTCACACGCTCCTGAATGGCCGGGCCGAGCGGTTGGGCAAAAATGAGGGCCAGAGTCACCAGGGTGGTGACCAGGGGCAGCC
>JAJUJY010000005.1 GCA_029265085.1 Chloroflexota bacterium
GGTGCAAATATTACCTATCTTATCCAGGTTTTTCTGGTCGATGGTCATCACACCGCCGGTTGCGCGGCCTTTCACCGGATATTCCGAAAGTGGGGTACGTTTACCATAACCGTAATCGGTCACCACCAGCAGTTCAGCCTCCGGCTTGACCACTTCCATCGCGGCCACCCGGTCTTTCCGATCCAGTTTGATGCCGTTGACGCCCGAAGCCGGGCGGCCCATCGGGCGAATTTCATCCTCAGACATGCGTAGTGCCTGCCCGTGAGCGGTAACCATGATGATTTCATCTTTTCCGCTGGTCAGGCGCACCCAACCCAATTCATCACCATCTTCCAATCCCATCGCTATCAAACCAGAGGGGCGCACACTGGCAAATTCAGCCAGTTCCACCCGTTTCACTTTTCCCTTCACGGTAGCCATGGTGCAGTAATTGGCTGCCGCAAAATCCGGGACCGCTACAGCAGCAGTAATCCGCTCTTCAGGATTCAGGGCAAGGACATTCATAATGGAAATACCGCGGTCGGTACGGCCTGCATCCGGAAGCTGGTAAGCCTTCTCCGAATACACCTTGCCCCTGTCGGAGAAGAACAAAATAGTGTGCAGCGTCCCCGCCGGGATCATCATCATGGCCTCATCTTCACCCTTAAGGTTTTGGCCAGCCACACCGCGCCCGCCGCGCCCCTGGGTGCGGAAGGCTTTGGTCAATACGCGCTTGATATACCCCTGCTGCGTGATGGTGATGAGCACCTGCTCGTCTGCAACAAGGTCTTCTTCGCTTAATTCTTCTTTCGCATCGGCAAGGATCTTGGTCCGGCGGTCATCACCGTATTTTTCGGTCTGTTCCTGCAAATCCGTTTTGATCACATCCAGAATTTTATGCGGCGAAGCCAGCAAATCTTCCAGGTACGCGATGCGTTCCATAACCGTCTTATGCTCGTCTTCAATCTTTTGGCGCTCCAAAGCTGCCAGGCGGCGTAATTGCATATCAAGGATTGCCTGAGCCTGGATATCCGTAAGTTTGAAGCGGGTGGTCAGGCGGATTTTTGCCTCTTCCACATCCGGAGATTGGCGGATGGTCTGGATCACATCATCCAAATTAGCCAGGGCAATCAAGAGCCCATCCAGGATATGTGCCCGGGCGCGTGCTTTATCCAATTCGAATTGCGAACGGCGGGTGATCACCTGTTGGCGGTGTTCAATATACAACTGTAACGCACGCTTGAGCGAAAGCAAGCGCGGTTCATTATCCACCAGGGCTAACAGGTGCGCGCCAAAGGTGGTTTGCAGCGGCGTATATTTATACAACTGGTTGAGCACCTTTTTGGGTTGGGCATTTCGCTTCAACTCAATCACAATACTCATCCCGCGCCGGTCGGATTCATCTCGCAAATCCGAGATCATATCCAGCCGGCCTTCGCGAGCCAGTTCGGCAATCCGTTCAATTAAACCAGTTTTATTTACCTGGAAAGGAATTTCAGTAATGTTAATTGCATAACGCCCGCCGCGTATCTCTTCGATATGCGCCTGGCCTCGCACGATGATGCGGCCGCGTCCGGTTGTATACATCTGCCGGATGGCCTCCTGTCCAACAATTGCACCCCCGGTGGGAAAATCCGGTCCGGGCAATATCTTGATCAATTCATCAACTGTCACATCATCAATGGTGTCATAATGATCGATCAGGTATGTAATCGCAGTGGTTAATTCGCGCAAGTTGTGCGGCGGAATATTGGTCGCCATACCAACCGCGATACCGGCTGAACCATTCAACAAAAGATTCGGCAGCCGTGAAGGTAATACCGTTGGCTCTTGTAAAGAACCGTCAAAGTTATCGGTGAAATCAACCGTGTTTTTGTCGATATCCACCAGCATTTCTTCAGCCATCGCCCCCATGCGCGCCTCGGTATAACGCATCGCGGCCGGTGCATCTCCATCAATCGAACCGAAGTTACCCTGCCCGTCAACCAGGGTATAGCGCATGGAAAAGTTTTGAGCCAGGCGAGCCATCGCATCATAAACCGCCATATCACCGTGCGGATGATACTTGCCCAATACTTCACCAACGATACGCGCGGACTTTTTGTACGCCGTATTTGACCGCAGACCCAATTCCTGCATCGCGTACAGAATCCGGCGGTGAACTGGCTTCAAGCCGTCTCGAGCATCCGGAAGCGCGCGCGCCACAATAACGCTCATGGCGTAATCCAGATACGCAGTCCGCATTTGTTCGTCAATATCTACCGACTGTACGCTACCTATGTCCATGATTTTCTGACCTCTCAACAAAATTCATAACCGAATAATTATACCGCAACCAGTGAAATCTCGCCTGAAGCACGTCAAACCATTCAATGCCCCGGCTCAAGCTCTTTTTCCCTTAAAGGATGTGACATTAAGCAGGTTGACACACGAACTTAATGTTCATATAATATGAACTAAAGGTTCACATTATATGAATGCATACTGGCATCAATTTCAACCATTTATTTTAGAGCTTGAGAGCGAAGGTTTGATCACACGAACCTTCCGCCGCCTCGACCCGGACCGTCAGGAAAATATCCTGAACGCCATTCTGGCAGAAGCCGTAGAGCGCGGACCGGCATCCATCAACATCAAGAACGTTGCCGCGCGCGCAGGTGTTGCCGTTGGCGCGTTATACACCTATTTTCCCAACCGGGACGGCATGCTGGATTTTGCTATCGAACTGGCTGTGCGCACCGTCACTGCTGAATTTACCAACTACCAACCCATGCTGGCGCAAATGCCCTTGCGTGATGGGCTGTCCGCCTACCTGCAAGGCGGCCTGGAAATGGGCGAAGTGGTGGCAGGCTTGACTCAATTTTTAGCGCGCGCTGCCTACCACGGCGACGAACAGCTTCGCCAGCGGGTCGTAGAACCAATGGCCAATGCGCTGCTTGCCATGGTCCGCGGCATGGTGCTTGCTGCTGCACAGCGCGGTGAACTGCGCCCAGGCCTGGATCTGGAAGCCGTGACCCGCACAATCCATGCACTGCTGATCGCGGTAGGTGACTCACAGCTGCTGCCGTACCTCAACACGTATTTCAAAATCAGTGACTCACAGGTCAGTTTTGAACAAAGCATGAATGCAGCCCTGGATCTGATCTTACACGGTGTCCAGGCCAACCAACTATCCAAGGAAGTCTCCTCATGAAAGCGATCTTGATTGCAAAAAAAACCTTACTGGAATTATTCCGCGAGCCCATGCTGCTGGGGCTTTTCCTGACTTTTCCGCTTCTATTATTAGGTGTGTACTACCTGGCCATGGGTGGAGGCGGTTCTTCGTTATCAAGTGTCATGACCGTAATGGTTGCCAACCTGGATGAAGGCGATCCGCGAATGAGCAGCAATATCACAGTCGGTGAGCACCTTGTGGAATGGATGCGCGGCGTGGAATTTGAAGGCAAACCCGCCATGCAGGTCAATCTGGTTAGCGACCCGCAAGATGCCCTGGCCTCCCTGCGAGATCGCAAAGCCACCTTGATGTTGGTCATCCCGAAAAACTTTTCCACCCAAATATACGACCGGGCAGCCGGCAGCTCCAACCAGCCAGTGAACTTTGAGATGGTTGGTGATCCGGGTTCCGATATGTATGTATTTACACGCAGCTTTATCGAGGGCGGCTTGCATGAATGGGTCCTGACCACCTCCAACCAGCCTGTTCCGCCCCCCATCCAATACACCTTTACCCCTGGCACAGGCACAATGTCCGACTTTGACTTTGGCGTTCCCGGTGTCATAGTCTTTGGCATCATGTTTGTGGTTGTATCAACAGCCCAGGTAATGATCCGGGAAGAGATCAATCACACGTTACGCCGGTTAAAGCTCAGCCGGGTCAGCGCAAAGGATTTACTGGCAGGAGTCAGCCTGGCGCAAATCGTCATCGCTGCCGTACAGTTTCCAATCACCTACTTGTGCGCTGTTTTCTTCGGCTTTCAGAGCCAGGGATCGCTGCTCCTTGCCCTGGGAATTTGCCTGCTGTTAAGCCTGTCCGCCATCGGGTTAGGGCTGATCGTGGCTTGTTTTGTTCACAGCGACAGTGAAGCAGCCAATTTAGGGTCCGTGGTAGGGGTCATGATGGTCTTACTCTCCGGGGTGCTTTACCCCATGCCGGATGCGCCTCTTTTCACCCTGGCAAACCGGGTCATTCAAGCGTATGACCTGCTGCCGACCACCCATGCTGCCAATGCCATGCGAAAAATATTCACCCAGGCTGCCGGATTAGCGGACATTGGCTTTGAAATGGTCATGTTGTTTTTATTAAGCAGCCTGATACTCATCCTTGCAATTTTGATTTACCAACGCAGACAACTGCGCAGTCATTAATGGAGTAAAAAAATGTCAGAAATCGTTCTGCAAACCAATGCACTGACCAAAAAATACGGCAACTTAAGCGCGGTCCAGTCCTTAAGCCTGGAAGTTTATCGCGGAGAAGTCTTTGGTTTTCTGGGTCCCAACGGTGCCGGAAAAACCACTTCGATTAACATGTTATGCGGCCTGCTAAAACCAGATCAGGGGCAGGTATATATCAACGGGGTTAACATCACCGCGAACGGGCAGGATGTGCGCGCCCGTGTGGGCGTTTGTCCGCAAGAAATTGTCCTATGGGAGCGCCTGACCTGCCAGGAGCAGTTAACGTTCATCGGCCAAATGTATGGTGTAACTGGCAAGGTTGCCCGAGAGCGCGCCGAACAGATATTGGCAGACCTGGGGCTGTCGGAGAAACGCAACCAGCAAGCCCGCACCCTTTCCGGTGGGATGCAGCGCCGGCTTAACCTTGCTATGGCACTGGTTCATGAGCCTGAGATCGTTGTCCTGGATGAACCGGAAGCCGGGCTAGACCCACAAAGCCGGGTCAAAGTCCGCGAGTACATCCAATCTCTGGCGCGCAAGAAAACCATCATCCTGACCACGCACAACATGGATGAGGCAGACCGGCTGGCAGATCGGGTCGCCATTATTGATCACGGCAAGCTGCTGGTCGTGGACACTCCCGCTGCACTGAAACAACAGCTTGGCAAAGGTGATGTCATTGAGATTGGTTTACCAGTTCCGCTTTCCGAAAGTGCATTCGCGTCCGTGCAATCAGCACTGCATGGAGAAAATCGGGAAATCCGGGTAGAGGAAAACGGCTCGCGGTTATCCATTCGCGCACTGCACGCCGTGGGGGAACTGCCTTCCATCCTGCACTCGCTGACCACTGCCGGTATCCAGGCCGGTGAAGTTCGCGTTCGCGAAAACACCCTGGAAGATGTTTTCATCCAATTAACCGGACGGAGCTTACGCGAATGAAAACACTGCTGATTGCGCGCAAATCATTAGTAGAAATCTTCCGGGAGCCGCAATTAATTGGTCTGGTATTGGCCATGCCGCTGCTGTTCCTGTTGATCACAAAAGCCGGGTACAGCCGCGTATTTCTGCCCACCCACCCCATTCAACTGGTTGGAGAAAGCCCTGCTGCACAGGCACTGGCCAGTAATCTAGTTGATCTAACCTATGCTGACGGCCGCAATGTTTTTGAGCTGTATCAAACCACAGATCAAGCCGCGGCTAAACAAGCCGCCGCCGAACGGGAAACTACCGCTGTGGTGATCGTAGAACCCTGGCAGGCTGGCCAACCGCTGCAAACCACCCTTCACGGCGACGCAACCTTTGGCCCTTTTTATCGCGCCAGTCTATTAATCGAATCTGTCATTCGCCAGACCAGCGCCCAACTCAGCGGAGATGAAATTCCGCTGGTAGTCACAGAAAAGTCAATTTTCCGGGCTGGGCCGCTGACTGAATTTGATCTATATACTCCAGGCATGATCATTTTTGGCTGGCTGATGATTATTCCGCAAACCGCCATGCTGGTTAGCCGCGAGATTCGCTGGCGAACGCTGCGGCGTTTGCGCCTGACACCGCTTTCCACCACGGAACTGCTCGGCGGATTCAGCCTGGCGCAGCTGGTAATCGCTGTTTTCCTTGTGGTTTTGGTCATCGGCGGGGCATTGGCGCTAGGTTTTCATCTTCACGGCTCAATTTGGCTGGCTGCTTTAATTGGCCTGGTGCTCTGTATCTCCTCCATTGGACAGGGACTGATTGTGGCCGGGTTTGTCGAAAATGACAGCCAGGCTGCCAATGTCGGTTCGACCTTCGCAATGATCCAGGTTTTCTTATCCGGATCGTTTTACCAGCTTCCACCCATCACACTGTTTCAGATCGGCGAGCAAGCCATTGATTTGTTTGACATTTTCCCGGCCACACACGGTTTGCAAGCTTTGCAACAGGTCATGGTTTATGGTGCCACCTTGCCGGAAATTCGCTACCGCCTGATCGCAATGATTGCTCTTTCGATCTTAATTTTCATTTTTGGAATTGCACTTTTCCGCAAGAGCCAGATGAAAAATGTACGTTCATAAAATTCAGCACCCGCAGAAAATCTGCGGGTGCTGGAATCTGACGTAAAAACGAATTCGAATTACTTGGTCACCACAAATGTGGTAGTTGCTGTAGCGTCAGTATAACCCGTCTTGGTTGCGGTTGCGAGGATGGTATAAGTTCCTACGCCGTTCTTTTTCGAATCGACTTTGTAAGAGAATGTCGCCACACCATTCGAACCAGTGGTACCGGTATAGTTCGCGACTTTGCCGTTGGCTGAGGTTACTTTTACAGCCACGGTTGCGCCGGAAACGGCTGCATTGTTCTGGTCTTTCACAGTCACAGTGATTGTGACAGTTTCACGGTTGATGTAGCTGGCCTTATTGGTCGCAACTGCCGCAGAAAGTGTACCGCCGCCGCCCGGATTGTATCCCAGGTAAGTAAGAGCGGCTTTGGCCTGCACCAGACCGTAACCATACTCCACATCACGTCCTGCCGTACCAAGGTCTTCAGCCGTTGCGGTCAGTGCATTGCGGATCTGAACATTCGTCCAGGCCGGATTGGCACTCCAAACCAGGGCTGCCACCGCGGAAACATGCGGGGTCGCCATCGAGGTACCGTTATAAGCCTCGTACTGGCTGACGTTCCATACAATCGAGCTTTCCACATTGCCCGTTTGGCCAATGAGATTACCCACAATATATTGGCCGTCTTCCTGTGTCAGGCCAATGGCCGGGATATTGGAGGAGTTTCCGTCACCCAGGGTTGCATTCAAATCCCCGGCAACGTTATTGTAAATGATCGCTGCCACGCCGCCGGAATTCTGGACATTCATTACCTTGTCGTAGAAGCTGATAACGCCGCGTTCGCACACCACCACCTTGCCGCCGTAAGCACCGGCTGCATCGCACAGGCCGCCATTAACTAGCTGCCCGGAAGCTGTGCCCAATTTGGCATATTCAACCTGGTAACCGGAGAAAACATTATTACCCACGGTCAGGGTGTTGGTTGCCAGGTACGGAACCGTGCTGATCACACCCACACCAGGAGCAGCCAGTTCCACATCACTGTTCTTTTGGGAAAAATCTGCCACCATCTTGGCAGAATCAATGGCTGCAACGGAAACGACCGAGGAATAACCGGCCGGGTAGCTGACTGCGGTGGTGCCATCATTACCAGCCGCTGCGATGGAGAGGATGCCCTGGCTGTACAGATTATTGAAAGCACGGTCTTCAAGGGTGCTGCGGGTTGCTCCGCCCAAGCTCATGCTGATAATATTTGCACCAGCCGAAGCACAGCGGTTCGCTGCATCCACCAGGGTGGAGCTGTACGTCCAGGCACAATTATCGCCAAAAACTTTGACAATATACAACGAGGTTGTACCGGGAGTGACACCTACTACACCCAGATTATTGTACGAAGCAGCCGCAATCGTACCGGCCACATGCGTGCCGTGCCCGCAGGTATCGGTGGCATAATTAGCCGGATATCCTCCAACCACGTTCACCCCAGCGAAATCTTCGTGCCCGGTATACAGACCCGAATCAATTACACAAACCATGCGTCCCGCGCCGTTCGGTGCACCCGCGTCCACCGAACCATCACGATTCGCATCCCAAACATCCAGCGCCTGCACCATATCCACTCCATAAGGCACTTCTTCTGCCATTGGGTAGCGCACAGCGTCTTCTTCAATACTGACCACATTGGGATTATGTGCAATTCCATTGAGTGCCGCTTCCGGAAGACTGACAACAAATGCATTTAATGAATCAAAGCCGTAATGGAATTCAGCGCCAACGCCTTTTAAGGCATTTTCTACCTGACCCCGCCCACCGGGTTGGAACTCAACCCAAACACGCACCCGGTTATCCGGTGCTTCGGTCATAGCAGGTTTTACCGCCGCAAAGGCAAAAACAAATACCAAAACCAATGCGACAAAACCGATCAAGGTTTTTCGAGACATGATCTTCTCCTTTGGAAAACAACAAAAACTGGGGACAAAAATGAAGTTCTGTATAATATAGTTCAAACAAGAAAGAAGTCAATACCAGTAATTGGGTAAAATCGGTTGTAATTCTTAGAACAATCTAAGAATTGTTTACCGGGTTCAAACCAAGAAAAAACCGGCCATTCCGGCCGGTTTTTCTGTTTGTCTGGCAGTTATTCCTGGAATGGCTTGCGTGCCACAATTCCCATACTGGGCGATTGGGCCTGGAAAGGTGTACCAGTCACATCCTCAAAAATGGAAACGACTTCCAACCCGGCTTCAGCCAATAACGCAGTAATCGTTTCAGGGGAATAATAATGTTCCCAAACCCGGTACACATAAGCCTGTCCATCCTCGTCCAGAATCAAATACTGGTCCAGGTAGACATTTGCTTCCGGATAATGAAAGGTATGGTTCAACGCAAGGTGCGGTGTAGGCTTCCAAAAACCAGCCTGGTCCACATACCACGAATCGTCAGCCGGCTGGCTGCTGCGGCCAACTTCTGTACGCGCATCCAAGACAAACCAACCGCCCGGTTTCAAAGCCCGGTACACATTCTTCAAAAAACGCTTTTGATCAGGCATGGTCAGCGGGCCAAGATCGAAGTAAATGATCATGGCTGCGTCAAAGGCGGCCTCATCTGTTAAATCCAGGTAGTTTTGCACACGATACTCTACTGGCAAACCCGCCTGCTCGGCCTGTTTCCGCGCATACGCAATGGAATTTGCCGACAAATCCACACCGGTTACCGACCAACCATGCTTTGCCATCGGTAAGGCATATAATCCTGGTCCGCATCCAAGGTCGATTACCTTGCTGCCTTGTTCAAGCGGGAGGGTGCGAATTAACCATTCAATCGTTTTTTGGATGGTCTCCGGTTTCCGGCTGGCCGCATCGGTGTGGGGCGAAAGATGCGCTTGCAGCATTTGTTGGGCAATATATGGATCATCCCAAAAATGCGGTTCCCCTGGCGCATACAGCTCCGGTTTCTGGCTCAATTCCGCCAACCGGTTCAGATCAAGTTGATTGGATTTTAAAATAGGTTCAGACATTCGGTTCAGGTTTCCTTCCAATGTAAATAAGATGGTCCGCAGCACCCAGTAAAGCCGGATCATGCGACAGGTGATAATTCAAATTTACCCAATACTCCCAGGCTTCGCCGCTTAGTTCATTAATCTTTTCTTCGTGGCCAGCCACAATCCCTTCAGCCCCCAAAAGAGCCAGACTTTTCAGCCCAACAGATTCCATCATTGGGATAATTTCGGATGGATAGCTGAAATAAGCCGCTGTAAATCCACTTTCCGGTTCATTGACACCCGTTTCAATGATTTTTAAAGTCTGCGGCGAATTCTCAAACAGATCCTCCGGATATTTTTTCGCAGCATCACGCAGTACCGCATAACGCGAGATAAACGCAGCAAACAGCACGCCGCCCGGCCGCAGCACCCGAATCGCTTCACGAACGGCTTTCAAGCGCAGTGCAGGTTCAACCAGATGGTACAACGGTCCCATCAACAAGACGGCATCAAAGCTTGCTTCGCCGAATCCAGTCAGAGACAGAGCATTTCCATGCACCACAGCTTCTAACCGCGCAAACGCTTCCTCAGCCTTTTGCAGGGCGAGCTGTAAATTCTTTGACGATAAATCCAATAAGGTTACCCCATAGCCCATCCGCGCCAGTTCAACCGCATACCTTCCTGGACCGCCGCCAATATCGATAACCCGGCAAGGGGGCGGCGGCAAAAATTCTTGCAAGGCCCGAAATGTGACCGCAAACTCGGTTCGGTGCCGATTCATCCGGTCCCATTCTATCTGCGGATTGGCATCATAATATTCTTCAACCACGTCGGGCATATGAAACACTCTCCTTGTTGGATTAAGCAGGAGTTTTTATCCAGGGTGGCATAATTTTACCTGATTCCACCAGGAATCAAACGGCCCGATTTGCTATGGTCACCATCACACCCGGCTTCGGCTGAAGTGAGGCAATTGGAGCTGCACGCACAACAGCACCGGGAGCCAACCGGACGACATAACGCTGCAATACCCGGGTCAGAATCAACTGCGCCTCAACCTGGGCGAAGAAATAACCAATACACAGGCGCGGTCCGCCGCCAAACGGGAAGTAGCTGTATTTCACTCGCTGGCTGGCTGCATCAGGTGCAAACCGGTCTGGTTCAAATTTTTCCGGCTCCGGCCAAAATTCCGGCAGGTGATGGGTCACATAGGGACTGAGCATCATCATCGCCCCGGCAGGAATCTTGTAATCAAGGATTTGATCCTCTTCAATTGCGTGGCGCACAAACAACCAGGCAGGCGGGTACATCCGCAATGCCTCTGAAAAGACCATTCCACTGTAGAGCAGGTTCTCCAGGTCATCATACACCGGCGGCCGGTCGCCCAAATGCGTGCGAATTTCATCCATCAAACGCAGTTCCACTGCCGGATTCATTCCCAGCAAATACCAGGTCCAGGCCAACGCATTTGCGGTCGTTTCATGTCCAGCCAAAAAGATGGTCATCAGTTCATCGCGCACTTGCTGGTCTGGCATTTGTTCACCAGTATCCGCGTCCACTGCCAACACCAGTCGAGAGAGAAAATCACCCTGATCTTCTCCGCTGCGCCGGCGCTCAGCGATCAATCCAAACACATAATCATCCAGATAAGCCAGAGCCTGCTGGTGCCGCCGGTTCGCAGGCGTAGGCAGCCGCTGCAGCAGTGGGCTAGGGGAAAACAAAATCGAATTGAGATGTTCCAGAGCCTGATCAAAGGCCAATCCCAACCGGTCCACCTGTTCACCAACATCACTACTGAACATGGTCTTAACGATGATTCGCTGGGTTAAGCGGGTCATTTCACTCGCAATATTAAACACAGCACCGCTGCGGCTGGATTCTTCCCAGCGGTTGAGCATTGCTTCGGTTTCATCCATCATCGTCCGGGAATATAAGGCAATATTTGGTTTGGAAAAGGTCGGTTGGATCAAGCGGCGCTGTTTCCGCCAAAATTCGCCCTCGCTGGTCACCAACCCTTCCCCCATCAGCGGCTTGGCCTGGTCATATCCTTTGCGATAATTGTTGCTGTGCTCCTGCAAAATGTGCCGGACGCATTCCGGGTGTGAAACAAGGTAGGCAGGCCGCGAGGCCAAATCAATCCGCACAATCGGCCCAAAGTGCCGGGCAGTCCGCAAAAAGTAGCTCAATGGATCCTGCCATAACGAAGGAAGCACACCCAAAACAGGATAGCGCGGAGCAATAGGGACTGTTCGTAAAGGAGATGATACAGGGGTTACCATAATTTCCTCGCTTCTTTTACTATTGAAAAAGCGTTCGCTGCACAGGCTGCAACGAACGCTTCAGGATGATTATTGTTAATGGTTCTTGAAACAATCAGGTCGAATTATTTTAATTCCTTGGGACGCCAAATCTTCATCAGGCGCGTATCCAAATCAACATTGATTGCTTTCCAGGAACGGACCGGCAGAACCAAATGAGCAATTGCCGAGGTCTGCAACGGCTCAACCTTTCCAGCTAATATTTGAAGCAAACTTTCCAACCCTGGATTATGCCCAATCAGCAGCACACATTCAGTTTCATCGGATAGTTCTCGCAAGGACTCTAAATAAACTTCCGGCTCACCCAAATAAAAAGAATTGACATAGATGATTTCTTTTTTATAACCGCACTTTTCGGCCAACAATTCGGCTGTTTTGCTGGCACGTACTGCGGTGGAACACAAAATCAAATCCGGAGCCAACTTCATCTCCTTTAGCAATTTTCCCATCCGAGGCGCATCTTTTTCCCCGCGCTTACTCAGTGGGCGCTCAAAATCAGGCATTTCGCCTTCTTTGAAGCTGGACTTCGCGTGCCGCATCAGGAGCAGTGTTTTCATCTTCGTTTTCCTCCATCTTTCCAATCGAGCGTACAACAATCCATTAATACGTACAAAAAAAGTATAACACAAGCGTATTGCCGCGGAATAGATGATTTTCAACGATTTTTCATTCGCCACCCACTTTAATTCATCCCATTGGATAAACCCTGGTTACCAAAAGGATCTGCGCCCTGCCGGTCATTCAAAGCGAGCAGTGAATGTGATAAGATCAAAGTAATGAAACGATCCGATCCGCTGCCCATGCGATTTATTGATGAGCCCATCGAAGTGGTGTTTAACCAACCCCCTATGCTGGAGAAAAAACCATCCTGCCCGGACGGTTTCACCTGGCGCGGCGAAAGCTATATTATTGAAGAAATGCTTGCTGAATGGTTTGATTACCGCCGCCGCGGCCGGATGGCCTCGAATATGCAGCCTGAGCATGCCGCGCGCGCCTCACGGGCTGGCTCGTGGGGTGTTGGCCGGTTTTACTTCCGGGTTAAGGTCAGCGGAGGCCGCGTATTTGACCTGTATTATGACCGTGCGCCCGAATCTGCCGGGGACCGCAAAGGTCATTGGGTACTTTACGGTGAAAGAACTGCCAATCGCTGGGAATAAAAAAAACAAAAAATATAAAGCACGCTGATAAATCACCAGTCATATAAATAATATTCAAAAATAATCAATAAATCTAAACAAAAGTTTAATATTTTCAACTAATCTATTGACAAATCTAAAGGTTGTGCTAAAATAATTTCAACAACGCTTTTAAGTTATCAAAAATAGCCTTGTTGGTTATTTCTACGCACTTTAGGAGGTCCAATGAACCAGATATTAAGCAAATGCCCTGTCTGCCGCAGCGATTTAATGGTAACCCGTCTGTATTGCATGCAGTGCAACACAACCATCGAAGGCACTTTTCACGCACAGGCGAACCCATTTGCCCAGCTCAGCCCCGAGCAGGTTCAGTTCGTCCTCACCTTTGTGCGCTGCGAAGGGCGCTTTAACCGCATGGAAGAAGAGCTCAACCTCTCCTACCCCACCCTTCGAAACCGTTTATATGAAATTATCCGGGCACTCGGGTTTGAACCCGGCAAAGAAGAGGCACCGGTTCGGCTCTCTGCGGAAGACCGCATGCGTATTTTAGACGAGCTTTCACAAGGAATTATTTCTTCCGAAGAAGCGCAGCGTCGATTATTAGGTAAAAAAGAAGAAGCCAACGAGAAATAATCTGGCAAGGAGGGTAATGGTATGGTACTGAGTGAAGAACGACTAAAAATATTAAGCATGCTGCAGGATGGAAAAATCACCGCTGACGAAGCAGCCCGCCTGCTTGAGGCCCTGGAAACCAGCTCAGGCAGCCGAGCAACTCCCGGCCAGAAAGGCCCCCAGCCGCCTGTTCCGCCGCCAGGAGGTGGCCGCTACTTACGCGTGAGAGTTACAGACACCGACACTGGAAAAAGCCGCGTGAATATTCGCCTGCCCCTCTCCCTGGTCAGCTCCGGCATCAAGATGGGCATGCGCTTTGCGCCTGAGGTAGAGGGACTGGACACCAATGCCCTGATGGAATTTATCCGCTCCGGCGAAGTCGGCCAGGTTGTAGATGTGTACGACGACGAAGACGGCGAACACGTAGAAGTGTTTATCGAATAAATTCCGGAAACTTTTCCGTTTTTTATCCGTATAAATAAATTAAATACCTCTAACACCGTTTAGGGCGGCTGTTTGTTTGCGCTTTAAACGAAGGATTTGAAACATGGAAAACGAAGCTGAACATCACCTTTCCAACCGCTGGATGCGTATTTTCGTTCCCGTTTGGATTGGGCAGGCCTTTTCTCTGCTTGGCAGCGGTTTGGTGCAATTTGCCCTGGTCTGGTGGTTAACCTCTACCACCGGTTCAACCGTGGTCCTGGCTACCGCCACGCTGGTCGCACTACTGCCCCAGGTATTCTTGATGCCCTTTGCAGGCGCACTGGTGGACCGCTGGAACCGCCGGCGCGTGATGATTATTGCCGACAGCCTGGTTGCTTTCTCCACCCTCTGCCTGGCCGCCCTGTTTTATTTTGGCAAAGCAGAGATTTGGCACGTCTATGTGATCATGTTTGTTCGCTCCCTGGGTGGCGCTTTCCACTGGCCAGCGATGCAGGCTTCTACCAGCCTGATGGTTCCCGAAAAACACCTTTCCCGAGTGGCTGGTGCAAACCAGGCACTGCATGGACTGATTAATATTGGCGCTCCTCCGCTAGGCGCGGTACTGCTTTCTATATTACCGCTGCAAAACGTATTAGCGATTGATATCATCACCGCCGTAATTGCCATTACCCCGCTGCTATTCATTGCCATTCCGCAGCCCAAACAAAGCGGCACACCGGCCGCGGTCACACCCAAAACAGTTTGGGCGGATGTGCGCTCAGGTTTTCGCTATGTCGCCAGTTGGCCCGGTTTGATGATCTTTATCCTGATGGCCACCATGATCAACTTTTTGGCCAATCCAGCCTTCACTTTCATGCCGCTATTGGTGACCCAGCACTTCAAGCTGGGCGCATTAGAATTGGGCTGGCTTGAATCCGCCTTTGGTGCCGGCGTAATTGGCGGCGGCTTATTACTCACCATTTGGGGCGGTTTTCGCCGTAAAGCGGCCACGTCCTTGTTTGGCCTGATCGGCATGGGCGTAGGCATAACCGCAGTCGGCCTTGCACCCTCCTGGGGATATCTGATCGCGCTCGGCGGTATGCTGTTGACCGGAATCATGAATCCGCTTTGCAACGGCCCATTCTTTGCCCTGATGCAGTCCAAGGTTGAACCAGAAAAACAGGGCCGCGTATTCACCCTGGTTGGCAGCCTGACCTCTGCCATGTCACCATTAAGCATGGTGATTGCCGCGCCGGTTGCCGAGCTGCTCGGCTTGCAAGTCTGGTATGTTGCCGGAGGAATCTTCTGCATTGCCATGGGTATTGCCGGATACTTCATCCCCGCTTTGATCACCCTGGATGATCAAGTCCCTGGGCAAATCCAACCCACAGCCCCACAACCCGTTCCACTGGTTTCAGACTAATTTTTTCTCCTTAAAAACCCCACCGCAAACCCGCATGGTGGGGTTTTTTGTTTATTCAAGGAGACTAGAAGATCCAGGCGCAGATTTATTTGTTGATGTTATTCCATAAGGTATTCATCACTTGCATCATGAAACGGATCCCTTTATCGGGATAGCGGAACTGGTTTAAGCTGCCAATCAGATAAGCATCTAACGCCGGATTATAGAACAGGAACGCCCCCGTGGAACCCGCATTACCCCAGCAATTAAATTTACTCGGCATAATAAGCGGCACAGTTCGGATATACATGATGCCGTAACCATAATCAATGCCAACTGAAAACCGAGCGGTATCCTCCATCCGAGCCAAAGTCTCTGGCTGAATGAATCGCCCGGAAACCAGCCCGCGATGAAATTTGAGAAAATCTTCCAGTGGGGCTGTTACCCCACCGCCAGCATAGTCAATACTCAGAGAGGGATAATGAACGATATTGGTAGCGTCCTTAAACACACCGGCAATTGGATATGAGCTGGCATATTTGGGCTGAGAATGGCCCAGCAAAAACGATTGCTCCATCTCAAGAGGTTGAAAAATATAGTGGTTTAGCGCAGCAGCAAAAGACATGCCGGTAACTTTTTCGATCACCATTCCTAGAAGATGGTAACCGGTATCGGAATAGTGAAATTTCGTCCCGGGAGGGAAATGCGCTTTAAGGTTTTGCTTTGACCAGGAAACCACCTCTTGCGAAGTCCAGACCCGTTGTGGTTCTTCTAAAATACTGGCTATCATCGGCTTGCCTGTGAGCGGACGATCTTCAAAATAATCATGTAAACCAGAGGTATGATTGAGCAAATGCTTCAAGCGAATCTGTGCGCTGTAATCCACTCCCCGGTACACATGCAGCCCATTCATCAGGTCATGATCAAGAAATTCAGCAAGCTGACTTTCAAAACTCAAAACCCCTCTTTCAACAAGCAGCCCTACCAAAGTGGCGGTGAATAATTTGCCAACACTTGCCATAAACACTGGTTGATCAGGATGAGCAGGAACTGGTTGATTGTCACTTGTTCGACTTTCACCCCGCGCTAATTTTAAGTGCATGGCATGTTGATCTGAATGGACTAACAGGTAAGCGTTATGAATTTTTGGATCCGAATCGCAGAGTTTTTCAAACTGAGTACGTATTTGGCGGGCAGCTTGTTCGGTATTCATTCTTTTTCCTCTCAAAAAATTATACCAAAAGCAGGAACCTATAATCTTGGGACTGATTTGGCAAAACAAAACAGGCGGAGGATTGTACTCCTCCGCCCCGTCAAAAACAGGTTCACTTTTCTACCCAGAGCCGCCACGCTCATTATTGAAGAGAACCTGTTTTCTTCTTGGATATGGGTCAATCAGTACCCAACTGGCTGATTTCTGAAATGCGCTGCAATTTTTCCACCAATCCGGCGCGCTCACGGAGAATACTGTCAAAAGCTAGGACAGCTTTTTGCGGCCAGGTCGTGACGACCTCGTGCTGCCTGTCATCCAAAACGGCCACACGGCGGGCAGCTTCAACCAACATCTCCGGATCGATCTCGTACGCCTTTGCCAATTGGCGCACCTGCTCAAAATCAATAGCACCGCTAAAGTAATGAGCCACCACACCACCGGCTATAAACCAGGCCGTCAATTTTTCCCCTTCATGGATTTGCGACCCGGTGTACTGCAATCCAGCATGGCAGCGAAACCACCCTTCTTGATTGGATCGCTGGGCTAATTCTTTCCAGGAATTTTCGCACGCAGCACGTCCGGCCGGAGAAGCCAGAATCAACTGGCAAAACTTGCCGTGTGCACTGGGTTGGGTGATTAAATTCCCCTGCGGATCGACCACCACTGCACTTAATCGCCCAAGATCCGAAAACAAATTTTGAACCACCTGAAAACAGTGGGTGGGTAAATTACTGGCCGGAGAACCTTGGTCGGCGTCTCCACAGCAGCCGCTGCGCAAAAGCTGCTCCACATCCTCCACGTGAAAGCGCCATTGGTGACCAATTTTCACCCCACGCAAACGCCCGTCCTGGAGCATGCGGTACACCGTGATCCGGTCAACTTTTAGTATTTCTTGCACTTCACGAGAGGTCAGCAAATCAGCCATAATTATTGTTTCTTATTGTTATATCAAAGATCCTTGTATTCAACAGTGTACTCAAACCAATCAAGCTTCACAAGTGATAAATGTCACCCCCCCCAGGGAGGGGGTACAAAAACCTCGCTGGCAAGTACCAGCGAGGTGAATATTTTCAGCATAAGATAGGCCAGTTCTTACATGATGTCGTGGAAACCGACCATTTGTTTCCCGTCTTTTTCATTGATTAGCGCCAGGCGCAAAGAACGCAAACCCTTTCCAAAGGGAATGACTCTGGTCCACTTCTTCACCAACGGATTGTTTTCATGAGCCGCCTCCAATGAATAATTGGGAATGCTTGGGCTGAGATGATGAATATGGTGAAAACCAATATTTCCGGAAAACCACTGCAAGATCTTTGGCAGCTTGTAATAGGATGCGCCTAACAAGGCGGATGCAACATAATTCCATTCAGCATCCCGTGCCCAATACGCGCCCTCAAACTGGTGTTGGACATAAAACAGCCAGATTCCCGCCATGCCCGCCAACCACAAAATTGGCAGTTGGATTAAGACATAATTCCAAAAACCTCCAAACAAGAAACTTAATCCTGCAGCCATCACGGCCAGCGCCAGGTTGGTATACACCACCGAAAGGGTCTCTTTTTTCGAATACGCAGGCAGCGGGAAGCGGTGACTGATGACAAACATATACAACGGCCCCAGCCCGAACATGATAAACGGAAATCGGAACAGACGGTAACCGATCCGCGCCACCAGAGAACGGTTCTGGTACTCCTCGACGGTCAACGTCTCCACGTCGCCGACTCCGCGCTTATCCAGATTTCCGCTGGTAGCATGGTGAATGGCATGGGAATGCCACCATTGTTCTCCCGGAGTAAAAACCAATACGCCCAACCAAAATCCAAGCCTGCGGTTGGCTTTAGTAGAGGGCAGAAAGGAATTATGCCCGCAGTCATGGAAGAATATAAACAATCGAACCATTAACCCAGCCGCCGGAACAGCCAGTACCAGCGTTAACCAGTAAGAAACTTGCAAACTGAGGTACATTAAGTACCACAAAGCAATATAGGGAACTAAGGTACCGACCAACTGCCAGACCGCCTTACTTGAATTTGCCTTCTGGTAAGGGGCAAGCAGTGGTTTCAAATCCTTCATGGTCGGCAGTGCTTCTTGTGAATCAGACATCGCCACACCTCTTTTTTTTGGGTGTAGTTTATCGGATTTCTAAAGAATTAGAGAGTGCCGTAAGACCTATTTTGGAGGTGGATTTAACTATGACGGTCATATATGACCGATCAAATCAAGAACAGTACGCCTTGTGGAATTAACAAAGAATATAAAAGCAAGCTTTGCAGCAAAGCAGCCAGCCAGCGTTGTCCGCAAAGGATCCGAGTAATGGTCCCTTGCAAAAGAACCACTGCCAAAAGCAAAAGTCCCTGCAATCCACCCAACATTCCGGAGGTTGAGCCCAACACTGCCAATACCGCCGTCCACAAAAAGAACGGCACCAATCCAATCAAAGTTGCAGCCCAAACCGGGCCTGCCTGCCCAGGCGCAGCCTCACGAATCCAGTCCCCTTCCAACTGCCCCATCCAAAAGCCCAGCATTGTCAACGGAGTAAACAACAACACCCAGATCAGGCGGTCACCGACGGGCGGCGCATACAGCCAACCGCTGCGAGCATAGGCAAACATTAACAAAACCAAAATCAGGTTAAATCCAATTGCCAGCAGCCAGCGCCACAAGTCAACCTGAATTGATTGGTTCCGCCAGGCCAACTTTCCCTGCACGCCCGGCAAGCGCCCCAGTCTGGCCAAAAGCAGCAGCAATACCCCATATCCCCCGATGAAGCCAACATAAATCAGGTTAAAAACAGGTGCTGGCAGTGGTGCCAACATAGCCAGGCCAAAAATCAACCCCACAAAAGGCAGTGCAGCCAACCAAAGCGCCAATTTTCCCCACAAAAAGCGGCTCATTTTACGAATGGCCAACCCCTGCGGTTGAAGAAAAATCGGGAATTTACGGCTAACCCAAGCGAATCCACCTCCCAGGGCTGCCAATAATCCGCCAAAACCGGCAACCCACAAAATGATTCGCCGGTCTGCTGCTGCAGCCCACGGATTCATCGCCGGTTGCAATTTCCACAATTCCGTACTCCAGGCCACCGCCCGGCTTAAGGCACGCCCTGAAAACACCTCGTAATTATGGGCCAGGCGCGGGATCAAAATCCATTCACGCGAACTGGTTTCATCAAACGAGCCATACCGCACGAACGGTACGGCCTTGCCTTCCGCCAGCAGGTCTGCTGGCAGCCAGGAGTAGCGGCTGCGCAGCTCTTCGATAGACAACCTGTTCTGCGGAACCAGTACACCATCACCGGTTAGTTTTTGCAGTAATGTTAACCCCGCCTGGGGAGTAATAATATCATCCCATGTTCCGGTAATCATCAGCACATGTGACGCAGGGGTATTTGCACTTAACTGCTGCACCCAGGCAAGGTCCATGTCCTGGGTACCGGTAAAGAATTCCGCCTGCTCATTCGTGATCAAATTTACCTGCGGCCCAAGCAGCACAATCCCCTGTGGAGGTTCGCCAGTCATACCCGCAGATTGCAGGGCTACCCTTGCCCCCAAAGAGTGCCCTAGAAAAATAATTTGATCGGCAGCCAAACCGCTTTGCTGCTGGAACGAAGCGAATGCCGCCAGGGCTTGCCCGGCCAGGCGATCAGTCGCCGCATTATCAAAGGTTAATCCGCCCGGTGATCGGCCGTGCCCGGAAAAATCCACCGTAAAGACATGCACGCCGCGGCGGTGAAATTCACTGGCAGCAGCCCGCATGGTTACCTGGTCGCTGCCAAAACCGGAGAACAGCAATACTCCGGCCTGGAGCCGTCCCGAATAATAAGTAGCCTGCAGCCGGTCGCCTTCTGAGGTTTCGATCCAGAGCGGTTTGCCGCCGCGCAAGGTGGCATCTCCCGCATAGATTCCCAAAAGGGAAACCAAAAAAGCCAGTAAACCGATGATCGCAATCCATTGCGAAGGTTTCTTTGATGCCATCGCCCCTCCCTGCAAAGATACAATTCAATCAAGAACGTGGGAATTACCAGAACAAAATCAGCAGCACCTGTGCCAACAAGATTTTCAAGATCATCGAAACCGGGTAAACCGTTGCATAACCAATATTGGGCAGTTCGTTCTGGGTCTGCTCTAGCGCAAATCCTAACACAGCCGGTTGGGTTTGCAGCCCAGAAACAACACCGATCAACAAACTCATCGGAATGCGCATCACTTTATAACCAACGAACAGGACCGTGAAAGCAGTGATCATGGTAATGATGGCTCCGCCCGCAAAGACGAGCAAGCCGCTGCCCTGGGTGAGGGTATTGACAAACACATAACCAGAGCGGGTTCCCACCCCCGCCAGGAATAAGATCAATCCAATCTGCCGCAGTGTAAGGTTCGCGCTGTAGGGTAATTCCCAAACCACCTGCCCTGTCCGCCCGACTGCCCCTAAAACCAACGCGACAATCAAAGGGCCGCCAGCAACACCGAGCTTTAAGGTCACTCCTCCCGGCAGCGGGATCGGCAGCATGCCTAATAAAAGGCCAAAAGCCAACCCCAGGGAAAAGGTCAGCACATCAATTTCACTGACAGCGCGGTACGAATCCCCCAAATATGCCGCGACATCATCCATTTTCTCATGAGGAGAAACTACCCGCACCTGGTCTCCCAGGCATAACACGGTCTCTCCATGCGGAATCATTTCCAGATCGCCGCGGCGCAGCCGTGTAACCAGTACGCCGTAACGGTTCATCAAATCCAGATCGCGCAGCCTGCGCCCAACCACTTGCGGGTTCGAGACAAAGATTCGGCGTTTATCAATCTTACTGATATCAAATTCCAGGCGGTCACCACAGGCGCCGCCTAATTCACGGCTTACAACTTCAAGCGCATCCTGTGTTCCGACCAGGCTGATTAAATCTCCTGCCTTTAGCATCGTCGTCCCGGTAACCAGGCTGACTTGTTGATCTCTTTTAATCCGCCCAAACAAAACATTCCACTGAAAATGCTTTACCAGAGCTGCCACACTGAGGGTCTGGTCTTTCGCAATACACAGGGTCATATTGCGCAATGGCTCGTTCACCGCACCATATTCACGCGCCACATGCAGTTCATCTTTGTAATTAATTCGGAAAATACGTTGGGCAAGGTAAATTGCCAGGATCACACCCAAAACACCGATGGGATAGGTCAGTGAATAGGCAACCACCGGCTCAGAAGCAAGCTGCTCAACCAGATCTTTGGGTGCAGCAGCACGAACATGCTCCAATACTCCTGCCAATGCCGGGGTATTGGTCAAACTACCGGCATACATTCCGGCTGTGAGCGTGCCGTTCAATTGGAATAAATTGTGAAGGATAATTGCCAGAACAACCGCAAACAACAGGCCGCCCGCAACCAGCAAATTAAACCGCATTCCTTGCCGTTTCAATGACGCAAAAAACACAGAACCGCTGCTCAGGCCGATGCAGTACACAAACAACACCAATCCAAGCAAATAGACAATTTCAGGAAGCTTCAGGTCGGGGTCTAATGCGCCAAAGGCCAGGCCGACAAACAAAACCGCCGCGACTCCCAGACTGGTCCCGCCAAATCGGATTCTGCCAAGCGGATAACCAATTCCAGCCACCAGGAACAGCAGCAAAAGAGGATTTTCTCGCAGAATCTCGACAATAATGTTCATGCCCAAATCATTTTCAAAATCACAACAATGGTAAATGCCAGTGAAACGCCTGCCGCCACCCAGGTTGCTATCCGATTGTTCCGCTGGTTTACCAGGACATATCCGGTTGCCTGTTCTTGCACCTTCCACAACGGCCCGGCAGACCAGGCATAGGCTAACCCGCCTAACATTCCACCCAGATGTCCCCAGTTATCAATGCCAGGGGACAGGCCCAAAAACAAGTTGATCGCAACAATCATGAGGGTATTGACCAGCAGAGCTTTCGCATTGCGAAATAGATAGCGATTTTGGTAAATAAATACTGCCTGTGCCGCAACCAGGCCAAATACTGCCGTAGAAGCGCCATAAGAAGGTTCCGGCGACATCAAAAATGAGACAACATTACCGGCATATCCGCTCAACAGGTAGAGCACCAAGAAACGGCCATGCCCATAATAGCGCTCAATCCCTGAGCCTATCACATACAACGCATACATATTAAAGGTGATATGCAAAAAGGATCCATGCAGCCACATGGGGGTGATCAAGCGCCACACCTGCCCTGCAATAATCAGATCATTAATTTTTGCTCCAAAAACCGCCAAAAGATCGACACCCATAGCCATCTCACCGATCATCTGTCCAAGAAAAGCCAGCACACAGGATGCGATCAAGATATACGTGACATAAGGCCGGTCTGCAGGCAGCCGCCAGGTAATTCGCATCGCATTTTGCTGCGAATCCGGTGATACGGGCGGCTGTTCCTGAGAATCTGGTGAATAACTCATAAGGTAATTTTCCTTGGGTGAACACGCAAGTGTTCCACCTCAACAATTTCAATGATTTTTTCCACCGCAAGATCTAACTGGTCATCCGCATTGATTACCACATAATCAAAATCTTTCAAATGATCCAATTCTTTTTTGGCGGTTTCCACCCGGCGGCGAAGACTCTCTTCCGTCTCTGTCTTACGATCACGCAACCGCTGGAACCATTCCGGCACACTGGCCGGAACCAAAAAAATCAACACGGCTTCCGGACATAACTGGCGCAAGCGAGCCGCACCCTGCACATCCACACGTAAAATCACATCTTTGCCAGATGCCATTGCCTCACGAATTTGCGGCTTGGGGATTCCTTTTAAATCACCATAAACAACCGCCCACTCCACAAATTCATCATTCGCAATCATTTGTTGGAATTTTTCTGTAGAGATGAAGTTGTAATCCACTCCATCCACTTCATTCACGCGCGGTTTTCGATCTGTGCTGGTGACAACAAAATGCAGCGGCAGCCCTCTCTGCTTTAATACCTGCAAGACCGAATCCTTGCCAACACCGGATGGGCCGGAAACAACGATCATCAAAGGTTGCGTGGTATTCAGGTTAAACGAGATGGATTCAGACAGTTGAGCTTCAATGGAATCAGACACTTTGGCCACCTTAAGCAGAGATTCTACCGTACAAGGATACTGCAACTCTTACAATTTTCTTATGGTTCATTGATTATAATGGAAAAATACCGATCTCGCTTGTGGAGGATACACCATGCCCGCCTACGAATACCGCTGTTTGGACTGCCGCAAACGCTTTGATATTTTTATGTCTTATAAAGAGTACGGCAGCAAAGAGATTACCTGCAAACATTGCCACAGTTCCAATGTGCAACGCAAAATCGGCCGTGTGCGCATTGCCCGCTCCAACGAGAACCGCTTAGAAAACCTGGCTGACCCCGCCAACCTGGAGGGGCTGGACGATGACCCCAAAGCATTAGGCCGTATGATGCGGCAAATGAGCCATGAAGTCGGCGAAGATATGGGTCCAGAATTTAATGAAGTGGTGGGCAGATTGGAGGCCGGACAGTCACCGGAAGACATTGAACGCGATTTACCCGATCTGGCTGACAGTGCAGGCGATACAGGCGGTTTTGACGGCGGGCTGGACGATTTCTAAAAAAAACAGACAGGTCCCAAAAGAGCGTTGCATAAACGCTCTTTTATTTTGCCCCAGTCATTTGAGCCAACCGCTCAAAAGAAGTGACCCAGGAAATCCGTTTGAGAAATTGATCCAGCGAGAGACTTTCCGCCCGTAAGATTCGCACCGCCGCGCTGACCGGGTCACGGCCGGCCGCTCCGCCGGGGGAATCTGCATACGCGCCATAAAATGCAAAGTACGCCTGGTTAATCCGGCGAATCTGGTAGCCGTTATCCCAGAAAAACCTGCGCCGGGCTTCCATATACTCCTCGGCTTGCTCAATCTTGCCTTCCGCAAGCAAAGCATCCACGGTGAGGCGGGTCTCATGCATTTCTGCGCGGTAATCAAAGCTGGGTTGCTGTTCCTCCTGCTCTGGATCGGGAGGGGAATATAAATTCTCATACGGAACCGGACGGGGCGGGGCGGGCAGCCGTTCCGGGTAAAAACGGGCAATCACTGCCTGAGAAAGCTCTTTGCCTGCAATTGAAGCAGTGGTCTCATTAATGATTCGCAGTTCAGGAGTCTGGTAATACAACACACCCAACGGCCGCAAGGTCAGATAATTATGCGTCCATTCATGCGCCACAACCTCAATCAGCCAGTTGAGGTTCGTAGTTTCCATGACCATTGTAGGATAAATACCAATACCACCCACCGGAACCACCAGTGCAGAGACATTTAAACCTTTTTCTACGCTGGACTCCAACCGGTTCATTTCCTCAACCGACAAATCAGGCATTAAAGAAATATCTACGTCCTGGCGTATTGCATCGCGCGGCGATACGATTAATGCCATCGGCAGCGGTGTGACATGGTAAAGCGGCGGCGGCAGCGGTTGGCGGCCGGGGCCTAACCCCATCTCCCCCACAACAACCGCCACCTGATGCTGAATCACCGCCTCAGCCAGCGGCGCCCACTGCGACAGCTTTTCTTGAAGCTGCTGCTGGTTAGCTCGCAGGGCAGCACTGGCAAGCTCGGGGTCCTGCACATTGGGGTCGGCATAAATCGACTCAATCTGGTCGCGGATCGATTGTAAATTGCGTACCTGGTCGATATAGTCATAAACAATCTTTTTTTGTTGCTCTTCATCCAGGTAACGCGTCACATTCGCGGCAGCCTGCGTATTTTTTAATAGCAAGGCATCCAGTGTCCAGGTGATAAAGTCAAATTCCTGCCAGCGGGTGAAAGCCCGCACCCGTTCAACCGGATCAGCAGGTTTAAAGTTACTGAGGGTTAACAGCGGCAAACAAACCACAACAACCAGGATGATACGAATGATTCTGTGAATCTTCATTGGATTTCCTCAGCCAGTCATCGAAACCATTATACAAAGAGCCAGCCAAAAAAGGCAGGGGCTTGTAAAAAGATAGAATCCCAAAGGCAGGATTCGACAAAACCAGGAAAAAAGAAATCGAACATGTTAAACTTGTATCAGGAATACATCGTGTTTGTGACATTTTTGTACACATTTTCTTGAAACTTTTTGGCGAGTTATTCGTGATATGAAGTAGGACAGCATGACACTCTTGCAGACACCGGACCAGGCTCTGATCTCCCGCGCCCAGGCAGGGGATGCGCTTGCGTTTGAGGGATTGATCGAAAAACATACGCCCATGCTCTACCGAGTTGTGCGCAGATTGGCACAAGACGATCAAGAAACGGAAGCGGTGATGCAAGAAGCCTTCTGGCGAGCCTGGCAAAATCTTGTACGTTACCAAAATAACCGGCCTTTCTTCCCTTATCTGGCAGCCATCGCAGTGAATCTCCTGCGCGACCGTTGGCGGACACAGCGGTGGTTGAGTGATGAAGACCTGGAAGAAACAGCCGATTGGCTGCCCGCTTCAGAATCGCAGCCGGAAGAGCAAATCATCGCAGCCGAGGAGCTCCAGGCGCTGGATCAGGCAGTCCAATCCCTGCCAAAAGCCTACCAGGTGGTCATCACCCTGCGCTACCAGGCTGACCTGAGTTATGAAGCCATTGCCGAGGCATGTTCGATGCCAATTAATACTGTCCGTACGCACCTGAGCCGGGCCAGGCAGCTGCTTCGGCAAAGGATGGAGGTTTATGCACGATCCGATTGATCAAAAGTTACGCTTGCTTCCCCGCCCAAAAACTGGAGCGGAATTCACCAGCTGCATGGTGATGCATTTCCGCCGCCGCTACCAACGCCGCCGCCGCATCCAGTTAGGCGGATCAGCGGCATTGATGCTGATGGGTGGTTGGTTCAGCCTTCCTTCGCTGGCGTCCCTATCCAATCAAGTCGGCCAAAATTACGGCGGATCTGAAATGATTGCACAGGTTTTGCCCAATACGTTTAATTTTTTCAATGCGCTGGAATGGGTTTCCGCAGAATTGAGTCAGTGGCAAGCCAGCACATTAACTCACTTTGAATTTCCAACCTTACTTGGCCTGGCTGCACTTATTGCCGGCGCGTGGTTAGGCACCGATTACATCTTAAGTCAATCAAGAGGTGTGTTGAATGAATAAATGGCGCATCATCGTCATCGGTTTGATAGCGCTCGCACTAGCGTTCACGATTACCGCGGCTGTGTTTAACTGGAATAATTACCCATCAGAACAGCAGCTTTCCCGCTTTGAAAAGCTGTTTGGCAGCCCAGGCCAACATTCTCCTGATCTCGAACAGGCCTCAACGGGTGTCAGCATGATCATGCGGTTAATTTCCATCTACTTAAGCTGTGTCTTTGTGCTCTATGCAATCCCTGGCCGGATCCGCCGTATCAGCCAAAACCTGCCCACCCGCCCGCTGGGCTGGTTTCAATTGATCCTGTTGGGACTATTGGTTTCATTAATTTCCCTTGGGGTGATGCTGTCGTCCTTGATTTCCCTGGGCACAGTCCCAATTATCTTATTGGTGATGATCTTGCAGTTTATTGGCACCTTGACCGGCCTGACAGCACTGATGTACAAAACAGGCAAATTTCTGATGGAACGCGCAAATTGGGGGCATAGTTCTCCCTTAATCAAATTATTAGCCGGAACCATTCTCTTTTTACCCTGGACATTTCTACCCTATGTGGGGTGGATATTTTTTGTATCGTTTTTTAGCCTGGGATTGGGGATCGCTTTAAAAACCCGTTTTGGCAGCCCCCAGGCCTGGAACTTAAACCCATTGTACGAGGAAGGTAATTAATGAAACGCCGAAACATTATTGTCATAATCGTCGTTGTTCTGGCGATCGCCGGATATTTCGCGGTCAGCCAGATTCAAAAAGCGCAAAAAGCGATGGCCGGGAATTTTCAAACCACCACCATCGAGCGCGGACAACTGGTTGCATTGGTAGGAGCAACCGGAACAGTTCGTTCCAACCAATCTGCAATTATTGCCTGGCAAACGAGCGGGCAGATTGATTCGATCAATGTTGCCATTGATGAAGAAGTCACTGCCAACCAGGTACTGGCTGAGTTAAAACGCAGCTCGCTCTCGCAAAACGTGATTCTGGCAGAAGCAGACCTGGTCAACGCCAAACAAGCCCTGGAAGATTTGCAAGAATCAGAAGTTGCCCAGGCACAGGCACAGCTGGCGCTTTCTCAGGCTCAAGAAGCCTACGATAAAGCTGTGGAACGCCGCCAGAGCAAAGATTACCGCCGCTCCAGCGATGCTACCCTGGAAGAAGCCCGCGCGAATTATCTAATGGCGGAAGCCGATGTGGATAAATACGAAACGCTATACGACCAGGTGGATGACCGTCCAGAAGATGACCTGACCCGTCTATCAGCTTATGCGGCATATGCGAATGCACAGCGCAGGCGCGACCAGGCACTGGCCAATTTGCGCTACCTGGAAGGAAAGCCTGACGACCAGGAAATCGCTATTGCCGATGGCAATGTTGCTGTAACAGAAGCCCAATTAGCTGATGCCCAGCGCAACTGGGACAAACTGAAAGATGGCCCGAATCCTGACCAATTGAAGGCCGCCCAGGCGCGAATCGATGCTATTGAAGCCACGATTCGGATGGCAAAACTGGTCGCACCCTTCAATGGGACCATTACAGAAGTGCGGTCAATTATCGGCGACCAGGTCAACCCCGGCACGCTCTCTTTCCGCATTGACGATCTTTCTCGCCTGCTGGTGGATGTGCAAATTCCCGAGGTAGATATTAACCAGGTCAAGGTTGGTCAGGAAGCCAATATCACCTTTGATGCTATCCTGGGCAAAGAATACACCGGTGAAGTGATCGAAGTCGGCCGGGTTGGCAATGTAATTCAAGGCGCGGTGAATTTTACCGTCACGATAGAATTGAAAGATGCCGATGAAAGCGTACTGCCCGGTATGACCGCCGCGGTAAATATTATTGTCAACCAATTGGATGATGTCTTGATTGTGCCCAACCGCGCTGTCCGGCTGGTCAATGGGGACCGGGTGGTCTATACCCTGGGCGCAAACAATTTACCCGAACAGATCAAGATCCAGATTGGTTCCACTTCCGATATGTTCAGTGAAGTCATTGGCGGTGACATCAAAGAAGGCACCACCATTATCCTGAACCCGCCCACTGAATTTATGGGCGGCGGTGGAGGCCCATTCGGCGGAATGAGGTAAACCATGAGCGATTGGGTCATTGAAGCAATCAATATCACCAAGGTGTACCAGATGGGCGAAGTGCAGGTACACGCACTGCGCGGCGCCAATATGCGTATTGGCCGCGGTGAAGTGGTTGCAATTATGGGCCCTTCGGGGTCTGGAAAATCAACTTTGATGAATATTCTAGGTTGTCTGGATAAACCCAGCGGCGGCGAATATATCCTGGACGGTGAACCCATTTCCAAGCTTACCAGCGACCAACTGGCCAGTATCCGTAACCGCAAGGTTGGGTTTGTGTTTCAGAGTTTTAATTTGCTTTCTCGCACCACAGCCTTAGGCAACGTGGAATTGCCTTTGCGCTATGCCGGTGTTACCCACGACCGGAAAGATCGAGCCAAAGCCGCTCTAGAGTCGGTCGGGTTGGGAGAACGCATTTATCACCGTCCAACTGAGCTTTCCGGCGGTCAGCAGCAGCGTGTGGCCATTGCCCGCGCTTTGATTAATGATCCGGCAATCTTGATGGCAGACGAGCCAACCGGCAACCTGGACTCCAAGTCGGGCAAAGAGATCATGGAATTGATCTTACGCCTGAACAAAGAACGCGGCACCACCATTATTATCGTTACGCATGACCCGGTCGTTGCGGCACAAACCCAACGCACCATCCGGTTGTACGATGGTTTAGTGGTATCTGAAGGAGACAAGCAATGAACCTCTGGCAAGCTTTTCTTGAAGCGCTGGAAAGCCTCAGTTCCAACAAGCTGCGCTCCGGTTTGACCATTCTCGGTATTGTGATTGGTGTGGCGGCGGTCATCGCCATGCTGGCCGTAGGTGCTGGCGCACAAAACACCATCACCGGCTCGATCAGCGGCCTGGGCAGTAATCTCTTGTTTGTCTTTTCCGGCAACTTTAATAACGAATCTGTCCGCAACGTCAAACCTCTCACAATGGGTGACGCTGAAGCGATTGCAGATCCGTTCCAGGCCCCGCATGTGGCCGCCGTTGCCCCAGCCATTCAAGGAGATGGAGAAATCACCTATGCCGGAGAAAGCGCCAACACCCAGCTTACCGGCATCACGCCTCAATATCAAACTGTGCGCAACTACGAACTGCTGGAAGGCGAATTTATCACCGAAGAGCACCTGCTTGGGCAGGCATCGGTCGTGCTGTTGGGACCGGAAGTTGCTGATAAGCTCTTTGGCCGCCGCGATGGAATCACCGGCGAGACCGTGCGCATCGAAGGCCAACCTTTCCGCGTTCTGGGCGTACTGGAACCGAAAGGCGGTTCAAGCTTTGGCAGCCAGGATGATTTAGCCCTGGTACCGTTTACTACCGCACAAAATCGCCTGATCCGCCGCAACCGTGACCGGGTGGATATCATCCTGGCACAGGCCATCAGTGCCGATGAAGTTTCCGATGCCACAGAAGATATTGCCCAAATCCTGCGCGCCCGCCACCGTACTAAAATTGGCGCAGACGACTTCACCATCTTCTCTCAGCAAGATTTTGTTGCCACAGCCCAGACAATCACCGGGGTTTTAACGATCTTCCTGGGTGGCATCGCGGCCATTTCCTTGCTGGTTGGTGGGATTGGTATCATGAATATCATGTTGGTTTCTGTTACCGAGCGCACACGTGAAATTGGCCTGCGCAAAGCCATTGGTGCGCGCAAACGAGATATTCTGATCCAGTTCCTGACCGAATCATCACTGCTCAGCTTGTTGGGCGGCGTCATCGGAATTGGCCTGGGTTGGCTGATTGCCTTCATTGTTGGGCGGATTGCCGCAGCCAATAACACCGAGTTAATTCCGGCGGTCGGAATGGACGCCATTCTGCTGGCCACCCTATTCTCAACGGCAGTCGGCCTGTTCTTTGGTATTTACCCGGCCAACCGCGCCGCCAACCTGGAGCCAGTAGAAGCCCTGCGGCACGAATAACCTTCCTCGTTTAAATCAAGAAGCACAGCCTCCAAACGGTTGTGCTTCTTTTTTTATTTAAGGTCGATGCCGGCAAGCCGGACTGCCTGCTGGTACCGCTCATCTCCCAAAAAGTAGCGCAGTTCCGGTTCAAACGTCTCCAGCAGCGGAATCAACTGGCTGGCAGGCCGCAGGCAGCTCCCCGGCTCATCCAGCATCAACTCAGTTTCATCCAGGGTAATCTGGCCTTGCTCATCCAGGTCGAGCGGGTGCAAAATGCAGTAGAACGGCTTAAACTGCCAGGGATGCAGCCCAGCCGTATCCGCGGCCACCTGTAAGGCACATTTATGGTCAGGGCGCAAAAAAACGCAGGCTGTTCCCCCGTAATGCGCCGGAGCATCCACAACCACAGAATGCAGCACCTGCCCGCTTTGGGAAAACTCATCCGTTTCCTGGCGGCCATCCAGCCACCCGGCCGGGTTTTCATATCCTTCCGGCATGTTTGGAACAATCAAATCAGCATGAGCAAGGATATTCTGCCACTCTTGCGTATCAATCCAGACCCCGTACAGGCAGCAAGCCGCCTTGCATTGGTGTAGTTTGCAGCGCTGCATCGGCTCCGATTTTAATAAACGCGGATTGATCTCGTAACTCATCGCAGCGGATTGTAACACAGCCTGCTTAAATGGGCAGCCCTTCCCTGGTCAGTCCTCCTGATTTCACAGGATGTTAGTAACCGCCTTACTGCATTGAAAACGATTTTGCGGTACAATGGAAAACAAGGGGTATTCCCTTGAAGTAAACCATTTCCCAACTACATATAGAAGGAGCTCCATACATGAGTGCGTGGAAAGTCTTGCTGACAGACGGTCTGGAAGAAAACGGACAGGCTATCTTGCGCGCATCTGCGCAGGTCGATGACCGGACGGGTATCTCCGCTGACGAACTGCTGCAGATCGTTGGCGAATATGATGCAATGATCGTACGCGGCCGCACCAAAGTTACCGCGGCTGTCTTTGAAGCAGGCAAGCGTCTCAAGGTCGTTGGTCGAGCTGGTGTTGGCGTTGACAACATTGATTTAAATGCCGCCAAAGCTCACAACGTGATCGTAGTTAATTCCCCCACCGCCACCACCCTGGCTGTGGCAGAATTAACCATGGCCTTAATGCTCTCCGTTGTACGCGAAACTCCGCGAGCTGATAGCGGAATGAAAAACGGGAAATGGCTCAAGAAAGAGCTGGAAGGCACCGAGCTTTGGAAGAAGAAACTGGGCGTGATTGGTTTTGGCCGCATTGGCGCCGCCGTAGCCAAACGTGCTGCCGCATTTGATATGGAAATTTTGGGATACGATCCCCTTATTCCTGGTGATGAAATCGCCAAACGCGGCGGAACCCCCGTCACCTTAGATGAACTGCTGGCTCAGGCAGACATCATCACCATGCACCTCCCGCTGACCGCCGATTCGCGCAATATGCTCAATGCAGCAGCCTTTGCCAAGATGAAAGACGGCGTGCGCATCATTTGTGCTGCTCGCGGCGGCGTGATTGATGAAGAAGCCTTACTTGCCGCTCTCGAATCAGGCAAAGTTGCCGCAGCCGGTCTGGATGTATTTGCCACCGAGCCGCCCGGCCCAACTGCCTTGGTCAATCATCCCCGCGTTGTCTGCACCCCGCACATTGGCGCACAGACCGCGGAAGCGCAAATCCGCGCTGCAGATGATATCTCCAATGAAGTCCTGACCGCGTTGAAAGACGAACCCTTACGCTGGCGGGTCGCTTAATTCGCTTATTCGGGTTAGCCAGAAACCACAAGGCGCAGCACTTCTTTTCCCCAAACCGTTGGTAACAGATCTGCTGCGCATTTTTATATCTTGTGGGGTGGTCTGACCTGAGATCTATATACCTCTCGAAAGGATCTGGTCAATGGAAGAAAAATACAAAAAGCTGTTAGAACTCATGGGCAAAGCCTGGGATGTCAATATGAGCATCGCCTTGCTTGGTTGGGACCAACAAACCTATATGCCGCCCGCTGGCGCAGAAGAACGCGGCGAGCAGTTGGCCACCCTGTCTGAAATTGCGCATGAGATGATCGTTTCGGATGAAATGGGCAAGTTGATTGATGAACTGCTGCCCTATGCAGCCACATTAGATCCGGATTCAGATGAAGCGCGCATGATCAAACAGGCCAAACGTGGTTATGACAAAGAAACCCGCGTTCCGGCTGAACAGGTGGCAGAATTCGCCCGTGTCACAGCCATTGCACAGGGCGCCTGGGTTAAAGCACGTTCGGAATCCAATTTCTCCATCTTCCAACCGCACCTGGAACGGATTGTTGAACTGCGCCGCAAATACGCAGAGTACTTCAAGCCTTACGATCATGTGTATGATCCTTTACTGGATGATTTTGAGCCCGGTCTCAAAACCGCCGATGTGCTCGAAATTTTCACCGCCCTGCGCCCGCAGCAAGTTGAATTGATTAAGGCAATTGGCTCGGCCAAACAGGTAGAAGATTCCTTCCTGCACCTGAAATACGATGACCAGAAGCAGTGGGACTTTGGCGTGGATGTGGTTACCCGCTTCGGATATGACTGGAGCGGCGGCCGCCAGGATCGCTCAGCCCATCCCTTCACCACCAGCTTTGGCATCGGCGATGTGCGCATCACGACCCGCATCATTGAAGACCAGGTCACTTCGGCCTTGTTCTCCACCATGCATGAAGGCGGCCATGCCATGTACCAGCAGGGCTTTGAAAAGAAGTTAACTCGCACCATCCTGGCTACGGGTGCTTCTCTAGCAGTCCATGAATCTCAGTCGCGCATGTGGGAAAACCTGGTTGGCCGCTCACGCCCCTTCCTGCGCTTCTTCTACCCGCGCCTGCAGGAAACCTTCCCGCAGCAGCTGGGCAATGTGGACATGGAGACCTTCTACAAGGCCATCAACAAGGTAGAACCCTCATTGATTCGTGTTGAAGCCGACGAAGCCACCTACAACCTGCACGTCATGCTGCGCCTTGAGCTGGAAATTGCCTTGATGGAAGGCAAGCTGGCCGTGAAAGACCTACCGGAAGCCTGGAATGCCCGCGTAAAGGACTATTTAGGTATTGTTCCGCCAAACGACCGCCTGGGCTGCCTGCAGGATGTGCACTGGTCAGGTGGAATGATTGGCTACTTCCCCACCTACGCTCTGGGCAACCTGATCTCCGTCCAACTGTGGGAACGCATCCAAAAAGAGCTGCCCAACCTGGATGCCGAGTTTGAAAAAGGTGAGTTCTCCAGTCTGCTGGGTTGGCTGCGTGAAAACGTTCACCGCCACGGCGCCAAGTTCGAGCCGCAGGAACTTGTCCAGCGCGTTACCGGTTCCAAGATCGATCCTCAGCCGTACATGCGCTATTTGAAGACCAAGTATTCCGATATTTACGGTTTGTAAGCCAATTTCGAAGAAGAGAAGCCCTTCCGCCCCTCCCCGCGAGGGGCGGAAAATTTTCCCAAACCTGCAAATAACCTGCTGTTCGTTGCACTGCAAGGCAGGCAAAGCCAACCTTTAAAACTGCTCCATCCAACCAGCAGACCCGACAAAAATTTTTTGAATTTGTGGTTAAATGGATGTATTGTATGGTATCTTTTCCCTACGGAGGACTGCATGAAATTTGGCGTCATACTTCCTAACTTTGGTCCGCAGGCCAGCCGCCTGTCCATCGTAGATACCGCCCTGGCAGCGGAAAGCCAGGGATTTGATTCCGTCTGGGCTACCGATCACCTGGCGCTGCCCAAGGCAGATGCAGACCGTTTTGGCACCATTTACGAAGCCATTACCACACTGAGCTTCCTGGCTGCCAGCACCCGTAAGATTCGCCTGGGAATTTCCGCATTGGTCCTGCCCCAACGCAACCCCGTGGAGGTCGCCAAAGCCATAAGCACCCTCGATGCACTCAGCGGCGGGCGCACCATGCTTGCTGCCGGCATTGGCTGGTCAGCCGGTGAGTATGCCAACCTGGGCCAAAACTTTAAAAACCGCGGCAAACGCATGGATGACGCCCTGAAAGCCGTGCGCACCCTCTGGCGCGGAGCCGCCACAACCTCCTTTAAAGGCAAGTATTACCAGTTTGAGCAGGTGGTTGTTTCACCCAAACCTGTCCAATCCGGCGGACCGGCTTTATGGGTGGCTGGCGTTTCTGAGACTGCACTGCGGCGGGCTATTTTTTACGCCGATGGCTGGCACCCCACCAACATTACCGCCGAGCAGCTTCAGCAATCATTACATAAAGCCCGCCCCATGCTGGGACACCGTCCTTTTGATGTTTCCCTGCGCCTGAAACTGGGATTCAGCTCCGAACCTGAACCGGGCATGGCGCTATCCGGCTCCTCGCAGCAAATCATTGAGGCGCTGCAAGCATATCAATCCGCCGGGATGAATTATGCTGTCTTGGATTTTCAGGTAGAAAGTCTCTCACAGGCAGCCCGCGAAAAAGCCATGCAGCGCTTTCAAAAAGAAATCGCTCCGGTGTTTGCGCAGGATTAAAAAAAAACAAGCATCCGGACGGGTTGGACTATAATTGACACATGGCTTACCGTAAACACTCCCTCCTCTTTGCTGCTCTGATCACCCTGGGCTTGCTGTTGGCTGGCTGCGGTGGTGATTTTCCAGGGTCGGCACTGCTCACCCCGGCTGGTGAACAGGCGGCCTCACCCGTGATTGTTCCGACACAGTCTGCCAGCGAGACGCCTGCTCCAACGGCTTCATTAACCCCGCAGCCGCCCACGGAGACCGCGTTACCCCCCACCGAAACAGCCACCGAGACGCCCGCTCCTCCCACGGCGACAGCCACGCTGGACGGCACCCCTACCTTTGGACCCAGCCCAACCATTACGCGCACACCCACCCGCACCAGGCTGCCAACCCGAACCCTGCGCCCAACCCGCACGCCCACCATCACCCCTACGCCCACCCCGCCGTATGCCTTCATGCGCATCCAAAAACCGGGACCTTATTCGCGCATTTCTTCACCCATTAACCTGGAAGCCTTAATTACCCCCGGCAAAGACGGCATTGTCTATGTCGAATTAACCGGAGAAGACGGCCGCACAATTACCCGTCAGGGACTGGATTTTAAATCGTACATTGACCGCCGTTTTTACATTTCCCAGGATATTCCCTTTGAAATCAGTGCCGCCGCTGAAACCGCCCGTATGTCCATTTACATCCTGGATGAATTCGGGCGCAAGAGCTACCTGATGTCCGAGGAACTGGTACTGATGCACCTGGGAGATGACGATATTTTGCCCTTTGACCCAATCGATGAGCCGTATATTGTGCGCTCACCGTTTGAAGGCGATACAATTCGCGGTGGTGTGCTGCGCGTGATCGGTTTAGCGCGCCTGGTGAATGACAATCCGCTGCTGCTGGAACTGGTGGACGAAAACGGTACGGTGGTTGGATCTGCCCAGGTAAGCATTTCACGCCCCTACGGCAACCTGAGCCACATACCTTTTGAAGCCTTCATTCCATACAGCGTGAGCCAGTCCACTGGCGTTCGCCTGACCCTGCGCCAGGAAAGCAGTACACGCATCCCTGGCACGGTCTATCTATCCAGTCTGCTGCTGACACTGGAACCGTAGCCCATCGATAAGCAAACTCGCCGCCAAAAAAATCCAGGCGGCGAGTTCGTTTTTTAACCCATACGCATCTGTTCTGGCTGGGCAAACAACTGCTGCAGTTCCACCAGGGCTGTGCGCGCCTGGAGCTGATCCTGCTCATTGAGCTGGAGCGCAGCAAATTCATCCTCATCCAGTACCAGCGTCTGCCCATCCGGATAGACCAGCAAATCCAAGGCAAGATCGATGTAATCGAGGGTACCATCTTGAATGCGCGCCGGGTAAGCCACGTTGCAGTACCAGGCTTTTAATTCATCCGTGTCCTTGTCGTGGATTTCAAAAATATTGTACCAGCGATCTGTGTAATATACCTCCACAAAGCGGTCGCCTTCACGCAGCAGTACATTGTGAAACAGCAAATCGGAGCGGTTGAAATACGCCACCAATAAAACCCCATTCGGCCAGCGCTCCAGAATTTCGCCGGAATAGCGCCAGGTTTCTTTCCCTTCCAAATTCCGCTTGATGACAATCAGTTCGTTCATTATCCTCATTCCAGGCAAATCATATCTTTCACATCCAGGTCCAACCGCACAGATTGTCCAACCGGCAGCGGACTGGTCATGGTAAATTCAAACACGTACTCCTTCGTACAGCGTACCGTCACCCGAAAATCCTCACCACGGAAGACCGCATCCTCCACAAAGCCAGTGATCTGGTTCAACGGCTGTTCAATGCTGGCAGCACGCGCCGCCGAAGGCCGCAAAAGTAGATGAACCGGTTGATTTAATGCAGTCCCACCACCGCTGCAGCCGGGTGTAAATTCACCCAGAGCAGTTTGAATGCGCAGCGGCGCAAGCTGAGAAACCGTTCCCGGCAGCACATTGCTCATCCCAAGGAACTGCGCCACCCAGACCGAGCCAGGCTGGTGGTACACCTCATCCGGAGTGCCGGCCTGGGCAACCCGGCCTTCATTAAGCAAGATGAGCCGGTCAGCAATGGTAAAGGCTTCTTCTTGATCATGCGTGACGTATATGGCGGGGATGCCCGTTTCATGCAGCAATGTGCGCAAAAAATGACCTAACTGCTCACGCAGGGCGCGGTCCAGTGCGCCTAATGGCTCATCCAGCATCAACAGGCGCGGGCGCGGCGCCAATGCGCGCGCCAAGGCAACACGCTGCTGTTCGCCGCCGGAGAGGTCGGTCACCCGCCGGTTAGCAAACGCGGATAAGTTCACCCTTGTCAGGGCTTCACCGGCGCGCTGCTGGATTTCCGCCTTGGGCAAATTTTGCATGCGCAGGCCAAAAGCTACATTCTCTAACACACTGCGGTGCGGGAACAGCGCATAATCTTGAAACATCAAGCCAAACTGGCGCTGGTGGACAGGCACACCGGTCAGCGGCTGGCCGTCCCAAAACACCTCGCCGGATTCCGCCGTCTCCAGCCCGGCAATGATGCGCAGCAAAGTACTCTTACCGCTGCCGGAACGTCCCAACAGGCAAACCGTCTCGCCTGGCTGCACCCGCAAAGAAACTCCTTGCAGCAAGGGCTGGCCTTCATAGGTTTTATACACATCGCGGACTTCTAACATGTACCCTCAATGACCTGCTCAAACTGCCTCAATCCTACCATAAAACAGGCTGGCTGATATAGTATCGCAAGTTGTAGAAAATTATTTTTGTGATTTGGTGTGTCAAATAAATATGCAAGTACCAACCAATACCTATAATTTATTTAAGTAGAATCAATCTCAATCTGGAGAAAAAAAACAATGTCTGAATATTCCCAAAGTGCGCTGGAAATACTTCGCAACCCGCAATTGACGATGAAATGGTATATCGTCCCATTATTCCTGGTGTTGTTGTATATCATCTACAACGAAGTCCGGGCGAACCATTACAACATCCTTTTGGGAGCAGCTGCGCTGTGGGGCATGGATTTGTTCAATGAAATCTGGAATTCGATTGTCTTTCATGCCACCGGTTTTGCTCCAGTTTGGGGCACACCCATGGGTGTTGGTGACACTGCCCTGCTGCTGTTGATCGGCTACAACATTGAAATCTCCTTCATGTTTGCCCTGCTTGGGATCGTGGCCTGCATGGGTTTGCCCGCCGATAAAAAAGCCAAAATCCTCGGGATCAATAACCGCGTATTTTATGCCGTCCTGTACACCACCATTGCAGTCGCGATTGAATGTTTCTTGAATTATTCCGGTCTGCTCACCTGGGAATATTCCTGGTGGAGCGTCCGCGCACCCTGGCTGGTCTGGCTGATCGGTTACCTGCCATTCTTCACCTTGGCCTTTCTTGTGCATGACATGGAAAAGATGCGCAGCAAAATGATCACGCTGGGGATCATCTTCGGCGTTGATATTCTTCTGCTGGCAGGGTTTGGAGCGATTGGCTGGATGTAAACCAATGGTGCCGCCTGATCGTGAAAAATATTGAAACGCAACAACCCCACCCTGCCCCCAGTCCGTAGCATTTGCGTAAGAAAACATCTATCGTTACCGGGGAAGAGATTTAGGGAGGTATTTTTTGTTGCTGCTGATCAGAACAGGGAACTTTTGGACAGCCAGAGACAAATCAACTCAGCCGGCCCGGATCCATTTTCATAAAAACATTTAAGGAAATGCCGGGATGATCTGTGTACAATATAATTTATGACTAAGTTTGTTTATATTGTCACAATTGTCCTGATTATCTTCAGCAGCGTTCTTTCCGGCATCGCCAGCGCTCAAACTCCCGATGCTCCCCCTGTTGACACAATCCTTTACCTGCCAGTGGTTTACCGCCAGCAAATCGTGCTGCCGCTGCCGCCTGCAGATGAAGCTGCCGCGCGCATCACCCTGCCGGCCGGCTTTGCCATCCGCATCTTTGCCCAGGGACTTCCCGCCTCACCGCGTTTCATGGCCTTTGGGCCGGACGGCCACCTTTACGTCAGCCTGTTCGGTTCCGGCTCAATCGCACGCCTGCCCGACCGCAATTTTGACGGCCTATCCGATGGCACCGAAATTGTTGCCAGCGGCTTCACCCTGCCGCACGGCCTGGAATGGTATAACGGCTGGTTGTACGTTGCCTCAGAAGGCCAGGTGGACCGACTGCGAGACACCGACCAGAACGGCTCGCTGGAAACCCGCGAACTGGTTACCAACAATCTGCCTACGGGCGGCGGGCACAGCAGCCGTACGCTGCACTTTGGTCCAGATGGTAAGCTGTACGTCAGCGCGGGATCATCCTGTAATTACTGTGAAGAGACTGATCCGCGCCGGGCAGCCATCCTGCGTTTCAATGCTGACGGCAGCATTCCAGCCGATAATCCTTTTGCCAATGACGCAGATACGCGCAAACGCCCGCTCTGGGCCTGGGGGCTGCGCAACAGCGTAGATTTTCTCTGGTCGCCAATGGGCGAATTGTGGGCAAATCACAACGGCAGCGACGGCCTGGGTGACAACCTGCCCCCGGAAGAAATTGTTATTCCGGTACAGGGCAACCAGTCACACGGATGGCCGTATTGTTATACGCCCAACCTGGGTGTCAACAACGCCAATGAAGTACGCGACACGCGCATTGCGCTGCCTGCCGGTTTCACCTGCAGCCAGGCAATTCCGGCGAAATTTACTGCCCCAGCCCACAGTGCACCGCTCGGCATGACTATGACGCAAGGCACGCTCTTCCCGCCCGCTTACCAGAACAGCCTGTATGTGGCATACCACGGCTCATGGAACACAACGGATCCAGCCAATTACCGCGATTGCAAAGTGGAACGGGTGATCCTAAGCAGCAGCCAACCCAGCGGCAGCGAGGCCTTTGCCAGCGGCTGGCGTGCCGCCGGGAAAAAGTGCGGTGATGCAGAAACCTGGGGACGCCCGGCAGATGTCATCTTCGGCCCTTACGGCGAGATGTACATTTCGGATGACAAGGGCATGCGGGTGTACCGGGTGATCCCGACCCCGTAATTACAAATCTGTGCGTATACCCGGCAAACGCAGCCGCTCAATCACAAAGATTCCGATCCCGCAAACCAGCATCAGCAGCGTGGACATGGCGAGTGCCTGCCCGTAATTCATTGCACCCGGCTGGGATAAGAAGCGGTAAATCGCCACCGGTACGGTTGGGTACTCCGGGCGGGCAAGAAAACTGGTTGCGCCAAACTCGCCCAAAGAAATAGTAAATGAGAAAACTGCACTGACCAGCGCAGCCCGAGCAATAATCGGCAGGTCAATTTCCCACCAGACACGCAGCGGCGAGGCGCCCATCACAGCAGCGGCATGGCGCAGCGAGCGCGGAATCGACATGAGTGCGGGTTGGATGGTACGCACCACAAAAGGCAGCGCTACCAGGCTGTGCGCAATGGGAATCAACAGCGGAAACGAACGCACATCCAGCGGCGGGCGGTTGAAGACCACAATAAAACCCAATCCCAGCGTCACCGCCGAAGTGCCCAGCGGGAGCATGATGAGTGGGTCCAGTAGTTGATTCACCCGCGCAGCGCGCGAAAGCGCCGCAGAAATCAGCAAGCCCAACCCAAGCGAGATGAACACCGTTGTCCCGGCATACATCAACGAATTGCGCGCTGCTTCAATCGGCGGAACATAAAAAATGGACTGGCGGCGGTTATAAAACAGCTCCTGATAATAATCCAGGGTCAGGCCCGTCTGCACAGTTCCGCGCTGACCTCGTTCCGGATCCAGGCGGGCTACAGAGCGCAGCCCTAGTGAGGCCAACGGCAGCACCAACAACAGCAGCAAGAGTGCAACCACCATCGCAACCACCAGTTTTTCACGCACAGTGCGCGGTTTCATCGTTCCCTCGCCGCGCAGCCGCGGGGTGAGCGGGATATGCTGGCGCTGAGACAGGCGGGAGTAGATCACCGTCAGCACCAGCGTGCACAGCAGCTGCACCGCAGAGAGCAGCCCTGCTACCGGCAAATTGAGCATGTGCAGCGCCTGAATATAAATTTCCACTTCCAGCGTGGCATATTGCGGACCGCCCAGCAGCAGCACTACCCCAAAACTGGTGAAATCAAACAGAAAGACCAGCAGTGCTGCCGCCCAAATCGCCGGACGAAGCAAAGGCAGGGTTACTTCTCGCAGAGCACGCCAGGGAGAAGCCCCCATCACGCGCGCAGCCTGCTCCAGGCGCGGGTCCAGTTGCGCCCAGGCACTGCCCACCACACGGATCACCACTGTCGTGTTGTAAAAAACATGCGCAATCAAGATCGCGCCTAAGGAATTCAGGATCTGCACCGGCGGGGTAGAAAGGTTAAACCAGTCCATCAAGGCCAGGTTAAGCCACCCGCGCGGACCAAGCAGTGCGTTAAAGCTGGCTGCGACCACCACCGTTGGCATGATAAATGGCAGCGTGGTTAACAAACGCAGCAGTGATTTGCCAGGAAACTGGTAGCGGCTAAAAACATAGGCAGCAGGCAGCCCCACCAGCAAGGTGAGCAGTGTGGAAAGGCCAGCCTGCCAGAAAGTGAATCCCAAAGGGCGCAGCACTTTTCCAACCAGTGAGAAAGCAAATCCCTCTTCCACGGCTGCCTGCGCCGCCATGCGGAAAATTGAGCCAAGCGGAGCAAAGAAAAACAAGCCTAAAAATACCAGCGGCAGCAGCCAAAGGGTGAGTACCCGCACTTCTGCGGGTACTCGAGAATGGTTGGCAGCAGAAACAGCGCGGGTCAACGCAGAACCGTCTCCGTCCAGGCTTCAATCCAGGCTGAGCGATTTTCGGCAATTTGTCCTGGGTCTAAAGTCGCGGGTTGTTCCGCCATTTGAATATTCTTTCCATAAACATCCGGTAATTTGGCCTCGGAATTTACCGGAAAAACAAACATTTGCAGAGGCATATCTTCCTGGAAAGGCACACTCAGCATAAAGTCCACGAATTTTTCTGCCAGCGCGCGCTGCTGTGTACCGGCCAGGATTCCCACAAATTCAATCTGCCGGAAGCAGGTGCCCGGCCCAGCAATAGAAGCCGTCGGAGAGGTCTCAATCGGCTGTTCGGCAAAGACCACTTCGGCTGCCGGGCTGGAGCCGTAAGAAACCACCATCGACTGCGCGCCTTTTCCGGATGAACCGGAAAAATTGGTGTAATAGGCGGTTTCCCAATCATTGACGACTACCAATCCGTTATCTTTGAGCTTCTGCCAGTAATCCAGGTAACCATCTGGACCATATTGGGCAATCGTAGCCAGCAAGAACGCCAAACCGGGCGAAGAGGTGGCCGGGTTTTCTACCACCAAAAGTCCTTGATATTCTGGTTGAGTCAATTCATCCAGTGACTGTGGAACCGCCAGGCCTTTTTCAGCGAAATATGCTTTATCATAATTGATGCACACATCACCGTAATCGACCGGTAAAGCGCCGTTTTGTTTATCCAACTGAAACTCCGCTGGAATGTTGGCCAGCAGCGGCGAGTTGTATGCCTCAAAGATTTCTTCTTCCAGTGCGCGCGACAGAAAGGTATTATCCACACCGTAAAACACATCTGCCAGCGGCGCATTTTTGGATAAAATTGCCTGGTTCAAGGCTGCGCCGGTATCACCGGAGGGTAAAAAGACCACCTTGGCATTATTCTCCTGCTCAAAGGCAGCGATCACCTCTTCGCTGACGGCAAATGAATCATGGGTCATCACTTTCAAGGTGGGCACTTCAGCAGGTACAATTTCACTGACCGTTTTTTGAGAAACCGGTGCTGCAGGAGCGCAGGCTCCCAACAAAAGAACAACAACCAATAAACCAAATATCCAGTTATGCTTCTTCACGGCTTACTTCTCCATCAGGATAGATTTCCTCGGGTCGCCGGTGCGTATGGATGCACAACAATTTTCCAGACTGGAGGCGGACACTGGCCTGCTCGGACAGCATCTCATTGCTGATCCCGCGTGTGCGGTTTGGACACAAAGTTTCCTCGCGCAGCGGATATCGCAAACCATCCGTCAGCACCCCAAAGGCTTTTCCGTCCAGAGGCAGCAAAGAAACCGTATCACCGGGCTTGCCTTCGATCGTGACCGCCTTACGAATGATCATGATCTCTTCCCGGCCGTCCACCAGGCGCACATCCAGGTCTTCAAGTCCCGGCAGCATTAACAAGAAAAGGTTGGCCAGCGTCTGGTCAATCCGTCCGCCCAAAGCAGCAACCACTCGAATTTGAGCATAACCCTGAGCTGCCACAGTGGTCAGAGCCAGTTCTAAATCGGTTTCATCCTTTTCCACTGGATGCTGTTCTACCCGCACACCGGCAGATCGCAGCGCTGCCAAAGCCGCTGGATCCACCGAGTCAAGATCGCCAATCAAAAGCGCTGGAGTGAACCCCAATTGGGTCATGTGACGCAGGCCGCCGTCCACGGCAACCATATAATCACCTGGCCGGACCATCTCCCGAATCACTTCAGGATTTGCCAACTCCCCATTGACGAAGATAAAAGCGCGCACAGTATTCATAACAAAAAATCGCCCTTTCTTCCTTCCGGGGAGGGCGATTGCGGTCAAACATCAGGTCAGCTTCCCTCCGCCGGCATTACCCGGATCAGGTCATGCGGGTCGAGGACTGGGTGGTCCTCCTCTCAGCCTGGCTGTACCAGGCTCCCCGTTGGATTGATTTGTATCTGGAGTATATTGCAGCCCGGATAAAAAGTCAATAGCACTCAAAAGCAGTGTTCAATGCTGCCCATCAACGCACGCGGCGCTTCCATTCCTCTTTCAATTGCAGCTGGCGCGGACTTTCGCCGGAAGCCAGGGTTAAAAAGTCATTCATCAGCCGGTTAAACTTACTGCTGTCGTCCAACATAGGGAAATGACCGCCCTGGTCAAAGGTCACCAGGCTCACCTGCTCCGGCAGATTAGCCACCTGTTCCTGGCGCGGGTGCTGCACCGCTGGATCGTTCCAGCCATGAACCAATAAACTGGCTGTATTGGTCTCTTGCCAGATAGTTTGCAGAGAAAAGGACTGCAAGCTATTAAAGGAACTGATCACCGCCTGCAAATCGGTTTTGGCCGCATCGACATATACTGCTTCCGTGATGGAACTGCGTCCCAAAAGCCACCCCGCCAGGTCAACCGGCGCAGTTGAGCGCAGCCGGCTGTTAATCATCGTTTGTTCCAGTGGAAAACTGACTGCCATCACCCGATCCACAACACCTGGGTGCTTGCGGGCAAAATCCAGGGCAACAGCTGCCCCCAGGCCGTGCCCAACCAGGGCCACCCGGCCAATCCCCATCTTGTCTAAAAATCCGTTGATCATTTCGGATTGCTGCTCAACGGCATAACAATTATTCTTGGCAGAATCGCCAAAACCGAATAAATCCAGAGCATATGCGCGGAAATTCAGCGAGGCAGCCTGCATCATCGGAATCCAATAACGCCAGGAACCCACCCAGCCGTGCAAAAAGATCAGCGGCCGCCCGCGGCCCAGGGTTTCGTAATGAATGATGTCCTGATCCAGGAGAATCGCGCTCATACAGTCGGGTTATTTTCCAATACGGTCAAGCAGTTCACGCACCTTTTGGGTTAGGTCATCCGGAGCAAACGGCTTGAGCAAATATTCGGTTGCTCCTACGGCAAATCCGGTTTTAATTTCCGATTCCTGTCCTTTGGCTGAAAGAAAAACCACCGGGATATGCTTTAGCGCAGGGTCCGCTTTGATTTTTTCACAGGCCTCATAGCCGGTCATGCGCGGCATGCGCACATCCATCAAAATCAAATCCGGCATTTCCTTCCCTGCTGCCAGCCAGGCCTCTTCCCCATTCGGAAAGGTCACCACATCATGCCCGGCAAAACGCAGGGTAAAGCCAATCAAATCCCGAATATCACGTTCATCTTCAGCAACTAAAATTTTCGCCATATCACTATTCCTCAAGATTTGCTTTGGGCAGTGTAAACGAAAAGACACTGCCTTCGCCAGGAATTCCGCTGCTTGTAAACCAGATGCGGCCGTTCATCATTTCCACCAAGATCTTTGACAGCGCCAGGCCCAGGCCCGTTCCGGAAGTGCGCATCACCAGCGGATCCTCACCACGATAGAAGCGCTCAAAGATCCGCGGCTGAACCTCGGCAGAAATCCCAATGCCATTATCAATCACATCCAACTGCAGAGTCTCCGGAGCACTACGGCTGGCACGCACCTTCACCGTGCCATTTTCCGGCGTGTAATTATACCCGTTCAAGGCCAGCGCCCGTAGAACCTGCTGGATGCGCACTCGATCACCGAATGCTTTGGGAAGATGCTCTGGAATTTCCACCGCAAAGGTCATCGGTCGGTTCTCCTGCACAGAGCGGTCGCGCAGCTCTTTGACAACCGTTTCAATAATTTCAGGCAGATCAACCGCCTGGAGCGTAACCTGTTCCTTGCCCGATTCAACCCTCGAAATATCCAACAAATCATCCACAAGGATGTGCAGTTTTTGGGTATTTTCTTTAACCACATTCAGGAAATGCACCTGCTGGGCAGTCACCTGACCGCCAGCCCCCATTAACAGAATATCCACGTAGCCCTTGATGGAGGTCAGCGGTGTGCGCAGCTCGTGGCTGACGTTGGTAATAAATTCCGACTTCATCCGGTCCACCTGTACCTGGTGGGTAATATCACGGAAGATCGTGACCGTCCCCAGAAAACCGTTCCGCCAAAAGACCGGCGCAAGATGAATTGCAACAACCTGGTCATTGTCCAACAAAATGGTGTCCGCATAGGTTTCGCCCATCTGGTAAGCGGTGGCATCCTGCGACCAATTTTGAATGGTCTCCATCCAGGTCTTACCAGACTTGCCAAACACACCACTGAAGCGTTCCAGCGGCTGTCCAATGATTTGATCCACCCGGACCCCCAGAATTTTTTCTGCGGAAGCGTTGAAAAGGGTAATTTTTAGACTGGCATCGGTAACCACAACACCGTCCGCAACGGCTTCCAGAATGGCACGCGAACGGCTGGCCTCTATTTGTTGGTCACGCAGCATGCTGCCCAGATTTTCCGCCTGGTCGCGGATCAGGTTGAACAATTCCGCATTATTGAGCGTGATCCCAATCTGGCGGGCAATCGTTTCCAGCAAGGCCACCTGAGAAGATTTAAACTGGGCTGCTTTCCGGTGGTACAGATTGAGGGTTCCCAACACTTCTTCACCCAGAATCAGCGGAACCGATAAAACACTCTGAAAAGCCGGTTGAGACTCGGCGGGGATTTCCCAGCGCCCGTCACTGTGAATATCATCCACCCAAATCGGTGACCGCTGCCGGGCGACAAAACGATGGATCAAACGTTCCACAGACCGTTCGGGAGGCTGCACCGCATCAAAAGCCGTCAGGCTCAATCCGGATTGGTACACAGTGCTGCCCTGTGCCAGTAAAATCAGGCTTTCTTCTGCACCCAACGCCTGGTTAATCACAGAGAGTGTACGAGAAAGAACCTGCTTGATATCCAGGCTGGCGGAAAGTTCGGTTGTAATCCGCAGCATCGTCTGTGAATTATGGTGTTCTCGGCTCAATTCTGCAGTACGTTCTTCAACGCGCTGCTCCAGGTCTTCTTTCAAGCGGCGTGTTTCATCAAACAGGCGCGCATTTTGGAGCGTGATGGAGGTCTGGTTGCCAATCGTACGCGCCAGTTCAATTTCTGCCGGGTTAAAGCGGCGTTCCTCGGTACTTTGTAAAACCAGCCAGCCTTGCACTTCCTGTCCGGCGATCAACGGCACAATCAAAAGGGATTTCACCAGTAATTGAGCCAGGTACGATTGCACCAGAGGCTGCAGCCCGCTTTCTTCGGTTACACGGTCGGTATTGTAAATCCCTTGAGATTCCTGCAAGGCTTCAAATAATGGAATAGGATCAAACCGGTATGGTAATTCCAACCCAGAGGAAGGTTCTTCAGCAAGCAGGGTATAGGATGATCCTTCGGTGGGTAGAATAGCCGCTGCACGTGCTACCTCCAGCGCGCCAGCCAGTTGCTCGCAGGCTACGCGTAAAATCCGCGACAGATCTAAAGAAGAACTTAATTCGCGGGAAAGACGGTTTAATAAAGCCAAACGGTTTGAGCGCTGGTCTAATTCCGCTGCACGGCGCAGGCTCTCTTCATACAGGCGGGCATTATCCAACGAAACCGCCACCTGTCCGGCAAAGGTAGTTGCCAATTGAACATTGTCCGGTGTGTAAAAACCGGCTTCGCGTTTTTCCAATGCGATGGCACCGATTAATTCCGACTTTGCCAACAGAGGGATTCCCAACCAGGAAAAATATTCCGGTTCTAACAGGCTGGGGAAGCGCATATCCTCGCGAATATCAGCCACTGCCAGGGGCTGGGCTGTGCGAATCATCTCCTGGAAGAGCAGACTGTCTTCCACCCGCACAGAAATTCCGAGGCGGCTTTCATTATCCGAAAAACCTGCTGCCGATGCTATGGACAATAAATCGTTCTCACGCAGCCAGAGAGTAGCCGTATCATATTCCACCACAGGTTTGAGCTGCTCCAGCATACTGGCAATCAATTGCTGTGAACTCAGGCTGGATGTCATCCGCCCAGAGACCTGGGTAAGGGCTTGAAGCTGTCCGGTACGCTGTTCAGTTGCCTGGAATAAACGAGCATTTTCCAGGGCCAGAGCAGCCTGCTGGGCAAGTGAGAGGGTCAACGCCTCATCTTCCGCACTGAATGCGCCGTTAATTACTTCATTCTCTAATACCAGCACCCCCAGACCGCGCTCACCCAGGCGAATCGGCACAACCAGGCTGGAGACCGGAAGTTTGCCATTGGAAGCATTCCGGTAGCGGATCAGATCATCCGGAGGCAAGAGATAGTCCTCAGCAAAGTTGACTTCATAATCCCGGTCGGGTTGTCCGCTCATCAGCACACGCACGGGCAGCGGCGCCGGAACCGCGTCCACCGCATAACGAATCTCCAAAATTGAATCCGGAGAAACGTATCCAGCCGCCTTCAAAGGCACCAGCTGGCGAGTGCTATCCTCATACAGACCCACCCAGCCGGTGGTAGCTGAGGAAATAACCTGCATAACGGCTTCCATTAACGCAGCCAAAATACTGCCCGGTTCCAGGCTGCCCAGCTTACGGCTGAAATCCAGCAAGAGATTCACTTCATCCAGGTGGCGGCGTGTTTCTCGCAGCAATTCCAGGTTCTGCAAGCTGACGCTCACCTGTCGGGAGAGTTGGGCATATACCTGGTGATCTTCCTCGCTAAATGGTGAAAGGACTTTGCTGCCCAGCACCAGTACGCCAGCCTGGCAGCCTTCCGAAATCTTAAACGGGAGGGCCAGAAAACTGTGCGCGTTGACTGCATTCAGCAGAGGGGAATTTTTCCAGCTGTGGGTCTCCTCCAGGTTGGATATTAGCAGCATACGCCCATCCTGCAGCACCTGCCGCAGCGGGTTACGCTGGCCAAACAATGCCTCCGGGTTGGCGTGATCCGGAGCAGTCCCAAGCACGCTGATTAAGCGAGGTCCTACCGGAGTCTGTTCGGCCACCAGCACAAGGCTCATATCCAACCGGGCCATAATTTCTTGACCAATAACTTCCAGGACACCTTGCACGTTATCTTGCAGCGTGGCACGTTCTGTCATTTCCAGGCCAGCCCGCACCCGTTCCACCCGCCGGAAAAGCCGCTGGTTTTCCACCGTCTGTTCAATTTGCCGGTGCAGCACCACCGGAAGATTTTGCTGTGTATTCCGCAAAGAGCGTTCCAGGCGGCTGGTTTCTTCTTCCAGAACGGCCAGCCGGCTGCTAAGCTGGTTGGTATACCGCTTGTAATCAATCACCAGGGCAGCCTGGCTGGCAAATATCTCCAATGCATCAAAGGCAGGTTGGTCTGGCCGGCGGCCATCCCGCGGATCATCCAGGCTGATCAGTCCCAATAATTCGCCTGCGCCGTTATACAACGGCACAATCAAGATATCGTCAGGATCCCAGGCGTCCACCAACAGCGTTTCTGTGGACGGCAAAATGGTGACGGTATGGACATCTTCCGGAATGAGCGGCTCTTCATCAATCGGAATAAAATAGGCATTACCAATTTTATATTTTGGCTGAAGCAGATGCTGGATGCTGCGCCAGGGCTGAATCCGCGAGCGCAATTCTTCCCAGACCTCAGCCGCGATACCCACCCCTGCAACCCGGCGCAGTCCTTGAACCTGCGGATCATAAACACTGATCAGGGAAACCTGGAAAGATGTTGCTTCACGAATAGCCTGGCCAATGGCTTCCAGGGCTTTTTCCAGAGGTTGTTCCGGACGAAGATAATTGGAAACCTGGAATAGACGGGACAACGTATCAATTTGCCGCTTGAGCAGTTCACCGCGGCGAGCCTGTTCTTCATACTGAATGGCATTTCCAAAGGCAATCGCAGCTTGAGCCGCCAGCGATTGGGCAATTTCTACCGCCGAATCATCGAATTGCTGCACAATCGTGCCGTGCATCACGATCAACCCGGCCGCGCGCTGCTGATAAATAATCGGCACCCACAGCGCCGAACGAATGCCGTCATGCAGACCGTGAACTTCCTCTTGAGAAAGATCCGCGATATTTTTAGTTTCGCCGCTGGATAAAACACGCAGCTCTAATGCAGAACATTCGTCATTCGGTTTATCGCCCACATAAAAACGAATTCGGGGTGATTCACCCTCCGGTCGGGAAAGATCAAACATTAAAATCGTACCGCAGCTCGCTCGGGTGGTACGTACAGCTTCGTCATAGACCAGCTGCAGCAGATAACTTAAATCCAGTGAAGTACTTAATTCGCGGGTAATGCGCGTCAGAGCGGTCATTTGGTCCACCCGGCGGCGCAAGGTGTCGTCCGTTTGGGCTGAAAGATATGCCTGTTCAACTACCCCGGCCAACTGGCCGCCAGCGGTTGACATCACCTGCATATCGCTTAAATCAAAGTCTTGCGGACGGCGGCGGCAAATCCAAATTTCGCCAATTCCTTCATCCCGGACAATCAGCGGAACTGCCAGCACAGACTGAATCTGCCAGTTCGTAATCAACTGCTGGTAATAAGGAATCAATGGTTTTTCGGCAGGTTCCTGCCCCAGGCGGAAACCACGCTGGCTGCCCGTTACGCTAAAAGGAAATTGTGCATCATCCACCAATAAACGGGCAGACCGTTCCGTCAATTCACCCGGCTCCCCATAACGTGAAGCCCGGTGCAGATACAGCGCTGTCCGGTTGCGGTCCAAGAGGAAGGCAGCAGCCAGGTCTGCATTGAGCAAGCGCGCCAGCTCCTGTAAAGAATATTTCAAAATTTCGTCCAGCGTAGCGGAGGAAGATACCAGACTGGCAATTCTCCGCAAGGCTTCCGCACGCTGTGCGCGTGAGCGGGACTGCTGCACCAGTGCGGCATTCTCGATAATCGGTGCGGCCTGGTTGGCAATAATCATCAAAAAATGCAGCTCATCCTGGGTAAAATTCTGGCTGCCGTCCAGATGATTAGACACCTGCAAGTACCCCAACATCCGGCCGCCGGAAGTTAAAGGCACCAGCACCGTATCTTTCAGCGAGGCCGCCGAGGCAATGGCATTCAAGCCCAGCTCCTGCCACCGGGAATCCTCACTGGCATTTTCGGTAATAATCACATCTTGATCTAAAAAGACCTGTTCCAAACGGCTGCCTGCTGGAATAGGGATCCTATAAATCTCCATAAATTGGGGGGGCAGCCCGTGAAATGGTGTCTGACCTTCCAATTGGCGTGTATTTTCGTTATACAGCACAAATCCCAAAATTCGCACATGGATCAATGGAATAATACTGTTAACCAGGCGCTCAAACATCCCGCGCTGATCGCGCACCGCACTAAACGCCTGGGCAAGCTGCGCCAGGCCAGAAAGCTCAATTGCCCGGCGTTTTTCATGCCGGTAAAGCAGCGCATTGTGCAGCGCAATCGCTGCCTGCCCTGAGATCAGGTTGACCAGATCACGGTCCCCTTGTTGGAAGAAATCTACGGAAAGTGATGCCAGCTCCAGTGTGCCGATAAATTGCTGTCCAACCACCAGCGGAACACCGAGATAGGAGCGCATTGGAAACGCTTTGCGGTCGAGCACCGGTCTGACTTCAAAATACGTTTCTACATCTTTCACCAGCAGCGGCTTGCGTTCACGATAGAGATAGCCGGTATAACCCTGGTCTGCCAGATAACGCTCGCGGGTTGACTCCAGCTTGCGCTCTACCCCTTGCTGGCCTACCATGCGGTAAGGAATAAACAATTCATTCTGGCTGTCCCAAATGGTAATTTCCCAAATATCTGCCGGGACCAGTTTTTCAACATTTTCCAGGATCGCCTGCAAGGTTTCGTCTAAGTCTAAGCTGGCAGCAATTGCCTGAGTCAACTCAGTGAAGGTTTGCAATGTTTTTGCCTGTAGCACTGAAGACTGGTCAACCAACTCCCCGCTCACTTCTGGTAAGCGGAGACTGAGTACCAGGTAGGGTTCTTGAGCAGCCTGCACCCGATACGAAATGCCGTCCGCCGGCCGTCCATCAAAAACGAAACGCGCCTGCCCTTCGGCGGCGCATAACCCCAGGAATTTTTCGCTGGGACGAAACTTTTTGGCTAACCTTTCGAGATTGGGCAGTTCCCCTTCTTGCAATTGAAAGATTTCGCGCGCGCGCGCATTAACCCAGGTAACCTGCCCGCCTAGATGAACGGTTAATACCGCATCCGCATGTGGGTCCAAACTATCAGGCTGAAAGACTGGCAGTTCAGGCGGCCGAGTCAAACGCAGTTTCGGGACAAACCGCGTCAAACCCAGGGTTACAACCAGCACCAGTAACCCTACCCCGACCAGTATCAACCCTAGAAGATTTGGATCCACTTGTGTCATTCAAGTTCAACCACTCAACCGTTTGATCGTAAAGCATCCTGACGGCGTTCTTCGGCTGCAATTTCTGTAATTTCACGAATATCCGAAAATTGATGAGTGGCCGTTGTCACCACCCCAACCGCCAGGGTCATAAAGGGGGTCTGAATCATTTCGCCGCCTTTTCCTGGCGCATTAAAATAACCTTGCTGGCGGTCCATAAAGTTGTAATGCGACTTTACTTCTTCCGCAAAGCGTGCCTTAATCCGTTCTTTTATTTTTGCAGCCGCCGCACTGGAAGTGAAAATGACAAAATTATCACCGCCTGCATGTCCAATAAAGTCATTATCAGTACCCACATCGTCCACCACTTCACCCAACAGCATAGCGGTAAAGCGCAGCACATCATTTCCCGCGATAAAGCCGTACACGTCTTTAAATGGTTCAAATTCGTTAACACGAATATCCATAAAGCCCCAATCCGACTGGCGCATAGACTTCCGCAGTTGATCCTCAATCAAACGGCCTGAAGGCAAACCAGATTGTGGATCGGTCAGGCTTTCCCGCTCAGAGCGAGCCAGCGCATTCTGGACACGCAGTTTCAGCTCTTCGATATCAAACGGCTTGGTAATATAATCATCCGCCCCAAGTTCCAGTCCCTTGAGCTTATCACTGCGTTCATCTTTCTGGGTCAGGAAGATCACAGGGATATGACTGGTACGAGTATTGGTGCGCAGCGAACGGCAAACCTCATAACCGTCAATGTCAGGCAGCATAATGTCCAACACCAACAAATGCGGCATCACCTGCCGGGTTTTTTCCAGGGCTTCCCCGCCGCGCGGCGCAACATCTACATCATACCCCTGGCTCATAAAATAAATTTTGAGCATATTGGAGATGTCACCATCATCTTCGACAATCAACAGGCGGGCTTTACTCATGAATTGCCTCCAAAATATTTGAAACTGGCAAGCACCCCGGCCGAAAAAAAATTATTCAATTTACCGGGTCTGTCTGGGAAAACAACTTAGATATTCGATAACACCTTAATCTTATGCCAAACTGCACATTCTGACAAGCTATGCGAACCTTTGAATATTGGATAACACTACCAGGATTCGCTCGTTTCTTCACCCTGCCGGGGATACAAACGCTGGTGATGGACACCGGCCCGCAATAAATGATGGTCGCTGTCTTCATACCGGATATCTTTGTCGATCACCCGGCGCTCTTTGGATGCAAATAAAACCACATCCGATTCAATCGTTCGGGCAGGATACACAATCATGCCCGCGCCAATCCGGCAGTTATGCCCTACGCAGCCGCCCAAAACAGGCCGGTTGGCATCACGCAAAACGCCATTTGCATCCCGTGCGCGGATAACGGAAGGAACCAGGTTGTAATCCGTAAAGGTAGAACCTGCGCCAATAAAAGAATTTCTCCCCACCACACACATTTGCAGGCAGGTATTTTGCGCCACCATGCTGTTATCCATGATGGTGGTCATGAACAAGGAAGCCCGGAACGGCAAGAAAGTGCCGTCCCCTACCACCGAAAGCATCAGCTGGCAGCCTTGCGAAACATTGACATTATCCCCAATGATGCAGTTCTCAATCACTGCACCTGCGCCCACCGTCACATTATCACCAATCGTCGTTGGGCCGTGAATCACCGCCGAGGGATCGATTGAACAGTTGCGCCCAATTTGCACCAGCTTTGAACATTCCAGCACCTGGCGGCCTTCATACAGCGCAGCGCCCAGGACACCCAATTTGAAAAACGGGTCGCGGTTCAGGCGGTCTTCAAACCGCGCACCGCGGCCAAACAGGCCAAAAACGGTATCCGCAATAAAAATATGCACCCACGAGTCAATCGCAATCATCGAGCGCAGCGGAACCTGATAAACCAGGTCACCCTGCTCGGAGGCCATATAGGTAGGCACATGATAATAGCCAATTTCTTTGGAGAGCATATCAATAACCAGCGGTTCGGCATCAGGTTCCGGGCCGTTGGGGTAATACCATAAATCTGCCAGATAGAAATCACCGGCAGGGGTATAGGAAGCAGAAAGCGGCAGGCAGTGCTCACGAAAAGCAGGGTCCTTGCTGGAGAAGGCTGCCCGAACCGCCCGCCCATGATGCTTCGCCTCACGAATAAACGCATCGATATAATCCTGGTCAAACAGTAGGTTATCGCGGTACACCAGGCAGGGTTCATGCGTTTGCGGCAGACGCGCTTCGGCGGGTAATTCCAATTCATGCGTGGTATAAGGAGCAAGCACATCCCGCTGAAAGAGCCACAACGGCTTATTCAAAACTCGCAGATCGCGCGCGCGCTCATTGAATGGCGACAGATAACGCGGACACTGCAAAATAATTTTAAACATTGCCGCAGTCCTTTAATCCAGTGCGCGCTGGTCGATTTGGAAAACGCAGGCTTCCGCACCGCAAGACCGGCATTGGAGTTCAGTCACCTGGTAATATTTCCCGCCGCTGGCCCAGGATAAATATTCCTGCAGAAAACCCGCCGTAAAATGGCACAGACTGCTCTCGCTTTGCTGATCCAGGCATTCAGGGCAATTTTCCACCCGCCAGAACCAGTTCCGCCCGTCATTCTCTACCTGAACATCCAGGCCGCATTGTTCGCGCAGCATTTCCGCGATTCGTTCCAGACCTTTTCCCAGGCGAATACGGCTGGGCAGCAAACGATATTCCATCGTCTCAAAGCCTAACAACTCGCCATATTTCCGCAGAAAATAACCAAAGCCAGCCCGGCCAGAACGCAGCGCAATTCCGCGCGCTCCCCGCGGTCCATAGACTTTATCAGCGGCAATATGTAAAGCTTTAATATCGCCCGGTTCCAATAGCACAGAAGAACCTGCTGTGGGATTCTTTTCCATCAGGCCGTCACTCAATGCCCGGTGAATTAAGGCATTTAAGCCTGCCTGGGCAATCATTTCCTGCACCCCCTCAACAACAATTTTTGAAATCAAATTGGAACAGCGCAGGGTCGTATCAATACTCATAGGGGTTTCTCAATTTTTTGGTCCAGAAAATCCTTCAACTTTGCCTGGAAGGGCTGCGGTTCGTCCAACATAATGAAATGCCCGGCGTTCTTAAACCGCTCAATCCGCGCTGAAGGCACACCCGCCAGAAGCGGCTGCCACTGCCTGGGATGAACAATATTATCCCGATCGCCAAACATTCCCATCACAGGTACATTGATTTGATGAAGGGCAGGGCGCAGGTCAGTACGGCGCAGCGAGGCAATGCTGTTGAGGAAGGATTCAAGGGTTGTCCGCGAAAGGTCGCGGTCCATCATGTCTGGAAAATTTGGGTCACGGCATATGAAAGGAGATGCAACCCGCATGCCAGCCCGAAAGACACCAAACAGGCTAAACAACAAAAAGGCGATCACCCGCTGCCCCGCCAGTTTGAGCGGGAACGCTAATGACGATCCCACAATCGGCGAGCCAATGATGACCACTTTTTCCACACGTTCCGGATAACGCAGCGCCACCGAAAGGCTAACTGTGCCCCCCATACTGTGACCAACCAGCGGCGCGCTCACAATACCCAGCTTATCCATAAATTGATCCACCAGGTTAATAAAATCATCCACCTGGTATGTATCCAGTTTGCGTCCGGATTCACCAAACCCCCAAAAATCCAGTGCATAAGTGCGGTAAGACTGCCCCAGGTAAGTCATCGTCTCTTGCCATAACCCCCAGGAGCCTAACCAGCCGTGCAACAAAATAACAGGCTTACCTTTGCCGTAAACTTCGTAGTGTAAGATACCCTGGTCTGTTGTGATGGATGACACGTTTTTTTATACTTTGCGGGCAAACTCAGGATTTGCCCCCCTCCATTTCCGCAAGGATACTATACAGCAATTCCAGCAGCACGTTCTTGACGGTTGCTTTATCTCTGGCGACACAAGGCAGGAACTTTACCTTGGGGTCTAAGCGCAGTGCCACGCGCATATCTTCAAGGTCCCAGGCATCTTCCCGGTCTTGTTTATTTGCAGCCACCACATAAGGCGTTGGTGCGTAGGCGCGGAATGTTTCCAAAATGCTGCGTGCTTCGCGGAAAGTTTCAGGGCGGGTACTGTCCACCATAACAATAAAGCCCAACATACCCTCTGAGAGAATTTCCCACATGAAATCAAATCGTTTTTGTCCCGGAGTGCCGAATAAATACAGGATCAGGTCGTCATCTACTGTAATACGGCCGAAATCCATGGCCACCGTCGTATTTTCTTTTACTTTTTCCACATCCGAAGAAATTTTCCGCTCGGTGGAAACTACGTCAATTTCACTCACAGCACGAATGAATTCGGTTTTACCGGCATTAAACGGTCCGGTGACTACGATTTTGACTGTCTGCATTCGATAATGTCCTTCGGTGTAAGGGTTAGATAGATCGGATCCGGCTGATCAAACGGTTTACAAGTGATACCTGCTCCTCTTTATTCTGGGTCGGGAAAGACCGGGCCGGAATAGAAGGAGGAGCACCGCCGGGGCGAATAATTTCCACCAGCCCAGCCTGCAATAAAGCATAAACAACCCGGCGAATTTCCAGATCGTTCATCTTGGTCGTATGGGCGATCTGACGCATCGTGTTTTTGGGATTTACATAAGAAACGACCCGCCATTCCTCAACACTCAAATTCACATTGCGCAGATTGGTCCCTGGCCGGTCAGTAAATTTCAATGCCATATCCAAACTGGGGATTTCTTCCTGGAGCTGCTCCCATTCTCGCAGCTGCCGGGAACCTTCAATGATTAAATTCTCCAGGTCAATTCGTACCGGAATTTTCCCCACCGGCATTGGGCTGTCCTGGTCAAAACGGAAGAAGCCTTCCACCCAGGTAAACAACCTGCGAACCACACTGATAGCATATTGCTGCAAGCTTTCTAAGATATCCCCCTGGCTTAAATAGCCAGCATTAATCAACAGGAGGCCAATTTCTTTATCCGACATCTGCCGGGTGCGCTCGCGAATCAAGCTTGCCTGGCGCGGGGTGATCTTTTTATTGCGCTCCAGGATAGACGCAAGGCCGCTGTCCTCTTGCCCAATTTGGGCAAAGGCCAGCTTCCCATCACGAAACGCAATCTGAGCCACTTCGCCCGGTCCTTCAATTACCAAAGTTCCGGTTTTATGTGCCAGATTAACTAAATTGAGCAGTTGGGTAATTGTGAAATCGCGGAGGTTGCCCCTTAGAGCCATGTGTTAGCCTCAAAGCGTGATATATACACCATTTCAGAATTATACATTACTCTAAAGGCCAGCGTCAATTAAAATACCCGCCGCTTCCCCTCCGAACACCTTACAGTCCTGTTGGGTGTGGAGTATGCAGTGTCAAACGAAAAGGTATAATACGACCATCTCTCGATGATCACAGGCGCAAACCATGTCCATAAAAACGTTCGTCCTCTGCAACCCCCTTGCGAATCAAGGTAACGCAAAAAAAATCATCGATGTTCTGCGCCCGCTCACCAGCGGCGATCAAACGATCACCTGGCATGAGACCCAATATTACCAGCACAGCCTTGAATTGACTGCGCAGGCTATTCAAGAGCAGGCGCAGCGGATTGTTGCCATCGGTGGAGATGGAACCATTCACGAGGTGGTCAATGGGTTAATGCGTGTGGATTCCGCCCGGCGGCCCAGCCTGGGTATTGTACCGGTCGGCTCCGGTAACGATTTTGCCAAAGCGCTTGCGATTCCGGCCAATCCGCAGGCCGCATTGCAAACCGCTCTAGGCACAGCAGCCCGCCCAATCGATATCGGATTGATTCAAGACGAGACAGGCCGCTCCGAATATTGGACCAATTCGTTAGGCATCGGTTTTGATGCCATCGTAAATATCCGCTCCCGGCAGGTGACCTATGCGCGCGGCTTCGGCATTTATTTAATCGCCGCTTTGCAAACCATTCTCTATAATCACAACCCCATCTTCGTTCAGGCAGAAGAGGATGGGCGTATCTGGCAAGACCGCCTGATTATGATGGTAATTGGCAACGGCCGCCGGGAAGGTGGCGCATTTTGGATCGCCCCAGAAGCACATCTGAATGATGGACTTTTGGATTATGCCACCGTCCAGCGCATCTCTCGTTTGCAAATGCTCCTGACAATCCCTCATTTTATGCGCGGAACCCATACCAGCCTGAAATATATTTCCACAGGCCGCTTCAAGCGATTACAATTAACAGCAAACTTGCCCCTGCGCATCCATACCGATGGAGAAATCTATGCGGGCATGGATTCCAGGCTGCAAAAAATCGTCATCGAGTCTGTTCCAGGTGCAGTGCAAATTGCCCTGTCTGCCTGATTTCTCCATCACAAGGAAGGTAAATGCCCGACCTGCTTCACACCCTTCAAGGACATGACCTGGGTTTCCTGAAAATGGTAGCCGGATTATGGGGCATGGACCTCAACGCCCCGGACGTTCGCACGGCACTACCCGCCCTGACCGGCACCCTGCTTAACCCATCGCTGGTGCCGGAAGTGGTTGAAGCTCTGCCGAATCCGGCCCAACAGGCCTTGCAAGCGATCCTGGCCAACGAAGGACGTATGTCCTGGCCGCAGTTTTGCCGCAAGTTTGGCGAAGTCCGCACGATGGGCACCGCCCGCCGCGACCGGGAACGCCCGGACCTGAAACCCGTTTCACCCGCAGAAATGCTCTGGTACCGCGCATTGATTGGGCGGGCTTTCTTAAACGTCACCCCTGAACCGCAAGAATTTGCCTATATCCCGGATGACCTGGTGGAACTGCTGCCCTCGCTGGCTGCATCCATCGAACAGCCGTTAGGCCGGCCTGCTTCGCGGTTGGAATGCGCCCACCCAATCCCCGCCAATGACCATATCCTCGATCAGGCCTGCACCTTGCTGGCCGCGCTGCGCATGGGCAGTGAGATTGATAACCTGCCAATCGAAGAAAATATCCCCCGCCCGATCTTACAGCGCTTGCTGTACGCCGCGAATTTATTAGACGCGAACCAACTTCCGCAGCCCGAACCGGTGCGCAAGTTTTTGGAAGCCCCGCGCGGGCAGGCGCTGGCCACCTTGGCCGAAGCCTGGATGCAGTCCACAAACTTCAACGAACTGCGTTTGCTGCCCGGCCTGGTCTGCGAAGGGGAATGGATCAACACCCCGCTGCAAACCCGCCATTTCCTGCTCAACCTGCTCAGCCACCTGCCGCAAGATAACTGGTGGAGCCTTTCAGCATTTACCAGTGCAGTACGCGAACAGAATCCCGACTTTCAGCGTCCCGCCGGGGATTACGATTCCTGGTTCATCCGCAAGGCCGACAGCGACCAGTATTTGCGCGGATTTGCCAGTTGGGACGAGGTGGAAGGAGCCTTAATCCGCTTCCTGATTACCGGCCCAATGCACTGGCTGGGGATCTACGAATTAGCCGCGCCTGAACCCGGCGCGCTGCCAACCGCCTTTCGCCCGACCGCCTGGGCTGCCAGCCTGTGGCACGGGCAGCCGCCTGCCGGTTTGCGCGTTGAAGAGGCCAGCCTGAAAGTTCTGGCAGACGGCCGCCTGGTATTGCCCGAACTGACCCCGCGCCCGGTGCGCTACCAGATTGCCCGCTTTGGCCGCTGGCTGCCGCCCGTTCACGGCGAATACACCTACCTGCTCACCCCCGAATCACTGGAGCGCGCGCGCCAGCAAGGGCTGAAACCAGCTCACTTGCTCAGCCTGCTGCGCAAACACGCGGTTGGCCCGCTGCCGCCCACCCTACTGCAGGCTTTGGATCGCTGGGAACAATCTGGCGTGCAGGCGCGCATCGAACGCGTGACTCTCTTGCGCACCACCTCCCCCGAGGTCATGGCTGCCATCCGGCGCTCGCGCGCGGCACGTTTTTTGGCAGAAGCGTTGAATGACACCACCGTCATCGTCCGCCCCGGCGCTGAAGAAGCCCTGCTGCGTGCCCTGGCCGAAACAGGCTACCTGGCTGCAGCACAAATAACCGGCGAGAAGTAGCTTTGAAGTGGAGTATAATCAAACCAGATCCCATCAAGGGGTCAATCGGGCTTGCATTTTCCAAATTCCACACCTGAGGTAAACATGTCAAATCGATTAAACTGGGTCCAACAAGAAATCGATAGCTTGAAGGAAAACGGTCTGTATAATCGCATCCGGACATTAAGCTCCCCGCAGGGCGCCTGGCTGGTTGTTGACGGCAAAAAAGTGCTTAACTTTTGCTCGAATAACTACCTGGGACTGGCGAACCACCCGCGCATCGTTTCCGCCGCACGCGATATTTTAGAAAAATACGGGGTTGGCCCGGGCGCAGTCCGTTCCATCGCCGGCACAATGGACATCCACCTGGAATTAGAACGCCGCCTGGCCAAATTCAAGGGCGTCGAGTCGGCCATCACCTTCCAATCCGGGTTCACCGCCAACCTGGCCACCATCCCGGCGCTGGTCAGCAAAGAAGACGTGATTTTCTCCGATGAACTCAATCACGCCAGCATCATCGACGGCAGCCGCCTGTCCGGCGCAAAGATCATCCGCTTTGCCCACGCTGACCCGGCTGACCTGGACCGCGTGATCCGCGAAAATGAAGGCACCTATCGCCGCGCGCTGGTCATCACCGACGGCGTTTTCAGCATGGACGGCGATATTGCTCCGCTGGATAAAATTTACGAAGTCACCAACGCTCACGACATCATGCTGATGGTCGATGATGCGCACGGTGAAGGCGTGATGGGTAAGGGCGGCCGCGGTATTGTCGATCACTTTGGCCTGCACGGCAAAGTGGACGTGGAAGTTGGCACCCTCTCCAAGGCCTTTGGTGCGGTTGGCGGCGTTGTTGCCGGTAATCCCGTCATCATTGAATGGCTGCGCCAGCGCGGACGCCCCTTCCTGTTCTCCTCAGCGGTTACCCCGCCGGATGTGGCCGCCTGCCTGGCTGCCGTGGACCTGCTCGAAGAATCCACCGAGCTGGTGGACCGCCTGTGGGACAATGCCAAATACTTCAAGGGTGAAATGGCCAAACTGGGCTTCAACACCGGCAATTCCGTCACCCCCATCACCCCGATCATGCTCGGTGAAGCGCCGCTTGCACAGCAGTTCAGCCGCGAGCTGTACGAAGAAGGTGTGTTTGCCATGTCGATTGGCTTCCCCACCGTACCGCGTGGCAAGGCGCGCATCCGCGTGATGATCTCCGCCGCCCACAGCCGGGCAGACCTGGACCAGGGTCTGGAGGCCTTCGCCAAAGTCGGGCGCAAGCTGAGCGTCATCGCCTAAATTTAATCTTGTTTAACCAAAGTGCATGTGGTGTTGAACCGCATGCACTTTTTATATTCCCCCCTTGACACAACGGAATTAAATGAGTATCCTGAGGGAGGTTTGAGGAATCTCAACGATTTTATCTCGAAAGGAGGCGCACAACTGATGTCACGGATCACACTTCGTTTTCACACGAAATTATTTTGTGCGCCTTGTGGATAACGCGCTGAGAAGCCGTTGATTCAATTGTGTCATTCCATGCCACAGGCGCTGCCTGTGGCATTTTTTTTGCCTGCCGCAGGATTAGAACCTGCGGCCTTTTTTAAACCGGTGGACAAAACCTTGAAACCAAACTTTTTTTCTGTGAAATCAAGAGCCTTATCCGGCTCCATCACGCAATCGAACAAACTATCACGCAAGGATAAGATATATGCGTAATCTTCAAGACAACGAAATTTGGGAAGACCTGGGCGAACTGCAAAGCCCGAACTACTTAAAAAATGTACCGCGCGCTCCGCGCAAACCGGCAAAAGCCAAGCCGGTTCCGGCAGCCCAACCGCCTGCGCCAGTCGCGGAAATTTTATTGGCAGAAGAAACCGAACAGCAAAAGATACTCTCTTTCACCTACCAGCCCTCCCGCTACGAGGCCGTCTGGATTCGCGACTCGCTGGGTGGATTTTTTGAACAGCAGTGGTTTGACGATGTGCTGCGCATGGTCAAGGGCGGCAAAGAGGCCTCTGTCTATCTCTGCCAGGCCAATCCAAGTGCGCAAATGGAGTGGATTGCTGCTAAAGTGTATCGCCCGCGCCGCTTCCGCAACCTCAAAAATGATCACATGTACCGCGAAGGCCGGGATAACCTGGATTCAGCCGGTAACGTGATCACCAATGACGGCATGCTGCACGCCATGCGCAAAAGAACCGAATACGGCCGTGAACTTCTGCACGCTTCCTGGATTGAGCATGAATACCAGACCATGTGCATTTTGCACCAGGCAGGCGCGGATATCCCCCGCCCGCTGACCAGCGGTAATAACGCCATCCTGATGGAATACATCGGTGACCTGGACGGCTGCGCCCCAACCCTGAATAGTGTTGACCTGGACCGCGAGGAAGCCCGCCAATTATTTGAGCGGGTCATCCACAACATCGAACTGATGCTGGCTCATAACCGCATCCACGGCGACCTGTCGGCCTATAACATTCTGTACTGGGAAGGCGAGATCAGCATCATCGATTTTCCGCAGGCAATTCACCCCGATCAAAACATCAATGCGCTGCGCATCTTTGAACGTGACATAGCCCGGGTGTGCGAATATTTCCGCGCCCAGGGCGTGCCCAGTGACCCGAAAGAACTGGCGCACAATCTATGGCAGAAAAATCAGCACCGCCTGCTGCCAGTTGCCGATCCCCAATACCTGGACGCCGATAACCCGGACGACCGCCGGTATTGGGAAACCAACCGCTAACATGCCGGATGAGATTAAACCGGGCGCAGCCTGCCTTTCAGGGTTGGTTGTGCCCGGACCTTGCTTCAAGTTCTTGAGCATGTTTCCATAATGCCAAAGCCGCCAGACTGCTCCAGCCCTGCAAAAATGCTCCCGGCGGATAGCCGGGTGAAGTATATTCAACCGGGGTCAGCCAGCCCTGCTCCAAACTGCGCTGCCACCAGCGGGTGAGCGCATACCAGCCGTCATCACTTTGCGGTTGGTGTTCCAGGCATAATTCAGCATAGATGGCTGAAAGGTAAGGCCACTCTGCGCCGGAATGATAATGATAAGGCTGCGCTGACTTACTAAAGGTATCCGTGCGCTTCCGGTAAGGCGGGAAGCAGCACATAACCCCCCAGTCTCCCCACGGCTGCAAGGGGTTATTCCTGCTTTGCAAAAGACGGTGAGCGGCAGCTAGAATCGATTCCGTCTGGGCTTGATCTGCCAACCCAAAACGGATCGCAAGGATGGTATCCAGGCTGAAATGGTCTTCGGTAAAATTCTTCCGCCGGTAATCAACAAAATATCCATTGTGCTCATCCCACAAAACCTTGCGCGCGGCTGTGACCAAATTCGCCCGCCAGGCTTGATATTTCCCGGCTAACAAAACCTCGCTGCGTTGTTCAGCCAGCCGCTGCATCGCCTCAAAAGCACCGGCTTGCAAGGCAATATCGTATGTCACCCAATCCGAACGCAAAACGTTATCCGCCCAATCATTGGGGGAACGCGGTTTTTCTGGCAGTCCATCGCCATCTCGATCCAGCTGGTGAAGATAGTCTGCGCAGGCCATCATTTTTTGCCAGATAGTCTGGCCGCCAATGGTTTCTTGCAATACCTCCCAATCCGCACTCCAGTGTAAATAATCTGCGGCCAACAAAATAAAATAAGCCGGGCTGTCATGGTGATCCGGCAGCCAATCCAGCGGTTGGTTAGCGGCTTGCCCATGCACAGCCGGGTCAAATACGCCGCTTGGACATTGGCCATCCGCGTGGACACCACGAGCCAGATTGAGTAAATGATTGCGTACGCGCTGCGGACAAACCGGCAGCAAGGCCTGGGCGGTCCAATAGCTGTCTCGAAAATAAATTCGCGGCGGATAGGCATACCCCGGCCCTGCCCATAAGCCGCCAAAACCAGAGGGCAGCTCTTTATCCATACTGATCGCAGTATTCAGGCAGGCAAGGAACATAGACCTTAAAAAGGGATCCTGCAGTTGGGTCTGCCCGGCTAACCAGCCGCGGTATGCCTGGGCTGATTCAAGAACAGATGACACCGTTGGAGCTTGATCATCCACCACCAGCAGCCAGTCCATGCCGCATTCTGCGGAGGGAGCAAGCGAAAGCGAAAAAATCAACCGGTCCGGAGCGGATTGGTTTAACTCCAGCGGGATCGAACTGGAAAACTGCGCTGTATGTCCATCTGCGCTGGCGGTACAACCATGCGGCATCAGCTCAACAGCGGCAGTGCGGATGATTCGTTTGATTTTGGCCCGGCTGCCCAACCAGTTTTCCAAAGCCCACCGGCGCGGTCCCAGCCAATTCTCGGCAGCCGGACTGCTTAACCAGCGGCGCAGGCGGTTTGCCCAATGAGCAGGCTGCACTTGAAATAC